>NZ_JAQIVI010000145.1 GCF_028618695.1 Natrinema soli | reverse complement strand
CCCGAAGGCGAGCCCCGCCGCCCCCTCGGCGGCGATCTTCACGACGTTACCGAGGACGTTCGCCCACGACGCCCGCGCGAACCCGCTCCGGCCGCCGTCCCCGCCAGCGTCTCCGGTCATGGCTCGGTTTAGAGGCAGTCTAACCTTGGCTCTTTTCCTTCCGCGACTCGAGGCGCTCGAGCGCGATCTGGGGCCGCGAGACTACGCTGAGACGAATCGGAAACGGCATCCGGAACCCTCATTGTATGCCCGCGAGAGGAGGCACACGATTAGACAGTGGGGACCGGCTGACCCGACTGCCGGGCGAGACGTGCCGATCCGTGGCTGGCGTCGATCGCAGTACCACGCCGGCGAGCGTCGGTCGGCTGATACGGGCTGCTGAAACGGTTACCGGCGCACCTGCATGGCGAGTCGAAGGTGCGCCGGAAATGGCTTCCAGTAGTCCGTATGACGGTCCCTGCGTGACCACTCAGCCATGGCAAACGCACACCCGCTCGTTCGACTCGAGACGTTCGCACTGATCGCAGTCGGCGGCTTCGCCGGCTCGAACCTCCGGTTTCTCGCGATGGAAGCGCTCCCGGACGTTCCCTCGATCGTCCTCGTCAACGCAGTCGGGAGCGCCGTCCTCGCGTTTCTGGTCTACGAGGCCGAGTACGCGGGCCACATCGGAACGCGGGCCCGCCTCGTCTTCACGACGGGATTTCTCTCCTCGCTAACGACCTACAGCACGTTCGCGCTGCAGACCGCGCTGGCGTCGAATCCGCTCGTACTGGGCGGCATCGTCGCCGCGAACTACGGATTCGGGCTGCTCGGCGTGCTCGCGGGACGAGCGCTCGCGCGCCGGATCGGGACGCCCCAGCGCGCC
>NZ_JAQIVI010000144.1 GCF_028618695.1 Natrinema soli | reverse complement strand
CCGCGTCGTCGGCCGTCGGCGGCCAGACCTCGCGTTCGAACCGCTCGCGCTGGCAGGCGACGAGTCGGGCCGTCTTCGCTTCTTCTTCGAATTCGAATTCTCGGCGAAGTTCGGCACCGCATCGCTCGAACGAAGCAAGGACCGCGTCGTTGCGGGCGTCGGGTTCGGCGACGACCCGCTCGGTCTCGGGGTGGCGGAACTGGAACGCGATCATCGCACGGAGCAGCGCCGTCCCGTACCCCTGGCCGAGGTACTCCTCGGGCCCGATCAGGAGATGGATGCCCTGATCGGCCGGGTCGGCGTCGTAGTACGCCGCCAGATCGTCCTCGGCGACCCAGTAGCGCTCCCAGTAGCTCATCGGGACGTGATCCAGACAGCCGACGTACAGCGTCTGGTGGTCGTCCGCGAGTTTCTCCCGAAGCGTCTCGCGGAACTCGGGTAACGGCTGGTCGAGATCCCAGTAGGGCGTGACGTGATCCGAGCCGAGCCACGCGTGCAGGCGGCCGAGGTCGCGCTCGAGCGAGACCGGCCGGAAGCCGATATGGCGGTCGATCGTCTCGTCGTAGTACTCGAAGTCGTAGTCCGAGACGACTGCGGCGTGCGGGCCGCGGGACGGCTCCCGCGCGGTCATCGGTTCACCTCCGACTCGACCGTCTCGACCCGGTCCGCCGAATCGACCGAGTTGGTCGGCTCGACTCGATCGGCCGAATCCGACGCGTCGACGAGCGGATTCCGCACGTCGGCGTAGACCGACTGCTCGTCGAGCGAGGGAGCCTCGAGTTCGTCCAGCCCGCGGAAGCGAGTCAACAGGTTCGCCTTGCAGGGGACGGTCGCCGACTCGAGGAGCGGGTCCAGGATCGACGTGCCGGGACGGTCGAACTCCCGGAGCGACTCGAGTTCGTCGCGGAGGACGGCGAGCAGTCGCTCCTCGTCGACCAGCCCCGCGGTTCCGAAGGCGTTGATCACGCCGAGAGCGTTGTTGAGCAGGACGTAGTAGCGGACCCGTTCGTCGGCGACCGCGTCGGGACAGACGCTGCCGGCCCGTTCGCCGACGCCGGGGAGGACGGCCTCGATTCGGTCGGACGCGTTCTCGGGGAAGTAGTAGCCCTGATTGTCCCGGTAGCGGAACTCGTCGGGGTAGCCCGCCTCGTCCAGCGCGAGCACGCTGTTTTGCTGGTGGGCCTCGAGCCCGATCCCACGCTCGAGGTAGAGCCACAGGAGCGGCCGGACCGAAATCGCGAGATAGCGGCGGAACCACTCTTCGCTGACGGCGGCGGGGTCGCGGCCCTCGCGCTCGGCGATCGAGCCGACGATGCGGCCGAGGCGGGAAGTCCCGTCACCGATCGCGTCCTGGCAGAGCGCCACGACCGGCGTCGCCCGTCGGGCGTCCTCGCCCCGAAACGGGTTCTCCCGAAGGACGACCTCGAAGCCGGACTCGTCTCCCTCGACGCCCAGCGCGTCCGGATCGATCGTCAGATAGGCCGGATCCCGAATCACGTCGAACGCGGGGAACCGCTCGCGTAGGTCGTCGCCGAGCTCGGTCGCTAACAGATCCGAGATCGCGACCCCGCGCTCGAGTTCGGGGCGCTTGTTCGTCCGCAGCGAGTTGGTGATCTCGACGGCGAGCGATCCCTTGACCATGAACGGCGAGTCGGGCGCGTACAGCGTCCGCACGGACGTCGTCGGGTGGAACTCGCGGCCCAGCGGGCCGAGCGACTCGAGTTTCCCCGCCGAGACGAGATCCTGCACGTCGGGGCGCTCGAGCAACCGATCCGCCTGCCACGGGTGAACCGGCAGGAGGACGTCGTCTCCGTCGTCGCCAGCGAGGTGCCCCTCGAGGAGCGTCTCGTCGACGACCAGATCGTCGCGCAGCGCCTCGCGAACCCACTCCGCGGCGGAGTCCGCGCGAGCGGACTCGCTCTCGACGATGTCGGGATCGGCACGGACGTAGTGCAGCCGGAACGAGCCCTCGAGTTCCGGGGCGTAGCGCTCGGCGTCGCGTTCCATCCCTCGGCGGCTCTTCGGCGTCGGATGGCGGAGGTGACCGAAGACCAGCGACTGTTCGGCCTCGCGGAAGGTGAACTCCGTACCGTACAACGTTTCTTCGTCGTCCGCGCGGGCGTCGACGTACCGCTCGATGTTCCGGCAGGAGCGAACGACCCGCTCAAGGAGATCGTCGCGGTTCCCGTCCGCGCCGCGCTCGATCTCGAGTTCCTTCGTGGCGAGCGTCGCGAGCGTGGTGTAGTCCAGTTCGACCGGGTCGTCGTCGCTCCCGGTACGGTAGTACGCGGGCAGGTCGAACAGGTGGCGACCGGTCGGGGAGCGGTAGTCCACGGGAGCGAACAGGTCGATCCCCTGATTCGGAAGCGAGCAGGACAGCACGAGCCCGGTCGCCGGGGAGCGGTCGCCGGGGACGGGCGCGTCCGCGACCGCGACGAACTCGCCGGCACCGGTCTCGTGGCAGTAGCAGTTCAGGAAGCTGTGCACCGTCGCGTCGCGTGCGACTCGCGTCGCATCGACTCGACGCTCGTCGGTCGCGGTCGTCGGTGTCGTGGGTCGTGGAGTCATGCGGAATTACCAAGCTCGTGTTCGAGAGCCTCGCCGCGGTCGATGACCGCCTCGAGGGCCTCCCGGAGGTCCGAACGCGTCGTTCGGGGATTCAGTAGGGTGACCTTCAGCGCGGCAGTGCCGTCGACTTCCGTCCGAGCGAGGACGACCTCGCCGTCGGCCAGTAACTCGTCGCGGATCGCGCGATTGATGCGATCGACGGCGGTCGACGTGTCGGAATCGGCCCGCTCGGGCGGTCGGTTCGATCGCTCGAGGCGATCCGGCCGATACCGGAAGACGACCGCGCTCAGTTCGGGCTCGCAGCACAGTTCCAGCGCCGGTTCGGTCCGGATCTCGGCGGCGACCGCGTCGGCCAGCTCGCAGACGTACTCGACGCAGTCGGCCACGCCGGTTCGGCCCAGCGCGTTGAACGTCACGAACGGCTTCAGCGCGTCGAATCGACGGGTCGTCCGCGTCGACTTCGAGACGAGGTTCGGGACCCCCGCCGCGTCGTCCCGTTCGGGGTTGAGATAGGACGCGTTGCGCTCGAGGAACCGATAGCGGTCGCCGTCGCGCAACAGGAAGGCCCCGCAGCTGATCGGCTGGTAGAACAGCTTGTGGAAGTCGACGGCAATCGAGTCGGCGCGATCGATCCCCGCGAGTTTCGGGCGGAGGCGGTCGCTGATCGCACACGCCCCGCCGTAGGCGGCGTCGACGTGGAACCACAGGTCGCGCTCGGCGGCCCGATCCGCCAGTGCCTCGAGCGGGTCGATGCTCCCGAAGTCCGTCGTGCCGGCGGTGCCGAC
>NZ_JAQIVI010000143.1 GCF_028618695.1 Natrinema soli | reverse complement strand
GTAGGCCTCCCGCGTGACCTCGTAGCGTCGCCGGGCCTCCTCGCCGGGATCGCCGCGGGCGAACGTCCGGGTCATGTCCGCGAAGTAGCCCGTCTCCTTATCGCGCGGGAAGATGTCGATCACGATCAGTTCGTCGGGCTCGAGCGGCCCGCTCCCGCGGTCGTGGGGGTCCGCACCGTCGGCACCGCAGGCGACGATCGTTTCGTCGAGCGCACAGCCGTGGCGGAGCAGGGTGACCTCGATCTCCTCCGTGACGCGTTCGCTGGTGAGCACGTCGCCATCGTGGACGAGGACGCCGTCCTCCACCTCCGCGGTGGCGATCAGCTCCTCGGCTCTCGCCATCGCGGCCTCGTTCGCCCGCTGGCTCGCCCGGATCTGATCGACCTCCCACTCGGTTTTCGTCGCCCGGATCTCCGTCACGATCCCCTCGCGTTCGACCGTCACCGCGAAACCGTGCTCGCGGAGCCCGTCCGCGGTTCCCGTCGGGAAGTTCCGGGGGACTGCGATCGAGTCGACATCGTGGTCCTCGAGAAACGCCGCCAGCATGCGGATCTTCCCCTCGTACCGGCCGTACTCGGCCACGAGTTGCTGGTACTCGTACGCGGCTCGACGAGTGACAGAGTCGACGCTCGCCTCCGCGTTCGCGCGACCGTACTCGAGGCCGGAGACGAGCAAGTGGACCCCGTCGGCGGTCACGAGCGTCTGAAAGGGATCCGGTGCCGTGAAGCCGGAGACGTACCGCTGGTCGGAATCCGAGGTGTCGTCATCGATCAGATAGCCGTCCGGCGCTTCGGCCTCGAGAAATTCGCGAAGGGCGGAGAGATCGACGTCGAGGTTCATGGACGCACGTGTGGCACCGTCGTACATAATCCCGGGGATCCCGGCCATCGGGGATCGGTTCGAACCCACAAACTTATCATTAGAGGTGGTAATCCCCGGATATGAACCGTCGTCGGCTCCTCGCAACGGGTGCTGCGGTCGCACTCGGCGGCTGCCTCAGCGACTCCGGCGACGGGACGCCGACGGGCGCGGATCTCGTCCGAGACGCGATCGAGACGCGCCGCCACATGCGTTCCCTCGAGGCCCGGCGAACCGTGTCGGTCGACGCCCCGGACGAGACCGTCGAACGGGTCGAGCGCATCGCTCGACGACCGCCGGCCAAACAGCGGATCGACGTGCTCGAGTCGACCGATCCGGACGTGCCGGTCGGTTCGGCCACCGTGACGAACCGAGCGACGACGTGGGAGTACAACCCGTCAACGGAGGTGGTGGACAAACAGTTCCATCCGAACAAGGTCGACACCGACAAGACGCGCCTCGTTCTCGAGAACCTCCTCGAGGAGTACCGCCTCGGCTACGAGGGGACGGAGACCGTCGACGGACGCGAGACGCACGTCGTCGAGACGAAACCGCCGGTCGACGACATCGGACCGAAGGTCGAACTCGTCGTCGGAGACACGACGTACGTCATGCCGGTGAACATCATCCGAGACCTCGAGAAACTGGACATCTCCCGAACCGTGTGGATCGACGACGAGTACCGGTATCCGATCAAGGAACGGAACACGATGCGTGAGGACGGCGAAACGCGCCACGACCTGACCGTCACGTATGAGGATCTCTCGATCGACGAGGGTCTCGAACCGGGGACGTTCGCGTACGAACCGCCGAACGGAGTGACCGTCGTCACCGACGGTCGCGAGCCCGAGGGTGTCTTCGAGCGTCGAGGAGCCGCCGAAGCGCACCTCCCGTACGAGCTTCCGGAGCCGGACGTGCCGGACGCGTACGCGCTCGACCGGATCACCGTCATCGATCGGGAAGACGAGTACGGTGGGACCACCGCGATGCTGTGGTACAACGATCCGAACGTGGTCGCACGCGAACTCTACGTGGCCGTCCGAGAGTTCCAGCGGTTCAGCCCGACGTCGTCGACGCTCGAGGAGACCGAGGTCGACGGCACCACGGCCTACCGTCGCGACGGGCGAATTCAAAGCATTTTCTGGACGTGCGACGACCTGAGCTACGAGGTCTCGAGTCTCACTGACGAGACACCGCTGCTCGAGATCGCGGCCTCGATCGGCTGTCCGTGATTCGTCGTCTCTTCCCTTTGACTGTCGTTCAGTCAGGAATGCTCCGCGATAATCAGTACAGGCAATCTATGTGTCACTTCGGACTGGTCAACCGGTGTGCGGTGGCGCGCGCTGGGCCGCGGTGAATGCCAGTGAACCGCGGCACGACGTTGCGCGAGGGATGAGCGAACGCTAGTGAGCGAATCGGCTGGGGAGGGCGTGGCGATTCCCTGTTGCCACGATAGCAGGACACTTCGTCCCGAACTATTCCCGGCAGTAACCCACTGCACCATTCGCAGGTCTGCGATCAGTCGCCCTGTCCCCGCATCCGGACCGTCCGAATCGATCACCGCGAGACGAGACTAACGGGATCGGTATCGGTAAGGCGGGGCCACCCCACAGAGCGACCATGAACGTCACTATCACGCCCTCGAGCGTCGGGGGGACGGCACGGGCACCGCCCTCGAAGAGCTACACGCACCGGGCGATCCTCGCGGCGGGATACGCCGACGAGGCGACCGTCCGCGACGCGCTCTGGAGCGCGGACACGCAGGCGACCG
>NZ_JAQIVI010000142.1 GCF_028618695.1 Natrinema soli | reverse complement strand
CCGCAAGCCGGCCGCGCGAACGCCCGCGGCGTCGCGCGTCGAACTGCGCTCGCCCGACCCGTCCTGTAACGCCTACCTCGCGCTCGCCGTCATGATCCACGCCGGACTCGACGGCATCGAGAAGGACCTCGACTGTCCCGACCCGGTTCGCGAGAACATCTACGACTTCGACGAGGAGAAACGCGAGGAGTACGGCATCGACACGCTGCCGGCGAACCTCGGCGAGGCCGTCGACGCCCTCGAGGAAGACGAAGCGATCTACAACGCGCTCGGCGACCACGTCAGTTCCAAGTTCGTCGAGGCCAAGCGCCAGGAGTTCGAAGACTACCTCGTCGACGTCTCCGACTGGGAACTCGACCGCTACCTCGAGACCTTCTGAGACGACAGCCGCCGGTCGTATCCGTTCTTTCTCGCGTTCAGTCGCCGACCGATAGGTCGTGCTCGTGGCTCTCGAGCGCCAGCGTCTCGGGTTCGAGCGTGTAGTATCGCTCCCAGGCGGGCGCGAGACTGACAACTCTGGTCCCCCCGAGTTCGGCTTCGCGATGGCGGTGGTGGTGGCCGACCAGGCAGAGCTCGGGCGAGAGCGTTCCGAGCAGCTCGTCGACGTACTCGCAGCCGGGGTCGTAGCCGTAGGACAGCAAGCCGTTCGGTGCCTCGTGGGTGAGGAGGACGTCGACGTCCTCGAGGTCGGCGGCTCGGTCGATGTCCTCGTGGGTGAAGTGCCGCCGGCGATCGCCGACGAGTTCGTCTCGCGGCAGGTCGTACCTCGTGGGGGCGAAGTTGCCCGAGAGGCCGGCCACGCGGAGGCCGCCGACCGTCGCCGCCGTGCTGGCGAGGAGGTGGACGTTGTCCGTTTCCGCGGGGCGCTCGCCGGCCCGTAGCGCTTCGATCACGTCGAAATCCTCGTTGTTGCCCGCGATGAACCACGTCGGCGCCGGCAGATCGTATCGTTCGAGATCGCCGAGCTGGAGCACCCGGTCGGGCTCGAGGGTTCGATAGAGTTCGAGCAAGGTCTCACACCGGTCGGGGTCGGACGCGTGGGCATCGCCGAGGACGAGCATAGACTCACGTAGGGAGCTGCCCCGGATAGTATCCACGCCGTGCGCTGCCGATTCGCCGCGTTTCGGATCGCGAGACTGGGCGTCGAACTACTGGCGGGCCCGGGGCACATTCAGGGTCGTGATTTAGCCGTGTGGGTGTGGAAAGTCGAGTATGGCCGACACGCCTGACATCGACAAAGTCGAGACGGAAGACGACTACATCCACGTCCGGTTTCGCGATCCGGATCGGTACGACGAGATACGGACGCCCGACTGGGCGGAGCAGCCGGCGGAGTCGGTCTCCGAAGGGAGCGAGGTCCGGACCGGAAAGGTCGAAGGGGAAGACGACTGGGAGGTCACCAGCGTCCTGATCGAGAAACACGTCGGCGAGGACAAAGCGAAGGAGCAGGCCCGCGAGATCGTCGACAAAATCCAGTCCTGAACTGCGCCCCGTTCCCGTCGGTCGCACCGTCACCGATCGTAGCCACTGCTCGTCACAGTGCCGGCCTCAGAGAGCCGTTCACGGACGCCTACGTCGATTCCCTCGACGGACTCGAGGGTGTGCTCCGGATCGGTTTCGATCTTCGTGTGGGGCTCGTCGGCTCCCTGAACCGGAATCTGCTGGGTGATCGCCTCAGTCTGTATTTCGAGTTGCTGCTGGAACCGTTCGATCTGGTCGGCTCGCTGCTCGAGGAGTTTCTCGACGCCGCCGGTCTCTTCCTCGAGTCGCTCCTGCGTCCGTTCGAGTTGCTCGCGGAGCTGTCCCGAAAATTCGTCGACGTTCTGACCGTCTGGTCCGCGACGGAGCGCGTGATCTCGAGGAACTGGTCGGTCCGCTCGTCGAGGGCGTCGACGAACGCTTCGAAGAGCCCGTTGGCGAAGTTGGCGTCTCGTTCGAGTTCGCGCTCGAGTGCGTCCTATAACTCCGCGTGAGTCGATTTCAGCTGCTCGACGGTCTCGTCGACGGTCCGGTGGGGCTCGGGAGCATGGTCGCTCGGCAGCTTCGCCGCCGTCGCACCGAGATAGCCGTGGGTCGCCGCCTGCGAGACCGCTCGCTTCGATTTCTTCGAGAGCAGTTCGACTCGAGCGTGACTGTCACGAGCGTCGGGATGCGGTATTATCCGTCCGATCGTGGTCCGTTCACCCATGGCCGACAGCAGACGCTACGAATTCGAGGGGGAGCGACCGACGATCGACGACGGGGCACGGGTGAGCAGGGAGGCGACCCTCGTCGGCGACGTCCGGATCGAAGCCGACGCGAGCGTCTGGCCCGGCGTCGTCCTTCGAGGAGACATCGGCCCCGTCCGCATCGGTCGGGAGACGCACGTCGGCGACAACGCCACGATTCACGCGTCACGGCTCGGGGACGAGGTCATGGTGGGACACGGTGCCGTGCTCAACGAGACGACCGTCGAGGAACGGGCACTGGTCGGGTTCAACGCGACGATCAATTCCGACGTCACGATCGGCAAGGGAAGTATCGTCGCCGCGGGAACCGTCGTTCCCGACGGCTACTCGATCCCGCCCGAATCGTTCGTTCGTGGCGTTCCGGCGGAGGTCACGCCGCTCGCAGAGACGGGGATCGACGCGGCGGAGATCCTCGAGGAGTTTTCCTCGGGTGACTACACGAACCTGGCCCAGCGCCACGAGGAACTGTTCGAGTGACGGCTCCCGGTACCGCTCGGGGAGGAGTCTTCGAGAGCGCGTGTTACGCCCGCTGGGTCGCGTCCCCGATCTCGAAAATCTCTCGGTAGAGGCTCTCGGCGAGGTGATCGATGTCCGCTTCGGCCTCGCTGGCGGCCATCGTGTCGCCGATCCCCTGCCACTCGACGGCCAACCGGGCGATCGGGACGAGTGCGATGCCGCCGATGACGATCTCGCCGTCGGGGGTGTGGACCCGCCACTCCGTCCGCATCCCGTTCGACGACCGGGTGACGTCGTCGACCTGCCCGCCGGCTGCGACCCACTTCCCGACGAGTTCGTCGGTAATCCGGCGGAGTTTCCGTTCGCCGAGCAGGTGAAGCCCGACGCCGCCGCTCGCCAGCAGGACGAACGCGGCGGCTGCCATCGGTAGTCCACCGTAGGGTACGTTTATCGACGCCGCGAGCGCGGCCGTCACGACGACCAGTCCGAGCACGCGCGCGTCGACCGCGCTCGGCACCGTGCCGCTCCAGGTCGACGTCGCACCCCGGGACGGCTGCTCGAGTTGCATATCGACTGCACCTCGACACGACGGCCGGATAGTCGTTCGCCTGCCCCACTCCCGGCTTTATACATCTATCACGAAACTCACTCGTCCTCGAGTAACGCCTCGTCGCCGTGGGTTTCCCGCAGGGCTGCCAGATAGTCGCGTTGGTCCTCGAGTCGCGGGGTCCGCTCCGCGTACGTGTACTCGAACAGCTCGTCGGGGTCCCCGTCGACGCCTTCGGCGCGCTCGACCAGCGTCGCGAGCGTCTCTTCGATCTCGGTCTCGATCGTCTCGATCCGGTCGTCGTCGAGGATGTCCCCGTTTCGCAGGTACGCCTCGAAGCGGTCGATCGGATCGCGCTCGCGCCAGCGCTCGACCTCCTCGTCGTCCCGGTAGACGCTGGGATCGTCCGCCGTCGTGTGCGCGCCGTAGCGGTACTGCACCGCCTCGATCAGCGTCGGCCGCAACCGGTCGCCGCCGGC
>NZ_JAQIVI010000141.1 GCF_028618695.1 Natrinema soli | reverse complement strand
AGCGACTCGAGGCGGTCTCGACCGACGGCGTGGTCGACCGGTTCGGACCCGTCTCGTTCGATCCGCTGCTGGTCGAGGGCGAGCAATCGGGGGCCGTCGAGCGAAACCGGATGACTCGCGAGGACCGCGAACGGGCACAGCGCCGCGCCGAGTCCCGTCGCGGCTGGGAACAGGACTGGATCGAGTGGGACGAAGCCGCGGACCGGCAGTCACAGCGTCGCCGACCCCGATAGTACGGGAATCTCGTCTAGTCAGAACCGCTTTCGAACGACTTCGGACCACGACCGCGAGATCCCTCTCGAGAGTGTGTAGAAAGGGTGGGGGGAATGGGGGTGGCGACAGTCTGTCTCAGATCGCCAACTACTCGTACGAACTGGTGGGAGTTAAATATGGTTTCTAATTGTTTACTGTCCCAATACAATAGGATCTAATTACTTAGTATCATATTGAGGAATTACGGTCGGCGACCGCCGATTGCCACAACTGATGGTTTCGACAGAGGCGATATTCCCCGATCTGACTGTCCCGCCTGATCGGACTCGTTCATGCGCTGCTCTGCGGGAATTCTCTCGTCGGAATGCGCTGCGATCGAGTACTCCCATCAAAACCAGTTGCCGGTACCCGTTCGAGGAACGGCGTCGCTACCGAACGAATGATTGGGGAAAGGGGTGGGGGGATTGGGGTGGCGACAATTCGCCTCGGATCGCCAATTACCGATACGAACTGATGACAGGTAAGAATACTTCCTAACTGTTTGCGTGTCTTCGCAGGATACACTACTCAATTAGACACCCCGTCGAACGTCATGGTGACGAGCTTTCGTTCGGCCGCCCGCAGGTGGTAGTGATACGTCGGCGGCGAGATGTCGAGCGCCTCCGCGAGGTCTTCACCGGTGCTCTCCCGCGGCCACTCGAAGAAGCCGCTGTAGTGAGCCGCCTGCAACGCTTCGAACTGCTTGTCGGTGAGTTCCTCCGCGAGGTATGTATCGAGCTGTCGCGCCGACTGCGTGGTCGTCGTCTCCCGTTTGGCGACCAGTTCCGTCTCGGGATACTCCTCGCTGATCGCCTCGATCAACGCCCGCGTCTCGACCCGCTGTGGAATTTCGAGAACGAGCGTCGACGTTTCGTCTTCGGCCGTCGCCATCCGGATCTGTACGTCGTACGTTCGAAGCACGTCGAGGAACGGCGTCGCCATCACCGTCAGCTCGAACAGCGTCTCGTCTTCGCCTTCGGAGACGACCGAGAGCGTCTCGATCGACGCCCACGATGCTTCCAGCGGGGTGAGATCCGCCGTCGCCGGCGCGCTGACGAACAGGACGATCCCGTCCTCGCCGCGGTCGACGACGCCCTCGAGCGCGATCGGCTCCGCCCCGGCGACGTGAGCCGACAGCCGGTTGAGCAGCAATCGCGAGCCCCCCACGGCGAGTTCGAGCTCGATACGACTGTCGGTCAGCATCGCCCGCGTCCGTTCGACCGACTGAATCGCGTGTCCGATCGTCTCCCCGAGCTCGGCGAGCACCTCGCGCTCGCACTCCCCGACCGCGTCGGCTCCCGCGACGTGGACCATCAGGACGCCGTAGCGCCGTTCGTCCGCAGCGAGCGGGACGCCCAGGACCGTCTGAAATCCGTAGGTCAGCGCTTCCTTGCGTCGCATCGTCCACCGGTCGTCCTCGAGCACGTCGCGCACCGTCCGCACCTGCCCCGACTCGAGGATGTCCCGGACGAGTTCGATCTCCGGTGCACAGTCGTTGCCGGCGCGGATTCCGTCGATGTATGCCGCGTCGATTCCGGCCCAGGCGGTCGGCGCGGGCGGTTCGTCGTCGCTCGCGGCGATCCAGGCGAACCGATACCGGTCCGTTCCGGCGAGGCGATCGCACACCGTCTCCTCGATCGCCGCGCGCGTCGACGCCTGCGCGACGCCGTGGTTGATCTCGCGGACGATCTCGTTCGTGTGATTGAGCCGGGTCAGCTCCTCGTTTTGCTGCGTGAGCGTCCGATCGTGATCGCGAAGTAACTGCTCGCGTTCGGCCCGGTCCAGCGCCGCCTCGGTGTTGGCCGCCAGAATGTGTAACAGCTCGGTCATCGTCTCGTCGAACCCGTCGACGTCCTCCGTCCCCGCGACCAGCACGCCGTGCGTCCCCAGCGGCACGATCAGTTCGCTGCGACTCACCGCCGCCGCGGTATCGACCTCGTCTTCGCGCCTGATATCCTCGTAATAGGCGCTCTCTCCCTCCGAAAACGCCTCCCAGACCAGCCCCTCGCCCCGTTCGATCGTCTCCGCCGGATCGCCCAGTTCGGGTGAGCGTCGCGTCGACGCCGCGTGCTCGAGGTCCCCCGCCGTCGGCTCGAACGCGTAGGCCGCGGCGACGGCCACGTCCAGGATCTCGCGGGCCGTCTCGACCGCCGCCCGGTAGATCTCCGCTTTGGTCTCGGCTCGCATCAGATCCCGCGTCGTCTCGTGTAACGTCGTCAGCGTCCGCTCGTAGCGGCGCTCGCTCTCCCGGAGTTCCGTTTCGGTGCGGAACTGAGCGACCGCATTCGTGATCTGGTTCGCCAACAGCGCGTACTGCTCCTCCCCGGACTCCTTCTGGAGATACTGGGTCACGCCCGCCGCGATCGCCTCGCTGGCGATCTCCTCCGACCCCCGCCCCGTAAAGAGGATAAACGGGAGGCCGGGGTCCCCCTCCCGGATTCGCTCTAACAGCTCCAGGCCCGTCATCTCCGGCATCTCGTAATCGCTGACGATACAGTCGACCTCGCGGCGCTCGAGAATCTCCAGCGCTTCCGCGCCGTCCGTCGCCGCCTCGGCCGCGATCGACTCGCGTTCACGCTCGAGCATCTCTCCGGCGAGCGCCGCGAAGCCGGGTTCGTTGTCGACGACGAGTACGGTGATCGGTTTCGTCATTGATCTGAAGATCGATGTCCTCGGTTGCTGACGCCTTGTCGAGGAAAGACTAAACAATTAGCATTTAGATATCGTTCGTTCGAACTATCTCTAGTAGCTGCTGAACGTCAGTGGATACCCACTCGCACGATTGCTGTGCGAGTGGGTGTAAACAGGTCCAGCTATTGCTCACGTACCGTCGTTCGGCTCGATGGGCGAGATCACGGAATGGTACCATCGAATTCGTACTCCGGTGCCCAGTTTATCGAGGGATGGTCGATCTCGGACTCAAACCGAAGCTCCATCTTCTGTTCAGTTGCATCGGCTGCATCGATCCAGTAAAACTGCCCATTGTCAGGATAATAGACGAGAAACGCATCGATCAAGTCGTGATAGGTGTCCTCGTGATACTCGCCATCTTTCGTGGTTTGCGAGTGGGTATTGAATCGCATCGTTTCCGCTTTGTTCGACCAGCCGGTCTTGCACTGGATCTGATGGAGAGCAGTCCCGTCGTCCACGATGAGATCGTACTTGTCGTTATCTCCGAAGGGGACCGAGACGCTGTGGTCACTGACTATGAGTTCGGACAGTGCTCTTGCTTCGGTCTCGTCGCCGACTGCTTTCGAATTGCGCATAGCATGATGGGCCGCCTTCTTGGATAAAAACGATCGGTGAGGCTATCGATCTTCGGCGAAGTTCGTCGCTCACTGCGTTCGATTCACTCTCTGATTCAAATTCCTCGTTTCCGTTTTTCGAGGAATAGCGACTCGCTTCGCTCGTCGGTTAGTTCCTCGAAAAAGCGCCCGAGGCGGGATTTGAACCCGCGTCACAACCGTGACAGGGTTGTATGATGGGCCACTACACCACCCGGGCTCGCAACTCTTCGTTTCCGGCTAACAGTATTAAGGGTTTTGCTCCGGGTTCGTTTGGATGGTACGGTGACATGAATCCCTACTCAAGGACCCACGGGACGCACCAACGTCTGCCAATTAGCCCCAAGAGGCGGCTCATGTTTATAATATGATTCAAATCAGAAAATCACATCCGTACTGCTCGATCGTTCCAGAGTCACATCCCGTATTGGTTTCCGACGGCTACTATCGCGACTCGCTTCGTTCGCCGGCTCTCTCCTCGAAAAGCATCCGAGACGGGATTTGATCAACGTTCGTTCACTGCGTTCGCGTCACTCTCTGATTCAAATTCCTCGTTTCCGTTTTTCGAGGAATAGCGACTCGCTTCGCTCGTCGGTCAGGTCCTCGAAAAAGCGCCCGAGGCGGGATTTGAACCCGCGTCACAACCGTGACAGGGTTGTATGATGGGCCACTACACCACCCGGGCTTCAACACATGGTTACCCGCTACCAGTATTAAGGCTTTTCAATCGAACACCGTGTGGTACGGTCAATCGCGCCACGATAGCTGCCTCGAGCACGTTTCCACACCACCCCGTGCTACAACATCACACGACCCACAAGGAATATAACTGAGAACCGGATACTCTCGAATGTGATCGACGGTTCCGGTCAGCGTCGCCCGGCCGGGTAGCCCCGCTTGTGCCTCGAGTTAGTAACCGTTAAATGCCTCCCGCCGCTACCTGCCTGTAGTATCTCGTGACAGCCGCTTCTCTCCCGATAGCCGACACGCACACCCACACTCACACCAACACATGGTAGACGTAAGCCAACACGAACTGGTTCCGGAGCACAGTGTCCTCGAGGACGACACGCTCGAGGAGGTGCTCGAGGAATACAACATCGATCGTACAGATTTACCGAAGATCAAGCGCAACGATCCCGCACTGCCCGACGACGCGGAGATCGGCGACGTTATCAAGATCGTCCGTGACTCGCGGACGACCGAGCAGGCAGTCATCTATCGACTCGTGGTGGAATGAATGGCAATTGAACTGAACCGCGACGAACGACGAGAGATTTCGCGTGAATATTTCGCGAAGGAACGGATCGCCGAACACCACTACCGCTCGTTCAACGCCTTCCTCAACCGGGGAATGCAGCGGGTCGTCGACGAGAAGGAGACGATCGACACGGACATCGGCGACAAGGAAGGCGAGGAGCCGGTCCACGTCGAACTGGGCGACGTCCGCGTCGTCACGCCGCGCGTCCGAGAGGCGGACGGTTCCGAAGAACTGCTGTACCCACAGGAGGCCCGCCTCCGCAACATCACCTACTCCGCGCCGGTGTTCATGGAGATGTCCATCGTCAAGGGTGAGGAAGGCGACGAGCGGGTCGTCGACTCGACCGAAACGAAGATCGGCCGGATGCCGATTATGGTCGGCTCCGACAAGTGTAACATCGCCGGCTTCTCCGACGAGGAACTGATCGAGATCGGCGAGGACCCCGCCGACCCCGGCGGCTACTTCATCGTCAACGGCTCCGAGCGGGTGCTGATGACCAGCGAGGACCTCGCACCGAACAAGATCCTCGCGGAATACGACAGCAAGTACGGCGACGAGATTCAGGTCGCCAAAACCTTCTCGCAGCGCCGCGGCTACCGCGCCCTCGTGCTGTGCGAACGGAATCGCGAGGGGCTGCTCGAGGTCTCCTTCCCCTCGGTGTCTGGCTCGATCAATTTCGTGACGCTCGTTCGGGCGCTCGGCCTCGAATCGGACGAGGAAATCGTCCACAAGGTCTCGAACGACCCCGAGGTCGTCAAGTACATGCTCGAGAACCTCGAGGAAGCGGAGGTCCAGACCGAGGAGGGTGCCATCGAGGAACTCGGGAAGCGCGTCGCCTCCGGCCAGGGGAAGAACTACCAGCTCAAGCGGGCCAACTACGTCATCGATCGCTATCTCCTGCCCCACCTCCACGAGGAGGGCGTCGAGGAGGAGGACGTCCGGATCAACAAGGCGCATTACCTCTGTCGGATGGCCGAGGCCTGCTTCGAACTCGCGCTCGGACGGCGCGAGTCCGACGACAAGGACCACTACGCGAACAAGCGGCTGAAGGTCAGCGGCGACCTGATGAAGGACCTGTTCCGGACCGCACTGAACAAGCTGGCGCGGGACGTCAAATACCAGCTCGAGCGCGCGAACATGCGGAATCGGCAGCTCTCGGTGAACACGGTCGTCCGATCCGACGTGCTCACCGAACGGCTCGAGCACCCGATCGCGACGGGCAACTGGGTCGGCGGCCGCTCCGGTGTGAGCCAGCTGGTCGACCGAACCGACTTCATGGGCGTTCTGTCTCACCTGCGCCGCCTTCGCAGTCCGCTCTCGCGCTCGCAGCCCCACTTCGAAGCGCGGGACCTGCACGCGACCCAGTGGGGTCGCATCGGCCCCTCCGAGACGCCGGAGGGACCGAACTGTGGACTGGTGAAGAACTTCGCCCAATCGATGGAGCTCTCCCAGAACGTCGAGGACGAACAGGAACTCAAACGCGAACTCGCATCCATGGGGGTCGAGGGAATTCCCGGCCTCGAAGGCATCGAACGGACGACAGCGTCAGGGGACGATTAATCAATCATGAGCAGCCAACAACGAGAGGCGAAAGTCTACGTCAACGGGTCGCTGGTGGGGACTCATCCCGATCCGCACGAACTCGCAGAACAGATCCGCGAAGCGCGACGCATCGGCGACGTCAGCGAGATGGTCAACGTCTCGGTGAAAGACCGCACTCGCGAAGTGATCGTCAACGCCGACGCCGGTCGCGCGCGGCGGCCGCTGCTGGTCGTCGAGGGCGGCGAACCGCGCATTTCCCAACAGGAGATCGAGGCGCTCACGGACGGCGACCTCGAGTTCGAGGATCTCGTCGATCACGGCTACATCGAGTTCATCGACGCCGAGGAGGAAGAGGACATCCTCGTCGCCGTCGACGAGGACGATCTGACCGAGAAACACACGCACCTCGAGATCGATCCGTCGCTGATCTTCTCGATCGGTGCGGGGATGATTCCCTATCCCGAGCACAACGCCTCGCCCCGCATTACGATGGGGGCAGGGATGATCAAGCAGTCGCTGGGGCTGCCGAGCGCGAACTACCGGATCCGGCCGGACACGCGCCAGCACCTGCTGCACTACCCGCAGCTCTCGATGGTGAAGACCCAGACGACCGAGCAGATCGGCTACGACGAGCGGCCGGCGGCCCAGAACTTCGTCGTCGCCGTGATGAGCTACGAGGGGTTCAACATCGAGGACGCGCTGGTCATGAACAAGGCCAGCGTCGAACGCGCGCTCGCTCGCTCGCACTTCTTCCGGACCTACGAGGGCGAGGAACGCCGTTATCCCGGCGGCCAGGAAGACCGCTTCGAAATTCCGAGCCAGGACGTCCGCGGTGCTCGCGGTGAGGAAGCGTACACCCACCTCGACGAGGACGGCCTCGTCAATCCCGAGACGACGGTCGACGAGAACTCCGTCTTACTCGGGAAGACGAGCCCGCCGCGATTCCTCGAAGAGCCCGACGACATGGGCGGACTCTCGCCCCAGAAGCGGCGTGAAACCTCCGTCACCATGCGTTCGGGCGAGTCGGGAATCGTCGACACCGTTACCCTCATGGAGGGGGAAGACGGCTCGAAGCTCTCGAAGGTTTCCGTGCGCGACGAACGGATCCCCGAACTCGGGGACAAGTTCGCCAGCCGCCACGGACAGAAGGGGGTCGTCGGCCACCTCGCACCGCAGGAGGACATGCCCTTCACCGAGGAGGGCGTCGTCCCCGACCTCGTGCTCAATCCGCACGCGCTGCCGTCGCGGATGACCGTCGGCCACATCCTCGAGATGATCGGCGGCAAACTCGGTGCGATGGAAGGCCGCCGTGTCGACGGGACGCCCTTCCTCGGCGAGGAGAAGGACGCGCTCCGAGAGGGGCTCGAGGACGCCGGCTTCGATTCGGCCGGCAAGGAGACCATGTACTCCGGCATCTCCGGCGAGAAGATCGACGCCGAGATCTTCGTCGGGGTCATCTTCTACCAGAAGCTCTACCACATGGTCTCGAACAAGCTGCACGCCCGCTCGCGCGGGCCGGTGCAGGTGCTGACTCGCCAGCCCACGGAGGGCCGCGCCCGCGAAGGAGGCCTCCGTATCGGGGAGATGGAACGCGACGTGTTCATCGGTCACGGGGCGGCCATGACGCTGAAGGAACGACTGCTCGACGAGTCCGACCGCGAGTTCATCCACATCTGTGCGAACTGCGGGATGAGCGCGGTCGAAAACGTCGAACAACGGCGTGTCTACTGTCCGAACTGCGACGAGGAGACCGATATCCACGAGATCGAGATGAGCTACGCGTTCAAGCTCCTGCTCGACGAGATGAAGGCGCTGGGTATCGCACCGCGACTCGAACTGGAGGACGCCGTCTAACCCATGCAAGATACGACACCAAAAGACATCGGAGCGATCTCCTTCGGGCTCATGGAGCCCGAGGAATACCGGGAGATGAGCGCGACGAAGATCATCACCGCCGACACGTACGACGACGACGGGTTCCCCATCGACATGGGGCTGATGGACCCCCGACTCGGCGTGATCGATCCCGGCCTCGAGTGCAAGACCTGTGGGAAGCACTCTGGTTCGTGTAACGGCCACTTCGGCCACATCGAACTGGCCGCGCCGGTCATCCACGTCGGCTTTACGAAACTCATCCGACGGCTCCTGCGAGGAACCTGTCGGGAGTGTTCGAAACTCCTCCTCACCGAGGACGAACGCGACGAGTTCCGCGGCCAACTCGACGAGTCCCGGAAACTGAGCCGGGATCTCAACGACGTGACGAAGGCCGCGATTCGGCAGGCCCGGAAGAAGGACCGCTGTCCGTTCTGTGGCGAAATCCAGTACGACATCGACCACGAGAAGCCGACGACCTACTACGAGGTCCAGCAGGTCCTCACCAGCGAGTACTCCCAGCGCATCGCCGGCGCGATGCAGGGCGACGAGGAAGAGGGCGTCGAGCGGACGACGCCGGACGAACTCGCCGAGAAAACCGAGATCGAGCTCACTCGGATCAACGAGATCCTCTCCGGCTCCTTCCGACCGCGCGAAAGCCAGCGCAAGGCGATCGAGAAGGCGCTGGACATCGACCTGACCGAGGAGGACACGAACAAGCTGATGCCCAGCGACATCCGGGACTGGTTCGAGAACATTCCGGACGAGGACATCGAGGTGCTGGGTATCAACCCCGAGCGTTCCCGCCCCGAGTGGATGATTCTCACCGTCCTCCCCGTCCCGCCGGTCACTGCACGGCCGTCGATCACGCTGGACAACGGCCAGCGCTCCGAGGACGACCTCACGCACAAACTCGTCGACATCATTCGGATCAACCAGCGGTTCATGGAGAACCGCGAGGCCGGTGCACCCCAGCTGATCATCGAGGACCTCTGGGAACTGCTCCAGTACCACGTCACGACGTTCATGGACAACGAGATCTCGGGGACGCCGCCGGCACGACACCGCTCCGGCCGTCCCCTCAAGACCCTCTCCCAGCGACTCAAGGGCAAAGAGGGGCGCTTCCGAGGCTCGCTGTCCGGGAAGCGCGTGAACTTCTCCGCCCGGACCGTCATTTCGCCGGACCCGACCCTCTCGCTGAACGAGGTCGGCGTTCCGGACCGGGTCGCCAAGGAGATGACCCAGACGATGAACGTCACCGAGCGCAACCTCGAGGACGCCCGTCGGTTCGTTTCGAACGGCCCCGAGGGCCACCCCGGCGCGAACTACGTCCGACGACCGGACGGCCGCCGGCTCAAGGTGACTGAAAAGAACTGCGAACAGCTCGCCGAGAAGGTCGATGCCGGGTGGGAGGTCAACCGCCACCTCATCGACGGCGACATCGTCATCTTCAACCGCCAGCCGTCGCTCCACCGGATGTCGATCATGGCCCACGAGGTCGTGGTCATGCCGTACAAGACGTTCCGGCTGAACACCGTCGTCTGTCCGCCGTACAACGCCGACTTCGACGGCGACGAGATGAACATGCACGCGCTGCAAAACGAGGAGGCCCGCGCCGAGGCTCGCGTCCTCATGCGCGTCCAGGAACAGATCCTCTCCCCGCGATTCGGCGAGAACATCATCGGGGCCATCCAGGATCACATCTCCGGGATGTACCTCCTGACGCACGACAACCCCCGATTCAACGAGACGCAGGCGCTGGACCTGCTCCGCGCCACTCGGATCGACGAACTGCCGGAACCCAGCGGAATCGACGACGAGGGAACGCCATTCTGGACCGGCTACGACGTCTTCTCCGAACTGCTGCCCGACGACCTGAACCTCGAGTTCACGGGTACCGTCGGCGACGAAGTCGTCATCGAAGACGGCCAGTTGCTCCAGGGCACCATCGCCGAGGACGAGGTTGGCGAGTTCGGCGGCGAGATCGTCGATACGATCACGAAGGTCTACGGCAACACCCGCGCGCGGATCTTCATCAACGAAGTTTCGACGCTGGCGATGCGAGCGATCATGCACTTCGGGTTCTCGATCGGGATCGACGACGAGACCATCCCCGGGGAAGCCCAGTCTCGCATCGACGAAACGATCGACGACGCCAACGACCGCGTCGAAGAACTGATCGAGGCCTACGATCGGAACGAACTCGAGAGTCTGCCGGGTCGAACGATCGACGAGACCCTCGAGATGAAGATCATGCAGACGCTCTCGCGTGCGCGTGACAACGCCGGGAATATCGCCGACGAGCACTTCGAGGACGACAATCCCGCCGTCGTCATGGCCAACTCCGGTGCCCGCGGGTCGATGCTCAACCTGACCCAGATGGCCGGCGCGGTCGGCCAGCAGGCGGTTCGGGGCGAGCGGATCAACCGCGGGTACGAGGATCGGACCCTCAGCCACTACGAGCCAGACGACCTCTCCGCCGAAGCACACGGCTTCGTCGAGAACTCCTATACGAGCGGGCTCACCCCGCGGGAGTTCTTCTTCCACGCGATGGGTGGTCGCGAGGGCCTAGTCGACACCGCAGTCCGTACCTCCAAGTCCGGCTACCTGCAGCGTCGGCTGATCAACGCCCTCTCCGAACTCGAGTCCCAGTACGACGGCACCGTTCGAGACACCTCGGACACGATCGTCCAATTCGAGTTCGGCGAAGACGGCACGTCGCCGGTCAAAGTCTCCTCCGGCGACGACAACGACATCGACGTCGAACACATCGCCAGTCAGGTACTCGACTCCGAGTTCGCCTCCGAGGAGGAACGAGACGAGTTCCTCGGCTCCAGACCGCGGCCGACGAACCTCTCCGAACACGCCGACGATCGCCTCGCCGAGGACGTGGGGGTGAGCTCGGATGACTAGCGCCGACTACGACGTCGATGCCGACACGGTTGCGGTCGTCGAGGACACCGACCTCCCACGGCGACTCAAGGACGAGGTTTACGACACGCTCGAGAGCCGCGAGGGCGCGACCGTCGAGGAAGCCGACGAACTCGCGAAGGCCGTCGAGACCCGTTATCTGAACACGCGAGTTCCCCCGCTCGACCCCGTCGGGACGGTCTCGGCCCAGTCGATCGGCGAACCCGGCACCCAGCTGACGATGAACACGTTCCACTACGCGGGTGTCGCAGAGATCGACGTGACCCAGGGGCTGCCTCGGCTGATCGAGCTGGTCGACGCCCGGAAGACCCCGGACACGCCGATGATGACCGTCTACCTCGAGGACGAGTACGCGACCGAACGCGAGAAGGCCCACGAGGTCGTCTGGAGCATCGAGGCGACCAAGATCCTCGCACTGGGCGACGTCTCGACGAACGTCGCGGACATGCGCGTTCAGATCTCGCTCAACGAGGACACGCTTCAGGAGCGGCTGATCACGGCCGAGGAAGTCGCCGAGATCATCGAAGACTCCCTGGGTGTCAAGACAGTTCAGCAAGGTGCCAGTATCGAGTTCGGCCCCGAAGAACCGTCCTACCGCGATCTTCTCCAGCTCGTCGAAGAGCTCCGCGAAATCACGTTCAAGGGGATCGAAGAGGTCTCCCGCGTCGTCATTCGCCGCGAGGAACTCGAGGATGGCGAGGAGTTCGTCCTCTATACCGAGGGATCGGCCTTCGGCGACGCCCTCGATATCGAGGGCGTCGACGCCTCGCGGACGACGTGTAACAACATCCACGAGATCCACCGCAACCTCGGCATCGAGGCCGCCCGCGAAGCGGTCATCGAGGAGACGAACAACACGCTCGCCGAGCAGGGACTGGACGACGTCAACGTCCGGCACCTGATGCTCGTCGCGGACATGATGACCAATCGCGGCGAGGTCGAGTCGATCGGCCGCCACGGAATCTCGGGCTCGAAGGATTCGGTGCTGGCACGCGCGGCGTTCGAGGTGACGGTCAACCACCTACTCAACGCCGCGATCCACGGCGAGATCGACGATCTCGACGGCGTCACGGAGAACGTCATCGTCGGCAAGCCGATCAAGCTCGGTACCGGCGACGTCGATCTCCGGATGGGATCGACCACCTCCGGGAGCGGTCAGGCCGACTGATCGATGGGTGTTACCCTCGACGACGACGCCCGCCAGTACCTCGGTGCATTCGAGGACGTGACCGGCGTCGACGGTCGGGACTGTCTCGTCACCGAGAGCGGTAACAGGCTCTTGATCGTCGTCGAACGCGGCGGAATGGGCGAGGCGATCGGCCCCGGCGGTCGGACGGTCCAGCGATTCGAGGACCGGGTCGATGCGCAGGTTCGTCTCATCGAAGGCGCGGACGATCCCGAAGCATTCGTCGCAAACGTCCTCGCGCCAGCGGCCGTCTACAACGTCACCATCAGCGAAAACGACGATACCGTCGCCTACGTCGAGGTCGCCGAAGACGACCACGGCGTTGCGATCGGAACGAACGGTCGGACGATCGACGCCGCCCGGTCGCTCGCGGATCGCCACTTCGGGATCGACGACATCCAGCTACTCTGATTTCCGCTTCGCTACGGTTTTTGGCCGATACGTCACTCTCGAGACGACAGACTCCGAAATTGATCGGCTGCTCGCAGCCGATCTTCCGTTCGGCGACCTCTCATCCGCCGAACGCCGCTAACCCGCGCTCCGGGCGTAACTCGAGTCAACGAAACGTCCGCAGAGTCGGCGAACGCCACATCTAAAGCGATCTCGAGCCGTCACGCGGAGTCGAAACGGGTGGCTTAAGTGCCTTCGTCGGATATCGACTCCCATGGCAAACGGCAAATATGCCGCGCGGAAGCTCAAGAAGGACCGCCAGAATCAGCGGTGGTCCGACTCTGACTACGCGCGCCGCGCCCGTGGACTTCGCGAGAAGTCCGACCCGCTCGAGGGCGCACCGCAGGCTCGCGGTATCGTACTGGAAAAGGTCGGCATCGAGGCCAAACAGCCCAACTCGGCGATCCGAAAGTGCGTCCGAGTGCAACTGATCAAGAACGGCAAGCAGGTCACCGCGTTCTGTCCCGGTGACGGTGCCATCTCGTTCATCGACGAACACGACGAAGTCACCATCGCCGGGATCGGTGGGGCGAAGGGTCGTGCGATGGGCGATCTCTCCGGTGTCAACTACAAGGTCGACAAGGTCAACGGCGTCGCACTGAAAGAACTCGTTCGCGGGAACGCGGAAAAACCGGTGCGATAATCATGGCCGCAGAAGATCAACCGGAACCGGACGCGCCGGCCGGTGGTGCAGACGTTTCGGCGCAACTGTTCGGGACGTGGGACCTCGTCGAAATCGAGTACGCCGATCCCTCGACCGAGCGCTACATCACGGTGACCCCCGTCGCTCACACCGCGGGACGCCACGCCAGCAAGCAGTTCAAGAAGTCCCAGATCTCGATCGTCGAGCGCTTCATCAACCGCTTGATGCAGACCGAGGAGAACACGGGCAAGAAACAGCAGTCGCTCAACCACGTCCGTGACGCGTTCGAGCTCGTTCACGAGCGCACCGAGGACAACCCCATTCAGGTGCTCGTAACGGCCGTCGAGAACGCGGCCCCGCGGGAGGAGACCGTCCGCCTGAAGTACGGCGGGATTTCGGTCCCGAAGGCCGTCGACGTCGCACCGCAGCGTCGGGTCGACCAGGCCCTGAAGTTCCTCTCAGAGGGCGTCTACAACGCATCGTTCAAGACGACGACGGACGTCGAGGAGGCCATCGCCAACCAGCTCATCGGCGCGGCCAACTACGACGTCCAGACTTACGCCGTCAGTCAGAAAGAGGAGAAAGAGCGCGTCGCGGCAGCCGCCCGCTAACGCGATTCGTCGATTCGATTTTCGGTCGGTTCATCGCTCGTAGTGTCATCGATTTTCGAACCGCTCTAGTACTTTCTCGGATTCCCATCCGGTATCTCATCCTGACAGACCGCGTCGAGTGACGCTCGAGTGCTGGTACAGCGGCTCGAGGCCGTACTGGCGAGGGCCGGCCCGTATTCGCGGCTCCACTCAATTCTTTCAAGCAGTTTTCAACCAGTAGTATATCATGTTAGTATTATCTATGCGCTATCCGTTATATTAAAATAAATTAATTACTGGGCAGCACTATTCCTCGAGTGTACCATGACGGACATCACACAGTACTTGAAGAATCACCCACGAATGATCGGCGCCCTGTTTACACTCCTCCTGTTACTGTCTCAGGCTGGGAGTGCCGCAGCAACAAATGGGACTTTGTTTATGGGGCCATAGCAGCCACCTATTCACCAAGAAGATCTTTACTCCATTTAACTTGATTATCCCGGATAACAGGGAATAGCGCTTTGTCGAAGAACTTCCTAAGTTCAGACGTACTTACTGGTATACGATCAGTCTTCCTAGGGATAACATAGAAAGATTCGACCGAATCGATATGTGGTGAGAACACTCCTCCTCTTATCACCTCTGCTGACGTATATGTGTCCATTTCTACAAGAGTGCCGTTAGAATCTTCGATAACCGAGCAGACATTGGGGGCCCGTGTTTCTGATTGTGCGATTGTGGTTCGACCATCACCCACCATGAGATATTGCTGTCCAATGATGTTTTCTTGCCGAGCGATATCCAGGGCGGCGTAAAGTGGGAAGCCGAGGTTCAATAAACGAGCAATCATACCACCAACACTGACTGCACCGCTGTTAACGACATTGCCCAGTGTTACGATGCCGCCAGTACTGCCAGTTTCAACGAGATGGAGTCCCTGATCGTGCGACTGGCATGCATTCAATAGGAATGCCTTTGCACCAACAGAGTCAACTGTTGCAGCGTCTAGTTTGCCATCTGTACATTGAAATCCTCCTTCATCGATATGACCAATATAGTGTAAGAAGTCACTGTCACGAGCGAGAACGTCCTCAAGAATATCAGTCGAAAGGTCATAGTGGACAGTGGTATTAAACGGTAACTTTTCACGAGTTCCATACGTACCGTTGACGCTCTCAAGTTCCTCACGCATATCTTTATCATTACAGATGACATCAATCTCGATTGGACCATCTTTTGGCGTTCGTCCGATGCTGTTTTGGTATGCTGATAGTGGAGTAGTACTAACGATCTCCGAATCATTGATGCCGGCCCATGATTGTTGAATTGTCGACGGTTTTGTTGGGCCGGATGACTCGGCTACAGTCGTGTCCCCACGGACAGAATAGGGTTGTGCGCTTCGGACGAAATCGTCTCGAGTAAAATCTTTAATCGCCTGCTCTGCGATTGGCTCTGATGGTGTTGGTTCTGAAGTAATATCTTGAATATTGACAACTGCAAGATCGTTGGCGAGAAACGGTAAAAACTGAATGTGCTCCTCAGTTGGCTCAAGCTGGATTTCGAACCCCCAATCTGGAAGATGCGGTTTTAGTGTTTTATACGGTATCTCAAGATAGGTTTCGATTCGTTTAGCAAGTGGCTCATTATATGTTGTTTTAAAGTCGAAGTCAAGTAGTGGTTCAATCGCTTGACGCTCATGTAGTGGAAGAGGGGTTGTCCCTTCAGTCCGAACTATACAGTCGAGAAAGAACAACTGTTTCAGTACTTGTTTAACCGATAATTCAAAATCATCCAATCCCTTAAGTTCATACGTATAACCCCTTTCAGTGGCTATTTGTGGACTTTGGCCTGAAACTACCCTCGCACCGAGGTAGTACGCGAGCGGTGCGACGACGAATACATACGGAAGTGTTGCAGGAATTTCTATCTGAATGTTGTGTTCCAGCTGATCGAATCTATCTGGTATATGGAACTCATCCCCGAGTTCGAGACGAGGTGGATGGCCCCGGAGCGTCGGATAGGCTCGCTCAGGCGTTGTCGTCTTCAGCGCTGAACCAAACGCAGACACTGCCCCCATGAGATCTGACGGATTTGATGTCGTTGTGATTGTCCCTGCTGGTTGCTCATGGAACGATCGTGCACCGAGAATTACGGCCGTCTTCTCGGCGAAATTGACGTATGTCTGATCACTATCGGAAAAAATCCGCACTGAACTGTCAACGCAAGCATATACCTTCAAGGGGCCAGACAGGTCCAGCGTATACTTGTCTGATGGAAACTCTGCTTGGTCAGCTGGGCTGACCTTTGCGAGCATCATCCCTTCTGAGTCGCGGACAAAGACTCCTTCAGTCGTCGGTAGTACGATTGAATCCGCTGTAAACTGTACTACAGAACCAACTGGGAACCCGATTTGATCAGCAGCGGCTGACTCGAGCGAAACCGGCTCGTTCATCGTCAGTCGATATCGATGCCGTTCGATCGGATCGATTATCTCGATTCCCTCTTCTGTCGGCTCGAATTTCGGTTTCATTGAAACGGATGAGTGGCTCATAGGGCGTATCTAGAATCGTGTGTGGCTGTTCCCGAGACCGGATCCATGGACCGTTTCCTCCGATGGACCGTTACTCCGAATCGACCGGCAGCCAACCGGAGCTGTAGGTCCCGTCGTCGATATCCCACCGCTCCTGGTAGTCGCCGTTTTGCTCTCGAATCTCGACGACCACGTCGAAAAGTGGCGAGAAGACTGGAACAATCTGCGCGTCTCGTTCGACCGGGAGGTGATAGTGCACCATTCCGTCGATGTCTCTCGTTCGGCCGTTGATCAAATGCAGGAACTTGAACAGCCGCTGTCTGCCGTACTCCTCGAGGAGGGGAAGCAACGAATCGATTCCGACCCTGACCTCGGACGGCTCGAGCACGTCGGCGGTGGCTTCGAAGGAGTCGATCGCACTCGAGATGGCGATGCCGAGGTCGGCGAGGGTATCGACATCGGTCGTCGTCGGTTCGATCGACGGCGAAACATCCGGAGCGGTCGCCGCGGCACTGCGCGCCTGCGCGTTGTAGGCGATAACCGAAAGCGTCTCCGAACGACCGTCGTCGACGACGTGTGAGACGGGGTGTGGTTCGCCGGTCGTCGAGACTAGGACGCGCCGCCGGACACGGTTGGCCCCACAACCCAGCAGCCGTTGGCAGGTATCTCGACGCTGGTCGGGCTGAACGGAGCCCACGACGAGAACGCTCGCCCCCTTGCGTTTCAACCGCGTTAGCTCGTCGGAGAAGCCGTCCCCGTTCGTCCCCTCACAGTCCGTTTCCGAGAGCATCACTAGTATGTTCCACGGTTTTACCACCTCAAACAATAAATGTTCGGGTCGAAGTGTACGGCCAACGCTTCGATGAACCGCCGTCTCAGGTATCCGCTCGAGCCGGCCGCTCACGCCGGTCACCGTCGCGATTCGGGTCGTGACGACTCAGTCCGCCGCGGGTCCCTTGCCGCCGACGTACGCCCGGGTCGCGTCGACGAGCACCTGCCGGTAGGAACTCGTATCGGGTTCCCGTGCGAGCTCTCGGAACCGCTGTTTGAACGCCTCGAAGTCGACCTTCGGTGCATCCATCGCGGCCGCGTGCGCGAGGTCGTAGAGCCGGTGGTCCCTGTCGACGAGATCGTGCCGTTCCGCGAGCGCCAGTGCGAACGCGGCGTTCACGGCCGTGATTTCCGGGTCGGCACTCGCGGAGAGACGCTCGAGGCCGGGCCGAGGCGGCGTCTCGGGTCGGTCGGCGACCGCCGCGGCGAGGCTCGACTCGAGAAAGGAGAGCAGTTTCTCGCCGGGGCCGACCGAGAGCGTGATGTCGTCGGCGTAGATGTCTTTCATGTGGTTTGCGATCTGATAGCAGTGGGAGAGTTTGCGCCGTTCGACGCTCTTGCCGGCCAGCGCGAGATAGAGCACTTCCTCGGTCGACTGGGTGTGGGAGGGGTGTCGTTGCTCGTTGCGGGCCATGTGTGCAAACTCGTGGAGGGCGAGTTCGCGGGCCATCGCCGACGAGGCGGCCTGCCTCGAGATGTTGAGCACGTGGCGATCGTCGTAGTGGGCGGCCCAGGTTCGTTCGTCCGGATCGTCACGGAGGTGGACGTAGACCGGCAACGAGAGGTCGTGTTCGGTTTCGAAGAGGTCGCGGGCGCTGAGGAATGGAGAGGTCGGGCCCGGTCCCTGAACGCGGATATCCATGTGTAATCCTAGCAAGAGCCCACGGGATTTGACTCTTGTGTGCGATTGCATGTGGGTGAATTGGGCCATCAAGCGGACGAACAGTAGTAGCCACTGCAACGATTTACATACTGATCGCATAGTCCGCGGTTCTCGCTCACTCTGTTCGCTCCGAACCGCGCAGCGCTCCGAACCGCGCATCGTTCCGATCCGCGTACGTTCCGAACCGCGCTCGCGTCGTGCGATCGGGCGTGCAGTAACTTTCAGTGGTACTACTTGTCTACCGCACGGCTACGGTGTCGATGCGAGCTCGGATTACGGTGTTCCGGGATTGTGCGGTCGCGTCACCGTGGGCCGGGGGCCACACATTATGAGAGGGATTCACTCACCCAAATTGGATATTCAAACGTTCGAACCGGGAAAGACGTCGGATTTCGGCGGCGACGAAACACTACCCTTTTGACCCCGCTGGCGGTAATGGGGTATATATGGGCCGACGCAAGAAGATCGTCCAAGAGTGTGAACGGCTGATGGACGAACCGGAGAACATCCGGAACATCGCCATCGCCGCTCACGTCGACCACGGGAAAACGACACTTTCTGACAATCTCCTCGCCGGTGCCGGCATGATCTCCGATGAGACTGCCGGTGAACAGCTCGCGATGGACACGGAGGAAGACGAGCAGGAACGCGGGATCACCATCGACGCGGCGAACGTTTCGATGACCCACGAGTACGAGGACACCAACCACCTCATCAACCTCATCGACACGCCGGGCCACGTCGACTTCGGTGGCGACGTCACCCGTGCGATGCGCGCCGTCGACGGTGCGCTCGTCGTCGTCGACGCCGTCGAAGGGGCAATGCCCCAGACCGAGACGGTGCTCCGACAGGCGCTCCGAGAGGGGGTCAAGCCGACCCTGTTCATCAACAAGGTCGACCGCCTGATCTCCGAACTGCAGGAAGGACCCGAAGAGATGCAGAACCGGCTCCTGTCGGTCATCCACGACGTCAACGAACTCATCCGCGGGATGACCGAGGAGCGAGACGACATCGACGACTGGACCGTCTCCGTCGAAGACGGCACCGTCGGCTTCGGCTCCGCGCTGTACAAGTGGGGTGTCTCCATGCCCTCGATGCAGCGCACCGGGATGGACTTCGGCGAAATCATGGACCTCGAGCGCAACGACGAGCGCCAGGAACTCCACGAGCGGACGCCGCTGTCGGACGTCGTGCTCGACATGGTCTGTGAGCACTTCCCGAACCCAGTCGATGCCCAGCCCCGTCGTATCCCGCGTATCTGGCGCGGTGACGAGGAGTCCGAGCTCGCGGAGTCGATGCGACTCGTCGACGAGAACGGCGAAGTCGTCTTCATGGTCACCGACATCGCGATGGACCCCCACGCCGGCGAAGTCGCCTCCGGTCGCGTCTTCTCGGGCTCCCTCGAGAAGGGACAGGAACTCTACGTCTCGGGGACCGCTGGCAAGAACCGCGTCCAGTCCGTCGGGATCTACATGGGTGGCGAACGCGAGGAAGTCGATCACGTCCCCGCGGGGAACATCGCCGCCGTTACCGGCCTCAAAGACGCTATCGCCGGTTCGACGGTCTCGAGTATCGAGATGACGCCCTTCGAGACGATCGAACACATCTCGGAACCGGTCATCACCAAGAGCGTGGAGGCCCAGACGATGGACGACCTGCCGAAGCTCATCGAGACGCTGCGTCAGGTCTCCAAGGAGGACCCCACGATCCAGATTACGATCAACGAGGACACCGGCGAGCACCTGATCTCCGGGCAGGGTGAACTCCACCTCGAGGTCATCACCCAGCGTATCGAGAAGAACCAGGGGATCCCGGTCAACACCGGCGAACCGATCGTCGTCTTCCGCGAGGCCATCCAGCGCGCGAGCGATCAGGTCGAAGGGATCTCCCCGAACCGTCACAACCGCTTCTACATCTCCGTCGAGCCGCTGCCGGGCGATGTCGTCGACACGATCAAGAAGGGCGAGGCGTCGATGGACATGCCCGAGCAGGAACGCCGCGAGGCCCTGCAGGAGGCCGGCATGGACAAGGACGACTCGCAGGAAGTCGAGCATATCCACGGCTCGAACATCCTGCTGGATCAGACCAAAGGGATCCAGCACCTGAACGAGACGATGGAGCTGTTCATCGAGGGACTCGAGGAGGCCCTCGACAACGGTCCGCTCGCGAACGAGCCGGTGCAGGGAACGCTCATCCGCCTGCACGACGCGCGACTCCACGAGGACACGATCCACCGCGGTCCGGCGCAGGTCATCCCCGCGACCCGGGAGGCCGTCCACAAGGCGCTGATCGACGGCAAGATCAAGATGCTCGAGCCGATGCAGGACGTCCGTATCGACGTGCCCAACGACCACATGGGCGCCGCCTCCGGCGAGATTCAGGGCCGCCGTGGCCGCGTCGACGACATGTACCAGGAAGGCGACCTCATGGTCGTCGAGGGCATCGCGCCCGTCGGCGAGATGATCGGCTTCGCGAGCGACATTCGCTCCGCGACCGAGGGCCGCGCCTCCTGGAACACCGAGAACGCCGGCTTCGAGGTCATGTCCAACTCCCTCCAGCGCGAGAAGATCATGGAGATCCGCGAGCGCAAGGGCATGAAGCTCGAGCTGCCGCCAGCGATCGACTACCTGTAGGCGACTCGCGACTCACTGCACGCGAGATCTGTTTTCTCCCGTTATTTCCCGTCTCGAGTGCTATCAGTGGCACCCGTGAGACGTGACTCGTGACAAGAGTCGCCGTTTTTCCTCTCCGTGAGACGAAGCGAACGCTTCTCATTCATCAGGTAGACTGACACGAAGTGAGGAGCCGATGACGACAGAATCGGAGGAAAACCCGGCCCCGGAACCGCTCGCGGATATCCTCTCGTCCGACGGGGTTGAAGACGCACGAGCCGCAGCCGCTCGATTCGGTGGGCGCGACGAAGAGCGCTGGGAACGGGCTCGAGAAGCGTTCAGTAGCGAGTAGCTGTCCGGACGGGAGTCGTTTTCTCGTTACTCTCGTTCGCCGGCACCGAGCGCGCTCTCGCCGACCTTCTCGTGGCCCTCGATGACCTCCTTCCCGCCCATATACGGCTGCAGGGGCTCGGGGATCGTCACCGTCCCGTCCTCGTTCTGGTAGTACTCGAGGAGTGCAACCATAACCCGGGGAATCGCAAGCCCGGAGGCGTTCAGGGTGTGCAGGTACTCGGCCGACTCGTGGCGCTCGGGGCGGTAGCGCAGGCCGGCGCGGCGGGCCTGGAAGTCCTCGAAGTTCGAGGCCGAGGAAACCTCGAGCCAGCGGCCGCCCTCCTCGGGGCCGTCGTCCATGTCGTCGCCGGGGGCCCAGACCTCGATGTCGTAGGTCTTGGCGCTGGCGAAAGTCAGATCGCCGGTACAGAGCTCGAGGATGCGGTAGGGAAGGCCGAGTTGTTTGAGGACTTCCTCGGCTTCGTCGAGGAGGTTCTCGAGTCGGTCGTAGCTCTCCTCGGGTTCGACGAAGTTGACGAGTTCGACCTTGTTGAACTGGTGGACGCGGACGATGCCCCGCGTTTCGGTGCCGTGCTCGCCGGCCTCGCGCCGGAAGTTGGGCGTGTAGGCCTGGTGTTTGAGCGGGAGGTCGTCGTCGAGGAGGATCTCGTTGGCGTACATGTTGGTGACCGGCACCTCCGCGGTGGGACAGAGCCAGAGGTCCTCTTCGTCGTACTCCTCCTCGTTGCTCCCGCCCAGCCGATAGGCGTCGTCGGCGAACTTCGGGAGCTGGCCGGTGCCACGCATGGAGGCGCTCTTGACCGGGACCGGCGGAAAGAGATCGACATAGCCCTGCTCGCGGTGGAGGTCCAGCATGAACTGGATCAGGGCGTGCTCGAGCTGTGCGCCCTCGCCCTTGAGGAAGTAGAAGCCGGCACCGGTCGTCTTGGCGGCGCGTTCCTCGTCGATGATGTCGAGCTCCTCGCCGAGGTCGTAGTGGGGGGTCACCTCGTCGGGCAGCTCGTGCGAGTCGTCGAACCCCCAGCGCCGATCCTCGACGTTGTGTCGCTCGTCGATCCCCAGCGGAACGCTCTCGTGGGGGAGCTGTGGGATTTCGAGCATTCGTTCTTTGAGTTCGTCCTCGAGGGCGGCCCCCTCTTCTTCGACCTCCTCGATCGCGGCTTTGAGCTCCCGGGAACGCTCGATGGCTTCCTCCCGTTCCTCCTCTTTCCCTTCGGCGACGAGCGTGCCGATCTTCTTGGTGATCTGGTTGCGATCGTGGCGCAGGTCGTCGCCGCGAGCCTTCAGTTCCCGCCACCGCTCGTCGAGTTCGAGCAGCTCGTCGAGGTCGACGTCCGCCCCGCGGTTCTCGAGGGCGTCGCGTACCTCGTCGGGGTTCTCGCGCAGATAGGTCCGGTCGAGCATTGTCTTGCCCGTGCGTTCTTTGCGCCCGGGCAAAACCGTGTCGGAAGGCCGCGTCTCCCGGTCGCTCGTTCGAGCCGTCGGCGGGAAACGCTTTTTTCGTCGGCGGGCTGACTCACGAGGTATGGACCCGCTCGAGGGCGAGCTGTCGTCGGCGTCGATCGAGTACGAGCCCGTCAGCGTCAAGGACGTACTCGTCGAGATGAAGGACACCGCGGAGCTGTTGATCGATCTCTCGTACTCGGCGGTGCTCCACCAGAGCGAGCCGCTCGCCACGGAGGTGCTCCGGCTGGAAGAGCGGATGGACGTCCTCGAGTTGCGCGCGCGGATGAGCCTCCTGATGGCCGCACGGAAGCCCGCGGACGCGGAACAGCTCGCGCCCGTCCTCGGGATCGTCGGCGCGGCCGACGGGATC
>NZ_JAQIVI010000140.1 GCF_028618695.1 Natrinema soli | reverse complement strand
GACGCGGAGATCGACCCGCCCGGTGCCGAGCCGGCCGCGGCGACCGCCTCGAGCGAGCGGGGGATCCTCCCCGAGTTCATGCGACGGCTCTAGTCGCTCGCGGCCGGTAATTGGCCGTCCGCTATCCGTGAGTCGTCCGTTCCCCCGACCGTCTGGGACGGAGTCAGATCGAGGATCTCGATCGCCGACCGGTCGACAATCCCCCTGCAGAGTTATTGGGATTCGCGCAGAAACACGAAGTCATGGCAGACGAAGCCGAACTCCGCGAGCAGCTGACCGACGCGTTCGAGAACGCCGACTATCCGGTCTCGGGTCCGATGGAACTCGTGCCGGCACTGCCCGACGGACCGGGGACGAGATTCCAGTCCGGCGACTTCTCGATGAGCGCGATGGAGCTCAACGCCAAGACCGACGGCGGGGAGTTCCCCTACGAGGACGTCGACTCCCTCGTCGACGACCTGATCGCGGAACTGAAAGCGGCGGGCGAGCTGTGAGACACAGGAGTCCGTCTCACAGCACGGGACACCTGTCAGTCCGGCGCGCCCGAGACCCGCCGTGCGGGTGCGCCGGGACACAGTGACAGCAGATCGTCTGGGCCGCTCGACCAGTCGATCCGACCGACCGATGGACACGGTGTCCTGCGGGCGGGTGCCGCGCCGCGAATCCGTGAGCGAGGCTCTCGAGGCGTCGATCATCGGCCGTAAGGTGTCGGCCGGTCGAACGACGACCAGCAGGTTTTTATTTCACAGCGTGGTTTTGTGAGAAAGGAGTGCGGAAACGGACCGATCAGGTCGCGGACGGGGATACACGGATGAACGCTGCACATCGATCGAGACCGATCATCATCGTAACTGACGCGCGGGCCCAGGAGAGCCGTCTTCGGGCCCGCCTCGAGCGGGCCACCGAGCACGACGTTCGAACGGCGCCCGCGAGCGCGGATCTCGAGTCCGTCCTCGAGTCGGCGATGGAGCGACGCGACGCCGAGCCAGCATCGATCA
>NZ_JAQIVI010000014.1 GCF_028618695.1 Natrinema soli | reverse complement strand
GTTCGTCGAGGAAATCGTCGCCGCCCTCGGCGAGGCCGACGACCTCCTCGTCGTCAGCGATCACGGAATGCGCGCCGCGTTCTATCCGCCCGACGCGGGCGAGAAGCCGGCGAGTCACTCCTGGCGTGCGTACGCGAGCTCCACGGCCGAGACCGCTCCGGAGTCGGTGTACGACGTGCGGCGATGGGTAGAGGAACGCGCGGCGGAGTCCGGTCCGACCGCCACCGACGCCGACGAGGACATCGACATGCCGACCGACCGCCTGCGCGAACTCGGCTACCTCGACTGACGGGTCGGCGATGCGGCGATGCGGCGGTCGAAACGAGCAATCAGCGTCGAAATGGACCGTTCAACGGTCGTAGTATCTGCATAATTATCACCGATTCCGGTGGAGGGACCCTCAATGCGAATCCTGCTTCTCCGGACGTGGACGACGAACATCGGAAACGGCTTCATCGACTACGGGGCGAGAGCGATGCTCGAGCGAGCGTTTCCCGACGCGGAGATCGTCGAAACGGGCGGCTATCCCAACCACGCGTCGGACACCGCGGCGCTGTGGGGCGGCACCCGGAAGCTCGCGCGGATGACGGGGTACGATCGAGGCAGCTACGAGTCGCCGACGCATCCGATTCGACGGAATACGGTGAACATCAGCGAACTGATCGACGCTGACCTGGCCGTCTTGCCGGGCTGCGTGCTCTCGAGACCGACGTTCCGGAAGTACTACGACACGCTCCGGCAACTCAGGGAGCGAAATATTCCGATCGTCGTCGTCGGCGGGGGCGGCGAGGAGTACGACGAGGACGAGCGGAAATACGTCGAGGCCGTCTTCGACGCGCTCGATATCGATGTCCTGCTCACCCGGGATCGGACCGCCTACGAGGAGTACGGCGACCTCGTCGAGTATTTGTACGACGGCATCGACTGTTCGCTGTTCCTGGGCGACGGCCACCAGCCACCCGAGGCGAACCGGACGTTCGACGTCCACACGTTCGACAAGGGCGAGGAACCAGATATCGACGAGACCTCGACGCCGACGATCATTCGGCCCGATCACGCTCCCTTCGACGAACCGTATCACTTCCCCGTCGGCGAGCAGGCGAGGAAGCTGGTCGGCCTCGAGACGCCGCTGTTCGAGGCGGAGAACGTCTTCGTCTCCGATCTCGTGACCGACTACCTCTTCCTCTACGCCAACGCGGACGTGGTGCGGTCGGACCGGATCCACGCCTGCCTTCCTGCGCTCACATACGGCAACCGAGCCCAGTTCTACTTCGACACCCCGCGAGCGAACCTGTTCGATCGGGTCCCGATCGACGGCGACGTCACGAGCGAACCGGTCCGGTTCGATATGGACGAACTCGAGCGCGAGAAGGACGCACAGGTCGACGCGCTCGAGGAGGGGATCGCGACGGTCCTGTGAGCGTGACCGTTCCTGCGACCGGAATCCGACGGCCGTCCAGTGGTAGAGAACGAGCCCGGAGCCAGCGACTGGAGACCGCGCGTTCGACGGCGACTCTCGGTGCCGCATTCGGTTCGAAGTCCGGGGACAGGTTCTTTGTGGAGGGTATGGTAGGATGAGCGGACACGCGACCATGGGAGACGAGCCATCTATCGCCCTCGTCGTGCTCGATACGCTTCGCGCGGATTCGTTCGACGAGCACTTCGAGTGGGTGCCCGGCGTGCAGTTCGCGAACGCGTGGAGCACGACCCACTGGACGGCCCCGGCCCACGCCTCGCTGTTTACCGGTCGCTACGCGGTCGAGGCCGGCGTGACGATCAAGTCCCAGGAGTTCGACCGAGAGACGACGCGCCTTCCCGAACTGTTACAGCATCGGGGGTATCGCACGCGGGCGTTCAGCTGTAACGTCAACATCTCGGAGCAACTGGGCTGGCACCACGGGTTCGACGAGTTCGACGGCGGCTGGCGGCTCCGCGGCCTCGGCGAGGACGTCTTCGACTGGGACGAGTTCATCGCCGAACACCGGTCCGACGGCCCCGAGCGCTACCTCCGCGCGCTCTGGCGCTGCGTCGACGACGACTGCGACACGACCCAGTCGCTGAAGCAGGGCGCCCTGATGAAGCTCCGCGATATGGGGCTCAAGGGACGCCACCCCGACGACGGCGCGGCCGAGTTCCTCGAGTACGTCCGCGATAGCTCGTGGAACCGGGACGGCGAATTCCTCTTCGCGAACCTCATGGAGGCCCACCTGCCGTACGATCCGCCCGACGAGTACCGCACCTATCCGGACGAGGAGTCGCCCCACTTCGACAGCGTGAAGGCCACGCTCCGGGAGCCGTCGGCCGATCCGGACCGGATCAGGACCGCGTACGACGACGCCGTCCGGTACCTCTCGGACGTGTATCGAGAGATCTACCGGGAACTCGCCGCCGAGTTCGATTACGTCGTGACGCTCGCCGACCACGGCGAAGCGCTCGGGGAGTACGGCGCGTGGCAACACGGCGGCGGGCTCCACCCGCCCGTGACGCGGATTCCGCTGGTCGTCTCCGCGCCCGGACCGAACCCCGACGATCGAACCCCGAACG
>NZ_JAQIVI010000139.1 GCF_028618695.1 Natrinema soli | reverse complement strand
GACGCGGCGACCTCGCCCGGGAGATCGAACGCCTCGAGATCGAGCGGCGCAGTCGAGACGATCCTCGGCTCGTGTCCCGCGCCGACGATCGCACAGAGGACGTCTGCGAGCATGGCGCGGGAAAGCACCCCGCGCTCGGCCGGCGTGAGCGCGGACTCGAGGCGAGTCTTCGGCGTCTCGGCGGCGAACGGGACCAGGACGCGCATCTGAATCTGGTTGCGGTAGTTCGGGCGCGCTCAAAAACACGTCGGAGTGCGCCCGCTCGCCGTCGCGAAATACACGTCGCGTACTCCACATCGCGAGCGATCCGCGCCGCAAGCAATACGCGCCGCAAGCGCGAGTGTGCTCCCGGCCTCGTGCCCCCCGACACGAGTCCGGCCGCTCGCGATTTTCGAACGAACGACGGCCTAGAACAGCGGCTCGAGTTCGTCCTCGTCGTCCTCGACGAGTTCCTCGAGGTTCTCGCTGCTGTCCTGCTGGATGTCGTCGATGTTGTCCTGGGCCTCGATCGCGACCTGCTGCAGTCGCTTGATCCGCGGGACGTTCGTCACGCCGGAGAGCAAGATGGCCGCAGCCACTTCGGGCTCTCCGCGCGGGAAGTCCCCGCCGCGAACTTCCATGCTTCCCGTTTCCTCCTCGAGCCACTTCCGCCCGCGCTCGATGCCTTTCCGGTTCAGATACTCCGAGGGTCCGGAGAGCACGAGCAGGGCGCGCTCGGTGCCTTCGATCTCACACGGGAGCGTGAGTCGGCCGAGTGCGGCCTTGCGGACGAGGCTCGTGATGCGGTTCGTCGTGTTCGCGGCGTCGAGACTGTCGTCGCCGCCGGTGTCGCCGGTGAACCGGGAGAGCAGGCCGCCGCCCGAGTTCACCTCGACGTCCTCCGAGGCGAAGCCGACGGTGGAGACACCACCGCCGGAGAGCGTGTTGATGATCTCGGAGGAGTCGACGACGCTCTCGGCGACTTCCTGCCCCTCTCCGACTTCGCCGGCGCCGAAGAGGATGCCGAATCGGCGGACGATCTCCTCGTTGATCTGGTCGTAGCCGCCTTCCATGGACTCGCCGGTCTGTCGCCACGAGTCGTTGTCGAAGACGAGCAGGTTGTCGACCTCGCGGACGAACGTCTGAAACGATCTCGCCGCGTTGAGCGTGTAAATCCCGCCTTCGTCCGTCCCCGGCAGGACGCCGAGGCCGTAGACCGGGATCGTGTAGATCCGCTTGAGGTGTTTGGCGAGGACGGGCGCGCCACCGGAACCGGTACCGCCGCCCATGCCGGCGACGATCAGAAAGGCGTCGACCTCGTGGGTCGGGATCGAGTCGATGGCGTTCTGTACCTCGTCGATGTCCTCCTCGGCGACTTCCGCGCCGAGTTCGTTGTCAGCACCCACGCCGTGGCCCTTGACGCGGGCCTGGCCGATGAGTACGCGATTCTCCTGTGGTATATTATCGAGACCGATGAGGTCCGCCTTCGCGGAGTTGACGGCAATCGCCGCGCGGACGATTCCGCTACCCGTCCGATCGTCGTAATCGAGGAATCGATCGACGATTTTGCCACCGGCCTGTCCGAATCCGATCATCGCCAGCTTCATTGTTTGTTTGGGGGCTCCGTTGCATTGGTACCAGTGCAATGGAGGTTATAAGTCTTGTGCTGAGCTGAATTTCACGTTTCCTTTAATATTCTTCCGTATCGGTCGACTGGGGTGGTATTTGCACCGATTCTCCGATCTCGAAAACGCCGTTTACTCCGTCTCATACTGTTTTTTAAGGTTAGGTGTTCTCTCGCGCCCGATCGCGACGTGATCGGACGCTGTGAGCGACGACGACATCGATCTGAACGTCAGGCCGTTTTCGCCGATCGTTCCCGACGGTCCGTCCCGTTGCGGCCGAGAGACGCGCCGAGCGTCGTCATCGCCGCCGGATCTCGGCCGAAGACGGTCACGTCGTTTTCGTCGACGGTGTTGTCGAACTCGAGCGAGCGAGCCTGATCCGGGCCGAACGGAACGAACGGCAGCGGACCGATCGCCGAAAGTCCGAGTTTGGCCAGTCCCATCGGGATCGGAATGATCCTGACGTCTTTTCCCTCGGCGTCGTAAGCGAGCTCCGTCACGTCCGCGAGCGTGACGACCTGCGGGCCGGCGAGTTCGTAGGTCTCGCCGATATGCGCGTCGTCTTCGAGCGCGTCGGTCAGCATGGGGACGAGATCACCGACCCAGATGGGTTGAAACCGCGTCTTTCCACCGCCGGGCAACGCCGTCAGGTACGGCGTCGTCAGCGTTTTCGTGAACTCGACGAACTCGCCGCCGTCGCCGAAGACGACCGACGGGCGAACGATCGTCCACTCGAGCGCGGAGTCGCGGACTACCGCTTCCGCCTCGCCCTTGGCGCGAATGAACGCGGTAGCGCCGTTCGGATCGGCCCCGAGCGCGCTCATCTGTAGAAACCGACCGACGCCGCCGGCCTCGGCGGCGCGAACGAGGTTCTCCGTGCCCCGGAGGTGGACTTCCCGGTGGCTCGTCCCGCGGGGCGGTTCGAACAGCGGCGAGAGCGAGACCAGATTGACGACGGCGTCGTGACCTGCGACGGTGTCGACGATCGAGTCGTAGGCGCTGACGTCGCCCATCGCCGATTCGACGCCGTCAGGGAGCCCGCCGTCATCCGGCGACCGAGAGAGCGCCGTCACCTCGTGGCCGCGTTCGACCAGTTCCGCACACAGGTTCGTGCCGATGAAGCCGGTGCCGCCGGCGACGAGGATCTTCATGGCCGAAACGTGATTTCGCAGCGATAAATAGATGGGCGGCGATACCGCGTGGCCCGTTCGAGGCTCTCGACAGATTGTAGTACCCGTCACGACGAGGGTCGACCATGCTCGTCACGCTCGAGGGATTAGACGGCAGCGGCAAGACGACGGTCTGGGAGGCCTTGCACGAGCGGTATCCCGAGGCCACGTTCACGCGCGAACCCACGGACGATTCCTGGTACGGCGAGGCCGTCTACCGCTCGATCGAGGACGACGACGCCGATCCGCTGGCGGAACTCTTCCTCTACACCGCCGATCACGCGGATCACCTCTCGCGGGTGATCGAACCCGCCCTCGAGCGCGGCGACCTCGTGGTCTCCGATCGCTACTCCGACTCGCGCTTCGCCTATCAGGGCGCGACGCTCACAGCGGCCGAGGGCTACGATCTCGCGGATCCGCTCGAGTACGTCGTCGATATTCATCGGCCGTTTTCGATCGATCCCGATCTGACGATCTACCTCGATATCGACCCCGAAACCGCCGCGGCTCGCGCGGGGACGACGAACAAGTTCGAACGCGCCGAGTACCTCGCGTCGGTTCGGGACAACTACGAGCGACTGCTCGAGCGCGACCCCGATCGGTTCGTCCGCGTCGACGCGACGCAGTCGCCCGAGGCGGTGCTCGAGGCGGCGACGGACGCGCTGGCCGAAGCGGTCGGCGAGTCGCGCTGACTTCGTCCATCGATTCGTCCGTCCACCGTTCCACCGCGGCAATTCTCGTCGGAGACGGCGGCTTCGGGCAAAGGCTTTAGTCGTGCCAGGGTGTACCACACCTCCGATGGTCCACGCGTTCATCATGGTGAAGACCGCCGCCGGAAAGTCCGAGGGCCTGCTCGCGGAGATCGGCGACCTGGAGTCGGTCGCCGACGCCCACATCGTCGCGGGCAACTACGACATCATCGCGGAGGTCGACGCGTCCGAGGTCTACGAGGTGCTCCAGGCCGTCTCCTCGAGCATGCGGGGACTCGACGGCGTCACCGAGACGAAGACGTACATCGCGATGGGCTAGCGGTACCGGGTCAGTCGCGCGCTCTCCCGCAATCTCCGTCGTTTCGCGTGTTCTCGCGGGCCCGTGCAGCCGCCGGACGCGACCGTTATGGGAACGGTCCGCTCAGCCTCCGAACTCGAGCGTCACGCCGAACTCGCGCGTCGGTCCACTATCGGTCGAACGAATACCGTGCTAGTCGGGGGCAAACTTATTCACCGGGGCGAGCGTACCCCAGTCCATGCGGTTCGTCATTATCGGGGCCGGACGGGTCGGACTGCGGACGGCGCGCGTCCTGCGCAACGAGGACCACGAGGTAACGGTGGTCGAACGCGACGAGCCGACGCTCAGGCGCGCCCGCGATCAAGGGTTTCACACCGTCGAGGGCGACGGCTCTCGCGAGGACGTCCTCGAGGAGGCCGGTATCGCGGCGGCCGACGCCGTCGGTGCGCTGACCGGCGACCTCAACGTCAACTTCACCGCCTGCATGATCGGCAACCACTACGGTTGTCGGACCGTCATGCGGATCGACGAGGCCTACCGCGAGGGGATCTACCGGAAGTACGCCGATCAGGTCGACGAGATCATCTACCCCGAGCGGCTGGGCGCGATCGGCGCGAAAAACGCCCTGCTCGGCGGGACGATCCGCGCCATCGCCGATATCGCGCCGCACCTGCAGGTCGTCGAACTCACGATCACCGACGCGGCCCCCGTCAACGGCTACACGATCAGCGAACTACAACTGCCCGCGGACGCGACCGTCCTCGCCTTCGGGAAGCGCGACCGCGATCTCGGCATCCCCGACGAGGACCTCTCGCTCGAGGACGGCGATCGACTCGTCGTCCTCGCGGACTTCGACGTCCTAAGCGAGGTCCGCCAGCTCCTGGTCGGCGAGCCGCCGAACCGGGCGGCCGCCAACGCCGGCGGGGGCTCGAGTTCGGCGGCAACGAAACTCCAGCGCGGGACGGAGACGGATTCGGATTCGGGAGGTGTCAACTGATGGTTACAGCATTCGTCATGATCAAAGCGAACACGGGCGAGGCGGATCGACTCAGAGACAGCATCGAATCGATTGACGGCGTTCGATCGGCCCACATCGTCGCCGGCGACGTCGACCTCATCGCGAAAGCGCAGGTCGAGTCACCGGCCGCGGTCAAGGAGATCGCGGCGACCCACATTCAGGCCATCGAGGGAGTCGAAGACACGCAGACGTATATTGCTATGGACTAAAACCCAGCTTTTACGCTGCGGTCTACCGCACTGACGGCAGCATAGCTGCCGCACAGTGCGGCGGCCCTCGGTAAAAGCTGGACCAAAAGCACTCCTCCTTCCCCGCCAGCCGCGCGAGCGCGGCTTTCGGGTCAGTCGTCGGCCCGAGCGCGAAGCGCTCGGTGAACGGCATCACTCGGGTTCTTCGAACCGCTCGTTCGCCGATGCGACAGCTGAGGAATGGGCCATCATTAACTGGTCATTTTTCTGTCGGTCGCTCGCAACTATCGGTCGACCGCATAGACCTCAGCCCAGAGATACACGATTCCGAGACAGGCGTAGAAAAGTCCGAAGATCGCGAATCCCAAGTTGCGTTGCACGACGTACGAACTCGCCTGAGCGAGTCCCAAGAGGATCATCGCGACCCCGATGATCGCCTTGTGTCGTTTCTGGACCATATCGTCAGATAGTCTACTTGGGTGATAAATTCATCCGATACCGATCGCGTCCGAGTACAGCCATTCCAGAGAGACGCGACTGCGGTGGCCGGGAGCGCGGCTCAAGCAGACGCGAGAGCCGCGGGACTCGGGGAAGGGCAGGCCGTTTCCAGGTATCGACCGCGAGCGAAGCCGTGCGCGGCGCTACGCGCCGCGAGAAGTCGAACGGCCGGAGGCCGTGAGACCGGCCGAGCGAGCGGGCCGACGACTGACCCGAAGGGGAAGGAGGAGTGTCCTCGTGAACGGAGTGAACGAGGGCTTGGAAGATGCGAAGCGTCTTCCTGTGCTTTTAATCGAATTTTTGCCGAGGTGCGCCGCAGGCGCACCCGTGGTTCGAAAGGCGCTACGCGCCTTTCGTCATCAAGCGAGACCAAAGGTCTCGCGGACCTCGCGAATCGGAGATTCGCTCAGTCACGCGAGAGCTTCGCTCTCTCGAACGACAGCGTAAAACTTCGGTCTACAACGGCATGCCGCCACTGTTCCCGTCTCCGTCCCCGTTCGCAGCCTGCTGCCCCCTGTCCTGCGCGTTCTCGAGCAGCGTCGCCGCTTCGCCGCGATAGTCGTAGCCGGGGATGATCCCCTGAGCGAAGGTCCCTTCGACGAACTCGATCAGCGCCTTGGCGTCGTCGGCACCGTCGCCGGCGTCCCACGCGGTGTACTCGAGGCGAACCCGGACCTCGTCGGTGTCGCGTTCGATGACGGGTTCCTCGTGCGTGCTCGTGCGGGCGACCGTGAAGACGTCCTCGAGGCGGCGCTCGAGGGTCTCGAACCAGCCGTTTTCGACGGGGGCCGCGACGACCTCGTCGGCGACGGCGGCGTCGAGCGTGGGGAGGACGACGGTGACCAGAAAGCGGCCGTCGCGCTTTCCCTCGGCGTCGTCGGCTGTGACGGTCGTCTCGAAGACGGTCGTCGTGAGGTCGTAGCCGTCGTCGGTTCGGGCGAAGGCGTCGTGGGACTCGAGTTCGCGTTCGACGGCAGCCGGGAGATCAGTCATTATGCGTACTCACGGGCGTGGCGGAAAAGGATGTTACGTTGTGAGAAGACTGTTACGTTGTGATCTGTGCGGGGCGGGATGCAGATGGAAACAAAATGTGACAGTAGCCGGGCGTCGGCGGCTCCAGTGGTAGTCGCTGGAACCGTTTCACGGGGAAGTAATCCGTTGGTATCGAAAATGGACTGCATTACTACGGAGGAAACAGGATACGATCCGGGGTATGAGTCTGGATAAACACGTAGCAGAACGTCGTCGCTTCGCTCACCTCCTCGGAACGGACGGCGACCACGGCTCCGGCCTCCCGATCAGAGGCCGAGACGCCGACGACGAGCCCGCGGAGGACGACGATGACGACCGCGATCTCGAGCGCTCGAGCGACGACGACGCTACGAAATCTCGCGCTCGTTGAGGAACACGTCCAGCGCCGTCGCGACTTCTTCGAAATCTTTGACCGTCAGTCCGTCAGTGGTGGCGAAGACGCCCTCGCTGTCGTTCGTCACGCGGATCAGAAAGCCATTCTCGAACACGCGGATCGTGTAGTCGTACGCACCGAGTTCCGAGCCCTCGTACGCGGTCTGGGTGGTTTTGAACCCGCGCCACTCGTGGCCGATGAACGTCGAGAGATCGGCGTCGCGCTCGAGGTCCTCGCGGAGGTAGACCTGCTCGTAGTCGTCGCGCGTGAAATACGTAACCGAACGGAGACTGTCGCCGATGGCTGTCCGACAGGTCGCGACGATCTGCTCCGACGCCTCTGACGTGAGTATTCCGGTCGGCATATTTGACCAGTCGATCCCCGAGACCTTAACGACGAGGGATAGTCACGACGTGGTAAAACCGCCGGCGGCTCCGTCCTACACCTGTTCGATCGCCCGATCGAGGTCCGCGATCACGTCGTCGACGTCCTCGATTCCCACCGAGAGGCGCACGAGGTCGTCGGTGACGCCGCCGGCCAGCTTCTCCTCCTCGGTGAGCTGCTGATGGGTCGTGCTCGCGGGGTGGATGATCAGCGTCTTCGCGTCGCCCACGTTCGCGAGCATGCTCGTGAGTTCGACCTCGTTACAGACCGTCTCGGCGGCGTCGTAGCCCCCTTCGAGGCCGAACGTGATCATGCCGCCGTAGCCCCCCTCGAGGTACTCGTTGGCTTCCTCGTGGGTCTCGTGGCTCTCGAGGCCGGGGTAGTTGACCCAGTCGATCGCCGAGTGCTCCTCGAGGTACTCCGCGACGGTCATCGCGTTCTCGCAGTGCTTTTCCATTCGCAGGGGCAGCGACTCGAGTTTCTGCAGGGTCGTCCAGGCGTCGAAGGGGGACTGCTGGTTGCCCAGATCCCGTAGTCCGCGGGTCCGGGCGACGACCGAGAAGGCCATGTCGCCGAACGTCTCGCGGAAGTTGACACCGTGGTAGGCCGGGTTCGGCTCGGTGATTTCGGGGTAGTCTCCCTCCTCCCAGGGGAACGAGCCGCCGTCGACGAGGATCCCGCCGACGGTCGAACCCGCGCCGTGGATCCACTTCGTCGTCGAGTTCCAGACGAGGTCCGCGCCGTGCTCGAGCGGCCGGCAGAGGTACGGCGTCGCGAACGTGTTGTCGACGAACAGCGGCACGTCGTGCTCGTGTGCGATGTCGGCGATGCGCTCGATGTCCGGCGTGACGAGCGCGGGGTTGCCGATCGTCTCCAGGTGGACGAACGCGGTGTCGTCGTCGATGGCCTCCGCGTAGGCGTCGTAGTCCAGCGTGTCGACGAACTTGGTTTCGATCCCGCGCTTCGCGACGGTGTGGGTGAGGTAGGTGTAGGTTCCGCCGTACAGCGCCGACGAGGAGACGATGTTGTCGCCGACCTCCGCGAGGATGAAGGTTGCGAGGTCGAACGCGGCCATTCCCGACGAGGTGGCGAGCGCGCCGACGCCGCCCTCGAGCGTCGCGATGCGCTCCTCTAACATCGCGTTCGTCGGGTTCATGATCCGCGAATAGATGTTGCCCGACTCCTCGAGGCCGAACAGCGCGGCGGCGTGGTCCGTGTCGTCGAAGACGTAGGACGTGGTCTGATAGATCGGCGGCGCGCGGGCCCCCGTGGCCGAATCCGGCTCTTGGCCGGCGTGGACGCTGTTCGTGGCGAAGCGGTGCGCTTCCGAGTCGGGATCGTCGCTCATACCGGGCATAGAAGGCGATATACGGTAAAGCTACTGGGCGAACTCGTTCGGCGTCTCGACGGCGTCCAGCAAAAGAACCGATCGAGGGGCGTCAGCGGGACCGCGCGAGCAAGGCGGCTGCGAGGACGGCCATCGCACCGATCGCCGACCCGGCGGCGAAGCCGGGAATCGATTCCGAACCCGACCCGTCGGAACCATCCGGTTCATCGGATGCAGTCTCGTCCGCCGATTCGGTTCCCTCATTCTGTGACGAGGCAGCTTCCGCTCCGTTCTCGCCGACGGTGAGCGTCCCCGACTCGAGCGCCGGCTCGATGCGGCCGCCGTCGTCGGCGTCGACTTGGGAATCCGTCACTCGCAGCGTCGTCGAACCGGTCGCAGTCTCGGTGGCGTTCACCTCGACGGTCGCGAGGGTGACGTCGGCCGCGCCCGGCGTCACTTCGTCGGTGAGATCGGCGGCCTCGACGGTCACCGATCGGCCGTCGGCGCTCGTGATCGGATCGGTCGTCAGCCCGTACGCGTCGGGATAGCTGGCGTTCGAGACCGTCGCGGCGTCGCCCGACAGCTTGAGGGTGACCTCGAAGCCGGCGAGGCC
>NZ_JAQIVI010000138.1 GCF_028618695.1 Natrinema soli | reverse complement strand
CGACGGCGAACCGCGCCTCTACGCGCGCGGCGCGGGGGACAACAAGGGACAGTGGTTCGCACACCTCTGTGCGGTTCGCGCGCTTCGCGGGACGACGGGCCTGCCGACCGACGTGACGCTGCTCGTCGAGGGCGAAGAGGAGAGCGGAAGCGAACACCTCCAGCGACTCGTTCGCGACCGACGCGAGGAACTCGACGCGGACATCGCGTTCGTCGCGGACGGACCGATCGACGAGTCGGGCCGACCGCACGTGCTGCTCGGCTCGCGCGGGTTGCTCTACGTCAACATCGAAGCGACGGGGGCGAATCGGGACCTCCATTCGGGGAACTTTGGCGGCCCGGTCCCGAACCCCGCGACCGCGGTCGTCGACCTGCTCGCCTCGCTTCGCGACGAGGACGGCCGGATCGCGCTCGAGGGGTTCCGCGACGACGTGCGCCCGCTGACCGACCGCGACCGCGAGGTGCTCGAGGCGATTCCGGTGGACGAGGAGGCGGTGCAAGCCGATCTCGGACTCTCCGCGCTCGCGACGGACCCCGATGAGGGGTACGCCGAGCGGTTGCTCTGTCGCCCGAACCTGAACGTCGCCGGACTGGACGCCGGGTACCGCGGCGAGGGAATGAAGACCGTGTTACCATCGCATGCTCGCGCGAAAATCGACTTCCGCCTAGTAGCCGATCAGGATCCGGACGACGTCTTCGCATCGCTCTCGCGTCACGTCGAGGAGCGAACGCCCGCGGGTATCGACGTGGAACTCTCGCGCGTCGCGGCGATGGACCCCCAGCGGACGCCGGCGGACAGTCCCGCCGTCGAGCCGGTGATGCGAGCCGTCCGAGAGGGCTGGGACGAGGAACCGATCCTCAAGCCCTCGCTCGGCGGCTCGGTGCCGACGTACGTCTTCGCCGACGCCCTCGACGTGCCGTGTCTGGTCGTCCCCTACGCCAACGCCGACGAGAACAACCACGCCCCCGACGAGAACATCGCGCTCTCGTGTTTCCGCGCGGGCGCCCGGGCGACCGTCGCGCTGCTCGAGGAGCTGTCCGAGACGAAGCTCGCCTAGAAACGGCCCGCGAGCGGGTTCGAACGTCGGGATCATCCGTCGCGACCGTCAGATGTTCGACCGTCCGAGCCCCCCGTCGATTGGGACGGTGATCCCGTCGATGTACGCCGACTCCGGGGAGCAGAGGAAGACGACGGTGTTGCCGAGTTCCATCGGTCGGCCGATCCGCCCCAGCGGGTTCGCGCTCCCCTTCGCCTCGAGCCCCTCCTCGTAGGAGTCGAACTCCCCGCGCTCGACGGACTGTTCGATCAGGTCGCTGATCCGCTCGGTCTCGATCGGGCCGGGGAGCACGCTATTGAATCGTACCTCCGGCGCGAGCTCGCGCGAGAGTGTTTTCTCGAGGCCGATGACGCCCATTCGAACCGAGTTCGAGAGGACGAGCGAGTCGATGGCCTCCTTCACGCTCCGGGAAGTGATGTGGACGACGTTGCCGCCGTCGCCCGCGCGCAGTTCGTCGGCCGCTTCCCGGACCAGTCACACGACGCTCATCACGAGGAGGTCGTAGGCGTGGTACCAGTCCTCGTCGGTCGTCTCGAGGAAGGAGCCGCTCGGCGGCTCGCCTGCGGACGTCACGAGGTGGTCGATCCCACCGAACTCGTCGACCGTGACCGCGACGAGGTCAGAGATATCGTCCGGATCGGTCAAATCGCCCGCCTGTGCGACGATGCGGCCGTCGCCGGCGGCCGCGATCTCCTCGCGCGCCGCCTCGAGCCGACCCTCGTCCCGACTGTTGATCACCACGTTCGCCCCCTCGGGCGAGCGCTTTCGCCGATGCCTTCCCCAGACCGCTGCTCGATGCCGTGACAAGTGCCGCATCGCCGTCCAGTTGCAAATCCATCGTGGTTTGGTACCATGACCCACTGATATATCTGCTGCGGTCGCGACGCGGAGCGCCGACGTGCGGAGGTATACCAACGCTTTAGTCGAGACCCGACGATCGCTACGTATGCAGGAGACGCCAGATTTGGACCAGTTTACGTCACGACGCTCGACGGTGTACGCTACGCGCGGCGTCGTCGCGACGAGCCAGCCGCTCGCCGCGGAAGCCGGCGTCGAGGCGCT
>NZ_JAQIVI010000137.1 GCF_028618695.1 Natrinema soli | reverse complement strand
TGAGCGCCCGGGACGGGGCGAGGTCGGCCAGCCAGTTCGAGACCGGCGCCGTCGCGCTGCCCAGGCGGGCGAGGGTCCCGTAGTTGCCGAACAGACACTTCTGAACGTCGAGTTCCCCCGGCTCCTCGTCCGGCGTCAGCCCCTCCACGAGCGAGTCGAACCGCTCGGGATCGGCGCCGCGGTTGATGCGGTCCCGGACGGCCGTGTTGATCCACGGAATGTCGATCTTCACCGGACACGCGTTGACACACCGCGAGCAGCCCGTACAGAGGTCGTTGAACTCCGCGGCGGACTCCTGCCCGTGGACGCCCGCTTCCCAGCCAGTGGCGATCCCGCCGGTGTAGGTCTCGCCGCCGAAGGCGTGGCCGCCGACGTGCTGGAAGTTCGCACACGAGTTCGCGCAGGCGCCACAGCGGATGCAGTACAGCGTCTCCCGGAGCTCGTCGTCCTCGCGCATAGCCGTCCGGCCGTTGTCGATGAGCACAAGGTGGAACTCGCGGTCCTCGGCACCGCCGCCGGACAGCGGTTCGTCGGGGTTCTCGAAGTCGATGACCGGCGAATCGACCGGCGGAGACAGCAGCGACAGGTAGGTCGCGATGTCCTGACCGGCGGCGGCTTTCGCGATGAGTTCGGCGAACGGCGGGAACTCCCGCACGCTCGGGATGAGCTTCTCGATGCCGGCAACCGCGACGTGGGTCTCCGGCGTCACCGCGCACTTCCGGGCGTTGCCCTCGTTGGTCACGAGCGCGATGGTCCCCGACTCGGCGAACACGAAGTTCGCGCCCGTCATCCCGACGTCCGCGTCCCTGATCTGCTCGCCGACGTAGTCGCGCGCGAACTGCGTGAGGTCCGTCGCGGTCTCGAACGGCGTCTCGGGATCGAAGCGGGCGTTGAAGAGTTCGGCGATCTCCTCGGTGGACTTGTGGAACGCGGGGCCCACGAGGTGCGAGGGCGCTTCGTCGGCGACCTGCAGGACGAACTCCCCGAGGTCGGTCTCGTAGACACCGACGTCGTTCGCCTCGAGCGCCTCGTTGACTTCGATCTCCTCGCTGGTCATCGACTTCGACTTGACGACCGACTCGGCGTCGTTGTCCTCGACGACCTCGGTGATGTAGCGGTTGGCGTCGCCGGCGTCGTCGGCGAGGTACACCGTCCCGCTGTTTGCTTCAACGCTCTCGCGGACCGTCTCGATCAGTTCGGGGAGGCGCTCGATGGCGTCTTCCTTGATGCGACGGGCCGCCGACCGGAGGTCCTCGATGTCGTCGGACCTGGCGTTGGCCTCGTACCGACCGTTGTTGATGTGGTTCGTGTTCTCGAACACCGCCTCGCCCTCGGTCTGGAAGAGGTGTCTGATGCGCGCGGCCTTCTCCGCTCGAGTGGTGGTTTCCGACATGATTAGCGATCCGTAATGACGATGGCGTGGACGGTTTGCGGGCCGTGAACGCCGCGGACGAGTTCGCCCATGTCCGCGGTCGCGCTGGCGCCGGTCGCCAGAATCGCCGAGTTGCGGCCCGCGTCGAACTCCTCGTCGAGCCACGCGGCGACCGACTCGACGTCCTCGTGGAGGTCGCTCGCGCGAACGACGCCGACGTGCGTCCGCGGGTACAGACTCACCGGTTCGGTGCCGTCTGCGCCCGACTGGATCACGAACGTGCCGTGCTCCGCGATTCCACCGTGCACTCTCGTGACGCCGGTTTCGGCGTCCATGAGCAGTCGCGGCGTCGGCGGGACGGTCACTTCGGTCTCCTCGAGGGAGACGCCCTCGATTCCGAGTGGCGCACCGACGGCCGGCGATTCGACCACCTTCTCGAGGGCCGCCTCGAACGCCGCCGCCTCGACGCGCGTGGACTCGACGTTCGCGGCCTCCATCGACGATGCGAAACGCTCTGTGATATCCGCTACCATTCGTCGAGAAATCGATCCGACACGTGTTATACCTACCGATCGGTTACACCGAACGAACCCGTCGCTCCGGCGACAGCGGCCGATTCAGTCTCTGCAGATCGGCCGTCCTCGCCGTCCGCCATCGACTCCCTTGTCTCGCCGACGGTCGAATCGCCGCCGACCGATGATGGCGAGGGAGTTTCAGGGTCGACGGCCGCGCAGCGCTCGAGGGATCCGCTCTCCCCTCGTCTCCGCTCGGCGGGAACTCCGATCAGCCGAACCGGAGCGAGAACCGTCCTTTCGCATTCGAAACCAAAATTTCACAGTCGCTGATGCATACCGAGACCCCAGTTATATCCGAATATTATAATAAGTATTAATAAGTGCGTTAGATTCTAACACATTGCATGTTCAGTAGGCGTGCGTACGTCACGGCAGCGGGTAGTATCGGGACGGGGTTGCTCGCCGGCTGTCTCGGCGGCGACAGCGGTGGAGAATACCCCAGCGATCAATTCCACGTCATCATCTCATGGGGACAGGGCGGCGGGACCGACATCTACACGCGACAGATCTGGCAGGAAATTGCGGACAACCACAACGTGGGTGTGCAGTTCGAAAACATCGAGGGGGCGGCGGGAATGCAGGGACTGAGTCGGATTTACAGCGCCAATCCCGACGGATACACCCTCGGCCCGATCAACTCCCCCGACGTGGCCCAGTTCCTCATCCAGGAACCCGGATTCAGCGTTACCGATTACAGTTACATCGGCGGCTACACGCGGGACGTCTGGGTGTTAGTATCGAACCCGGACGCAGGGCTGGATGACTTCGGAGCGATCGCCGACGCGTACGAGAGCGGCGACATCGAGGCGATCGGCGGCCAGCCGACGGGCTCTCCTAGCCACATCCTCGCCGAGACGATGAAGGGACGACTCGATATCCAGTGGGAGAACTTCATCGCGTACAACGGGAGCGGCCCCGTCCTCGAGGCGGTCGCCAGCAGCGAGGTTCCGGTCGGGATCGTCACCGAGACGGCCGCCGAAGACGCCCAGAGTCAGGTCAACGTGAACACCGCGTTACACAGCGACGGGAGCGGCGTGTTCCCCGACCTGCCGACGTACACTGACGCCGGCTACGATCCCGAAATCGACTTCATGGGCGGCTTCATGCGGGCGTTCATCGCGCCGCCGGAGCTGCCAGACGATCAGCTCCAGACCCTGACCGATAGCCTCGAAGAGACGCTCCAGAGCGACGCGATGGCGGAGTGGAGCGAGGAGACGGGCAACGACGTCCAGTTCATCAGTCCCGACGAGGCGGTCTCGGTCATGGAGGAGAACGAGGAAGCGATCCCCGAGAACGTCGACCTCGAAGAACTGCAATAGGTACAGGCATGGTCAACTCAATTTATCGTACGATAACGGACCGAGCGACGCCGGAAGCCGTGATGCTTGTCGGCATGCTCGTGGTCTCGAGCTACATGCTCGTCGAGTCGTTCGCGTTTTCCTACCAGGTCGCCATCTTCCCCCGCTTCACCGCAATCGCGACGATCTGTGGCGTGCTCCTGTTGCTCGCACGGGGGTATCTCCCCGAATCGATACGTAACGCCGTCGACGATTCGGGCTCGATGTTCGATTACGAGGAAGACGAACTCGTCGAGTCCGAGGAAGCGGTCACCTCGCAAGCGGAGCGAGACGGCGAGCACGGGGCCGCGTCGCCACACGCCGAGCGACAGCAGGCGATACTCGTCGGTCTGTTGGCCGGATACGGAGTCGTCGGCTACGCCATCGGCCTCGTGCTGGCGACGCCGCTGTTCGTGATCGCGTACTCGGCGCTCTTCGGCATCCGAAAGCGGATCGCGGCGGTGTTGCTCGGCATGGCAATCGCGATTGCCCTCTCGTTCGACTACATCCTGCCGGTCGACCTGATGCAGGGTGGATTGTAGATGATCGGGAGCGGCCTCACCGGCGCGATCAATATCCTCTTCACCGGCTCGACGTTGGGCTGGCTACTCGTCGGCATACTCCTGGGAATTGTGATCGGAGCGATACCCGGTTTGGGTCCCAACCTCGGGTTAGCGGTCGTACTCCCGTTGACGGTTCGCCTGAACGGACCTGACGCGATCATCCTGCTGATAAGCATCTACAGCGGCGCGATGTACGGCGGCAGCATCGCGTCGATCCTGATCAACACACCGGGGACGGCTGCGGCCGCGGCCACGACGCTCGACGGCTACCAGATGACACGGCAGGGCCGCGCGATGGATGCGCTCTCCATCTCGGCGACGGCGTCGGCGGTCGGCGGGCTGTTCGCGATCGTCACGCTGATCCTGCTGACGCCCTATCTGACGACGCTCGTTCTTCTCTTCGGATCGCCCGAGTACTTCCTGATCGCGCTGTTCGGTATCGCGTTGATCACCGTCGTCGCGCGCGGTTCGCTCGTCAAGGGGCTCACTGCTGGCGCCTTCGGCTTGCTCCTCTCGACGATCGGCTTCCCGATCGCCGTCGGACAGCCGCGGTACACGTTCGACACGATGTTGCTCTTCGACGGGTTGAACTTCGTCGCGGTCCTGATCGGTATCTTCGCCATCGGCGAGATGATCAAGCTCGCCGGCGAGCGCGGCGGAATCGCCAAGGATGGCGTCGACATGGACGGCAGCGTGATCTCCGGCGTCGTCGACGTGTTTCGGGCGCCGATCACGACGATCAAATCCGGCTACATCGGGATGTTCATCGGGGCGATTCCCGGCTCCGGCGCCTCCATTGCGAACTTCGTTTCCTACGCGGAAACGGTCCGGAGCGGCAGCGGCGACGAGGAGTACGGCTCCGGGAACCACCACGGGGTCATCGCCTCGGAAGCGGCGAACAACGGAACGGTCGCCGGCTCGCTGATTCCGACGTTCTCGTTCGGCATCCCGGGGAGCGGATCGACCGCGATCCTGCTCGGCGGGCTGATGATGCACGGGCTGAACCCCGGACCGGAGCTGTTCACGACAAATATCGACATTACCTACAGCGTGTTCCTCTCGCTGCTGATCGGCAACATCGTCATCCTCGCCGTCGGGCTCTTCTTCATCACGAAGACCTCGTACGTCACCGTGGTGAACTCGAACTACCTCATTCCGCTCGTAATCGTCTTCTCCACCCTCGGCTCCCTCGGGCTCCGGGGGAATTGGCTCGACGTCTTCACCGTTCTGTTCTTCGGCGTGTTCGGGTTCTTCCTGATGACGTACGATTACTCGATCATCGCGTTCGTCCTCGGGATCATTCTCGGCCCGATCGCGGAGGAGAACCTTATCCGCTCGCTGCAGTTGTCAGACGGCTCGCTGATGATATTCGTCGAGGAGCCGATCCCGCTGCTCCTGACGCTGATGACGGTCGCACTCGTCGGACTACCCCTCCTGAAAGCGATCGCGTCACCGATTCGACGGTACGTGGCGAGCGCCAGGTGAGGTGGGTCTCTCCCCGCTATGGGGACATCGGAGCGCTCGAGGCCCGACCCGCGTTCGGTTCCATCGATTCACATTCGGGCACCGTCGGCCCGCGTTCGAGTACCATCGCCCGCACACCCGAGATGGGTAGCTATTTGGCCCTCGATCGGATTGCTACCGATGGGATTCCTGCATGGAAATCACAAGCGTACGAGCGTTGACGTACACGGTTCCCGCGGACGTTCCCGGCGGGGACGACGTGGAGGACACGATCGTGTTCGTCACCGTCGAGACGGACGAGGGGATCACCGGATACGGCGAGACCGGCTACCTCTATCCGGAGGCCACGGCGTCGTTTGTCAACGAGCAGATCGCACCGCTGGTAACCGGGCGGAACCCGCTCGAAACGGAACGCGTCTGGGACCTGCTCTACCGCGAGCTCAATCCGCGAGCGCAGACGGGGACCTGGAGCACGGCGGTGAGCGCCGTCGACATCGCGCTCTGGGACATCAAGGGGAAGGCGTACGACGAACCGATCTGGCGCCTCCTGGGCGGCGCGTCCGAGACGGTCCCGGTGTACCACACGATTGGGCGAGCGATCCGGGACGAGGAGCGACTCGCCGAGATCGCGAGCGGCCTCGCCTCCGACGACGCGGATCGCATCAAGATCGTCGTCGGGAAGGGCGAGTGGGCGACGCCGAGCATCGACGCGGAGCGAGTGACCGCGGTCCGCGACGCGATCGGCGACGACGTCGAGCTCGCGATCGACGCGAACTACCTGTACTCGGTCGACGAAGCGCTCGAGCTGTGTAACCGGCTCGAGTCGGCGTCGGTCTCGCTCAGCTGGTTCGAGGAGCCGGTCTACGGGAACGACGTGTCGCTGCTGTCGGATCTCCGGAATCGAACGCGGGTTCCGCTCGGGGCGGGACAGAACGAGGGCCACCGCTTCCGGCACCGGGAACTCATCGAGAACGGGGCGATCGACATCAGCATGCCGAACGCGTGTTTCGTCGGCGGATTCACCGAAGCGACGAAGGTCGTGGGGATGGCGGAGGCGTTCAATCTTCGGCTCGTTCACGGCGGTGGCTGGCCCTTCCAGAATGCGCACCTGTACGCGGGTCTCGCTGCCGGTGACCTAGTCGAGTTCCACGACATCGTCTGGAGCGTCGGCAACGAAATCTACGAGTCGCCGCCGCAGCCGTCGGGCGGCTCGATCACGCTCCCGGAAGAGCCGGGACTCGGGATAACGCCGGACTGGGACGTGCTGGACGAGTACGAGGACGGAAGCGGCCGATCGTGACCGCGTTCCCCGATCGACCAGCGCTACCGGCCCGAAAATAGCAGCTGAGACTGCCCAACGGGTGGCACTTCTCCAAAACCATTAGTAGGACGCGTGTGAACGTACACCAAATGGCAATCCTGTGTGCGATCGACGACGACCAGTTCAGTAACGCGGTCGTGACGACAGCGGCCGACCTGGCCGACGCCTACGACAACGAACTCGTCGTGCTCCACGTCATGACTCGAGACCGGTTCGAATCGCGGGCGGACGGCCAACCGGAGTACTACGTCGATGATGGGGCGAAAGACGCCGCCAACAGGGCTCGGAAGATCGCCACGAACGCGGGCGCCGACGGCGACGCCGTCGTCCTGAAGGGCCGCGTCGGCTCACCCGCCGACGAGATCGTCGACATGGCCGAGCGACTTGAGCCCCGATACCTCGTCCTCGGCGGGCGAAAGCGGTCGCCGGTCGGCAAGGCCCTGTTCGGTAGCATCACGCAGTCGGTGCTCCTCGAGGTCGAGGCGCCGACCGTGACGATCATGCACGACTAGCCGGTCGTCGGTGGACGGTCCGAAACTGGGGTGCCTTGAGCTACCGTGACCGCGGGAGCGCGTGGGCCAGCAGTTCGACCGGGGTCGACGGCTCATCGCCGTCGAGGTCGCTCCCGGCGAGCGAGCTCTCGGCTGGGACAGGCTCGAGGCGCCTGTCACTGAGCTGGGTGCGACAGGAGGTGCCCGGCGCGGTGACGACGGTCGCCTCGCTGTCCTCGATCTGGCGACTAAGATGTCGCCGATCGACTGGCTGAGCGAGTGGTGTTCGGCCTCGTAGCCGAAGCTGCCGTCCATGCTACAGCAGCCCAAATCGAGCGGGTCGACCCCGTAGCCCGCGCGCCGGAGGACGCCGACGGCGTGGTGGTCCTTCTTGACGGCCTTCTGGTGGCAGTGGCCGTGGTAGGCCAGCGACTCGGCCGGCGCCGCCCAGTCGACGTTCTCGCCGAGGCGGAACGTGTCGAGATACTCGCAGACGCCGTAACTGTTCGCGGCGACCGACTCGACGGCGATGCCCAACAGCAGGTCCAGCGCGTCGGACTGGAACATCATCGCGTCGGAGGGCTCTGCGTCGACGACGGCTGGGACGTCGTCGACGCGGGGCCGGAGTTCGGCGACGTTCGATCGCATCGTCCCGCGGGCCTGGTTGACGAACCCCTTCGAGAGTGCAGGCCGACACGGACATCGTCACCGAGGAATGATTCACCATCGAGGACAAGGGCTACTTCCTCAAGGCCCCCTCGAGCGTCGCTGGCCCCGAGGATGGCATCGAACTGCTCTTCAACGACCGCCGCGTCGACCACGAGATCGAACTCGGCTTCGTCATGGGCGAGGACGTCAAGGAAATCGACGCCGACGACGTCTGGGACGCGGTTCTCGGCTACACGATCCTACTCGATGTCTCCGTCCGCGGCGATCAGGACCGCTCGAACCGCAAGTCCTACGACACCTTCACGATCATCGGGCCCTGTGTCACGACCGCTGACGAGTTCGACGACCCCCACGACCTCGAGATAGAGTTGCAGCTCAACGGCGAGATCCAACAGTAGCAGAACACCGGCGGCATGATCTACAGCTGCACCGACATCGTCGAATACGCCTCCATTGGCGCGACGCTCGAGGCCGAGATCAAGGACGTTGACGTCCGGAAAAGCCAGAAGGACGAGTAACGAGGACGGATAAATACGACCTCGGCCGCGGCTCTCGGTTCGATCATTCTCGGGTAGGCGATTGGTAGTACGTTCTCAGCAGTAGCTGAAGTCGTGACGGGCACGGGTGACGCGATAGCGCTCAGGAGAGGTCATGAAAGGAGTTCCGTCTTTGAGACGATTCGGGCGCGCGACTCTCCGAAGCTCACCGGATCGTCGCAGTGACTCGACTCCTGAAGCGATCGAATCGAGATTCTCGTCCGCTTGTACCATCCCCGTCCGTGCCCTATTATAGCATATATCATAAATAAAGATGGGGAGCTGAAAATGGCACTGTATAGTTCTGCACTTCCTCGATCGGTGTCTTTCCGTCGAGAGCTTGGTGCGGTCTCTGGCGGTCGTAGTAGTGCATGAATTGTTCAAACCATTCGCGTGCGCTCGACCGACTGACCACCCACGAGTTGTGGAAGCGGTCGATGCGCATTTTGAGGGTGTGAAACCATTTTTCGATGAGGTTTCTCTCGGTGTAGTTGATCCGACCGCTCAATCCTAATCGAGCAAGGGAAGTCCAATATCCAAATTGACCCAGGAGAAATACAGTGTCGGAGAGATCGTATTTCTCGGCGAGTCGATGCAGAAACGCAGCTGCCGGATCGATGCCATGCCGACCAAATAACGCGACATCGAGAATCAGCTTTATCTCGGTGTATATTGCAGCGTACAACCAAGACCACTCACCGCTGATCTTGACAGCAGTCTCGTCAACCGCGACCCGCTTCGGCTGCGCCTCAGGCGGGTCGCACCCGCTGTCAGCCAGCCGATGCACCCAATTCCAAACCGCTCCATGCGAGCGTTCAACGCCAAATTCCGCCAAGATTGTTGTTGTCTCTCGGAGCGAACAACCGGTTTCGTGGGGGCGGACGGCGAACGCCCTGACGCAATCGCCGTCCGCTTACGGTCGTGTTTAGTTTGTAGCATTGTGCCAGACGGCGAAGGCTTGGAGCCACGATTCTGCTGTTGACGGTTGTGCGTGGCTGAAACAGTTTGAGAACGAAGAGGTACGACACTTTATCTCACGGAAGACACGTTCAGCACTGTTCCGATTTCCATGTTTTTCGTCTCGAAATCGGAGCCCAGATCGACGGAGTGCAGTCTGTAGATGTTTTGCTCCATCGACGAGAAACACGGCATCATCGAGGTCATGTTTCTCAGTAAGTTCCTGCAGGAACCGCTCTGTCAACGCGGTCGTAGTCGTCGAATACGGCCGAATATGGGGTATTTTGTTCGTTTTCGGGTCGACAGCAGTGTACACAATCCAGCTGCTACACCCGCTGAGGCGGTCGATTTTTGGCATGGTCACCATAAAATCGTGCCGCCTCACTTTTCACGCTTAACGAAACAGCACCCCGCTTACGCTCCCAACATTCATCAAATTCCGCCACGAGCTCTCGCTGAGCAGGTCTGCGAGCATTCTAGTCTATTTCACTCAACGACCTGCTCGTTCCCCAAACTGGCACACTAGACAGTGCCAGGTACGTCATTTTATCTCTCTAAGGACATATTCGGCATTATTTCGATTCCGTGTCGTTCGTATCTGAAACCGAGATTATATCGCTCACAAGCGTAGTTCAATGCGTGGTCGCCATCAATGTGAAACACGGCGTCGGAGACGTCGTGTTCCTCTCTTGAAGTTCCCGAATAAACGTATTGGCATTGTTCAGATTAGCTGGTTCCAGCAGTATGCGTAGCTCTGCAACCATGTTTCAGCAGTTTCTGGATCGGCGTTTCTAAAACAATTTCCAAACTGGGAGATACGCCGTTTTATCTCTTGAAAGAGACGTTCGACAGCGTTTCGATTTCCATATTTTTCGTATCGAAATCGGAGCCCGAGATGATGAAGGGTAGCTTTCAGCCATGGAGCTGAATCAACGAGAAACACGGCGTCTTCGACGGCGTGTTTCTCTCTGAGTTCGTGGAGAAATATCTCGGTCAGTGCGGTCGTACGCGTCGAGTAGAGTCTGACATGGAGGAATTCGTTCGTCTCAGGATCGACGGCAGCGTACAGCCAGTAGCGCTGATCAGTAAGTTGGATCATGGTTTCGTCGAGTGCGATGTGATCCGGCTGTTTTCCAGCTGTCGGCTGTAGATTGGCTTTCTGCACCCAATTATGGATCGTCGATCTCTCCCGTTCGACACCGAACCCCTCCAGAACAGAAACAGTATCCGAAAGTGATAGACCGGAAAGATGGAGCTGGATACTCAACCGCATCAACTCGCGCGGTGTCGCCTCATGCTCCACAAAACCTAACTGAATCTCGGTGCTAGGCCCGTTGAGGCCGGTGGATTTTGGCATGGACACCTGAAATCTCACCGCCTCGTTCCTTCAAACTCTAATCTGAACAGCGCCAAACGTATTCGCAATAACCTTTATTTTGGATAGTTCAAGCTTTGTATGGCGCTCTTGGGTAGAGGATTGTTGGTCACGGTTCGGCAGTAGCTGAAAGTCGTAGCAGGCAAGGGTGGTGCGCTCGCGCCACCCGACGAAGCATGATTCCACTCAAGACGTTCGTCTCGGAGCGTCGTGCTGCGAACCTGCTGGCACAGGTTCGCTGGCGTGACGGCGTCTATTGCCCACGCTGCCGTGGCGAATCCGTGATTCGGTACGGCAGCTATCGAGTGTTTCAGCGATACCGCTGTAAGAATTGCGACCGCACGTTCAAGGACCAAACAGACACCGTCTTCGAACACTCCGCAGCGCCCCTCATGGTTTCTCGCGGTCTACACATATATCCGGTTCAACACCAGTCTCCGTCAACTCGATGTCGAGATTGACGTTTCCTACATGGCTGTTTACCGGTGCGTCCAGCGCTTCCTGCGAGCGCTGGACGCACCTCAGATCCACCTCGAAGGCCCGGTCGAGATCGACGAACTGTACGTCAAAGGTGGGCTCAAAGGTCGCGATCGCGACGGTCTGTCGCGCTCGCGTGGACTCTCGACACGCGGGCGAGGAACGTATGACGAAGACAAGCCACCGGTGTTCCTCTTGGCAGATCGTGGCACCGGCAATCGGTACGTGCTGCCAGCGAAAACCGCCGACGAATCGACCATTCGACTCCTGCTGGCGGTCGGCCAGCAGGAGTCGCTCACCGTCTCCACTGACGGCTTTCGAGCGTACGAACCACTGGAAGAGGACGACGCATTCGACCGCGAATACGTCGTCCACGGGGACGGCGAATACGTCGATGGTGACGTTCACGTCAACACCTGTGAGAGCCACGGATCGCTGGTGCGATCCTGACTCTCTCCCCACCGAGGCGTCTCCATGGACAAACTCACACCGTATCTTCGTGCGTTTCAGCTACACCGTCGTGTCTACCGAAAACCGGGGAAAGAAGTGCTGAAAACCCTTCTCGAAACTGCACTCTAACTTACCAACAATCTACGCCATAAGAGAGCCAATTATTTTGGAACCACCATAATTACGATACCGACGAGAATCACCCCTATTTGAGCGAGATTGCCGACAACTGGCGTTACCTTTGATGGCAGTCGTGAGCTGAATCCCTTCGAGTTGAGACCAATAGAGAGTATAGCCGTACCGGTGATCACTGCTACCGCCGTTATGATGGTGTTCAGTGAGACATTTGGTGAAACCAGTTGAGGGTTATAAATGAATGCGAAGGGAAGGATAAATACAGGAATTGCTATTTTCATCGCTTCGGCACAACTTTTCCAAAAGTCAGCATCAGCAATTCCACTGGCGATAACAATTCCTGGGGCAATTGGTGGAGTGATGGCAGCCAAAATTGCAAAGTAGAGCACGAAGAAATGAGCTGGTAGTTCTGGGATACCGAAATCAATTAGGTTAGGCGCGATGAGGAGTGCAACAACGAGATATGATGCACTCGTTGGCATACCCATCCCAAGGATGATACAGAGAACCATCGTCATGCCAAGCAAGACGGGTAATATGCCGCCGGATATATCAATGAGAGCAAACGCAAGAGTGGCGGGTAATCCGGTGGTGAACAACGTATCGACCATCAGTCCGATCGCCGCAACGACGACCGTAAGTGGGGCGAGCGACTCTATTCCGTCTCGGATCCCGTTTCCGAACTGTGAAAGTGCTGATTGTGGAATTGCATTGAGTTCCATTGTCGGGTCCAGGAGATTACTTACAATCAGGAATGCAAACCCAGTGAGAACCATTGTACCTGCAGAGAACATCCCTGCACGCATCACAGTCGCTCGAGCGATGCCTAATTGATAGAAGAGAACTCCAATTGGAATGAGGAATTGTAGAACCTCAAGAAGGCGATAACCAAATGCGTCCTGGCGGGGATGCTCTGACTTCAGCCACTCCCGCATCTCGGGAATTTCTTCGATAACCCGGGATCTCGAGAGTAGCTGAGTGTTTGTTTCCCGTTTGTTGATCTGGTAGACAGATATGGAGATTGTGAGGTAGAAGATCAATGCTGGGACAGCAGCGGCCACAAATATATCCAGAAGGGGTCGAGCGAGAATGTCCGCCATAAGGAAGGCAGCGACACCCATCACTGGTGGCATAATTTGTCCACCCGAGGATGCGACAGCTTCTATTGCGGCGGCCTGTTCTTTCTTGATGCCCGTACTCTTCAGAACCGGGATTGTGAAGGACCCGGTGATTGTTGTGTTCGCTAAGGCACTCCCATTGATCGATCCAATTAACAGACTGCTGACAACGGCCATCTGGCCGACGCCGGTTTTCACCCGACTTGAAAGCCAGAATGCGCCGCGGACAATCAGTCCGAATCCACCGAAACTACGGAGTAAGCCGGCTAGCAAAAGGAATGGTGCAACCATCGTTCCCATGACTTGAGTGAGGGTCCCATAGATTCCTTGAAAGTCCAGAATTCCAACCTGAAGGCCACGTTCGATGCTTAGGCCACCGTGGTAGAGCCAAGATGGGAAGAGATACCCAAACTGACTGTAGAAAATGACTGCAACAATCATCCCTACAAACGCTGTACCATATGCATCGTAGGTTAGGTAGAGAATGGTAGCGATAAACACGGCTGCAATGACATAATCGACCTGAGTACCATATCCTACACGGACTGTCTGGAGCTCTTGAAAATTCAAAATAACATACACAGTGGTAATTACATTAGCTACTAGCGAGAAAACCAGAGCTCCAGTCCGATCAGTCTGTTCTTTCTGTCTTGCTTCGTGGATATTCTCGATAGTATAAGCCGTGATTGCGCCCCCAAGCACGATAACACCGAATAGGGGCCTTGCAAGTCCCTGTTCAATCGTTTGCCAAGATACGAATGCCCAGAAGGCAATGGCAATTATATACTGAATTGTGGTAATATGAGTTATTGATCGAAGGGAAGGGAGTTTCGCTGACTGGTTTGACAATCTCATTATGTTATTAAGTCCAATCACTGGTAGTGTTATACTTGTTCACTAACTGAGGCTATATGTGGCGTGTAGTGAAACATTCACCCGGATCCAATTGACCATTCGTCAAGAGAAATACCTCTGCCTTCGAGGTATGCGGCTGCACCAGGGTGGATAGTAAAGTCAGGGAGAAAACCACTTACGAGGGCTTCGTCGGTTGCGTCCAGGACACCACCGTAAGTTTCTTTGACCTGGTCCCAGTTCTCAATCCAGCTCTGTGTCACATGTTCAACGATATCTGCAGAAAGATGGTCGCTATAAATAATATTTGAAGTGTCGGTCCAAGCAGTAACTTCGTTAACATTCTCGAACGGTTCCGGTTGAATTGTTTCGATTGGTGGAGACGTGAGGCCAGAGACCTGTTCTCGCTGTTCGTCAGTCATCTTGACAGCCTTCAGGTCAACCCGATTCATCAGTTCTTGCATACCACCGGATGCGGAAGTACCGCGGAGTGTGGTATATCCACCACAGGCCTCAATACGGCCGTTTTCCAGCGCGGATCCGAATTCATTTAGTGGAATCTCACGATGCTCGTAGTCGCCTTTAATGCCGAGCTCTTCAAACACGGTCATCGTCAATTGATAGAGTGCGGAACCAGTTCCGAAGGTTGTGATTGTTTGGCCCGTGAGATCGTCGTACGTTTCGATGTCACTGTCTGCAGTGGTCAGCATGAAACACTCTGCACCAGTAACGGAGAAACCGGTCCAAAGTGGATTACTTGGAGGTTGGTCCTCGAAGGGGCCCGCCTCTTGAAGGGCATCATAATGAAGGTTATTCGAAATAATGGCCAGATCGTAATCATTCCCAAGGGATCGGGTATTGGCTACCTGTCCTCCCGAGGATTGGGCGGAGAGATTGACTTGATCGCTGTGCTCTCGAATAACGCTTTGGAGAGCCTGTCCAATCGAGAACGTTGAAGAACCCTGTTCACTTGTTCCCATCACCCAGTTCTCGGATCCCCCTCCGCCAGAACTGCAACCAGCGATGGAAGTGATGCCAGCTGCACCTACTGTTCGAAGAGCGTTACGTCGACTCATTAGTGAATAGTTATCGTGGTTCATTGCTTGTTTCACTCCTACTGAGATGATGTGCCACAATAAATATTGCGATCGGTCGTACATGGTGTCTAATGACAGTGTTCAACCAGCCATTTGTTGTAACCAAGTAAGACCGAGCCCAGCCCTCTAGGGATTTCCTCAGAATGTTCGCCGATTCATAGTCACTATCGGTTGGTTTTAGGTTGCAAACCTGATCTCATCAGGTAGAAAATGGTCGTGATGAACGCCGCTACGAAGACGTAATCAGTCGTCTTGATAGATTCAACTCCTCCTTTTTTGCAGTTCGTGCAAGCTGGAGACTACGTACATGGTCGTTCCGACACCAATGGGCAGCGTGGTGAACGCTGCTACCTAGTACAGTTGGTCAGTCTCGAGTTTCTCACCGGTGATTTCGAACGAGTAGTTCATGACGCCACTACTGAGCACCAGAATACTGAATAGAGTCTGTGCGATGCTGTAGATCAAATGTAGCAAGTGGTGCTCCCTTAGAAGATGATCGCGCACCCAAACGTAAACACAAATTGACACTATCAAGCACCGTGCGCAGGTACCAAAGAGGGGGATCTTCGACATTCTCTTCATTCATACCTCTGCATCTTGTAGGCCTGCGGCTCATACCTTTCCCTAGTGACGGTCGCCATTCACTCCTCACCAGTCATCCACCCATCGTGCCAGTGTCCGTTATTTACAGGAATTCCATACCTCTGGAGATGCGCTGGAGTCTCGATAAGAAACTGGCTCATGAGGTTATCCCCTTCGTTGTCGCGTAATACCTTCTACATGCAGATTTACTGGTGAAAAATACCCGAAGAGTACTTAACATCCGGAACTCGAGAACCTCCTCGCCAGATCGGTAGGCCGGTGAATCGCCACGATTTGGATTCAAACAATTAAATCTGCAGAAAGATTGACGCTCGAGACAGTGGTCATCTTTCCAAGAATGTTATTCCACCTAACAAACCTCTAGTCGAGTTTTCGATGAGTAAATTTATACGATCGAACGTTACTGAGACACAATTAGACGGATTCCAACACCTGAACATCGATATCATACAGCAATACAAACTCTATATCACAGGAAGCACAATCCTATTACGATCATATGGGTGTAAAACAGTCCGGATCCACTCGCCAACCCTCCATGCATATTTTACCCATGGTAAATACCATTTAGGGCTGACTGGTTGGTGTTATGCCTTCGCTTTCTTGAGAGCCAAGGGGGATGCCATGTCTGTACTGGGAAAGTCACCGACTCCTCAGCTTCTGGCTCCTCACCGTACAGCGTGGTGCCAGGGAAAGGTACGAGGGATGGTAAATGCCCAGAGCGACGTACCGGTAGTCGGCAACGACAGTGATTCCAGAACCAAAATAATCAACTGAACTCCTCGTGAGCATACTGTAGTGACGGAAAGAGAGACTCAGCTTCGAATGCTCGGACAACAGTGGCGACGTATCTTCGCTTTGTCATCTCCGGTAATGATCGAGCAGATTCTCAGAACGTTGATGCGGACGACAGATATCGTCATCGCCGGATTCTTTTCGCCCGCAGCCATCTCCGCGGTCGGTCTTGCCGACCTATACGCGCGGATTTCGCTTCAAATCGGACTCGGAATCGGTGACAGCGCAATCGTCCTCTCGAGCCAGGACACGGGCAGCGACGCGACGATCAACCGCGACGAAGCAATCACCCAGGCGCTGCTCCTCGGCACCGTCTTCGGGCTGCCGCTCTCGATATTCGGCCTCACGTTCAGCGCAGACGCAATCGCTGTCATGGGTTCCGAGGCTGACGTGGTCCGGATTGGTGCGGCGTACCTCACGATTATCTTGACCGCTGCACCCGCGTCGATCGTGACGCTGATCGGTGCGCGCGCGATACAGGGAACGGGGGATACGTATACGGTAATGCTCGTCAACGCGTTTGCGAACGTCCTGAACATCATCGGATCGATAGCACTGGCGTTCGGCGTCGGCCCAGCACCCGAACTGGCGATCGTCGGCGTCGCCGTCGCAAGCGCGGTGTCCGATATCGTCGCCGCGACGCTGTTCCTCGGCATCATCTATCACCCGCGGAGTCCGTTCACGTTTGTGGCTCCCACCCAGATGGTCCTGACGAAACAGCTACTCATGCTCTCCTGCCCGCGTATCGCGGAGGGTTGTTCGGAGATTGCCGCCCAGTTCCCGTTCAATGCGATCCTACTCGTCTTCGGTACAGAGGTGAACGCGGCCTACCACATAGGCCGACGAATGTACCAGCAGGTTGCTGCTCCACTGTCACGAGGGTACAGCGTCGCTGCGAACGTTCTTGTCGGACAGGCTCTTGGCCGTGACGACCCGGTCCAAGCTTATGCCGATGGCCTGACGACGACGCTTTTGGCCGTCAGCACCATTGGCCTCCTCGGAATCGGGCTCTACTTCGGTGCTGAGGGGTTCGTTGGGGTGTTCTCGATCGACACCGGCACGTTCGACTACGCCGTCCAGTTCACTCGAATTTACGCCATCACGGCCTTTCTAATTGCGGCCGCGGTCGTCATGGCCGGGTCGCTGCGAGGCGGCAGTGATACCGTGACACCGTTTCTCTCACGGCTGACCGGTACTGGTGTCTTCTTACTAGGCATCTCATACATTGGCGGCATCAGACTCGGGTACGGGGTCACGGCGGTCTACGCGTCAATCGTGGCGGATTACATCTGTCGGACGTGTCTTGTCGGCATCGTGTTCTACCGGCGACAGTGGGTCGGCCGCGCGCGATCGCTTATGGTCGAACGCGGCAGCATCTCGGGTGAGACAGTGTACGAGGAGGAGTAGCTGGGACCGATTTTACTCAGCCTGTACAATACCCTCGTTGAGCAAGCGGTTGATCTCTTTGTCGTCGTACGCGAACTCCGCCAACACCTCGCGGGTGTGTTCGCCTAGGCCTGGCGAGACCGACATCACCTCGCCTGGCGTTTCCGAGAGCTTGACAGGCGTTGTCGCAGCGATCACTTCGTCGCCATTGCCGTCCTCGATCCAACGGAGAGTGCCTCGCTCGTGGAGGTGTTTGTCCCTCGCGGCCTGGGCCACCGTCTGGAGCTCCGCGGCCGGCACACCCGCTTCGAGCAATTGCTCCAGCAGCGCCGCACGGTCGTGAGAGGCGAACTTTTCCTCAATTTCCTCGAAGAGGACGTCGCGATTTTTGAGTCTCTTCTCGTTTGTCTCGAATCGCGAGTCGTCGATCCAGTCGGGTCGGTCGATGGCGTTCGCGAACCGCTCCCACAGCGGCTGGGCCGGCGTGGCGAGGTAGATCGGGTCGGTGGCCGTCTCGAACACGCCTGAGGGCGCGTACTGCTCCCAAGAGTGACCACGCCGGCTTGGGACGTTGCCGTGCATGCTGTACTGGGTGTACCAGTCGCTCATATATGTGGCTGCGGTGTCGAAGAGGGTCGCTTCGACTTTCTGGCCCTGACCGGTCTGGTTCGCGTGCCACAGCGCCATGACGATGGCAAAGGCGGCGTAGGTACCGGTCCCGGAATCAATCGTCGGGGGGCCGATACGTGAGGGCTTCCGGTCGGGTTCACCTGTCGTCGACATCATGCCCGAGGCAGCTTGCGCCAGTGGATCGATTCCTGGTCTGTCGCGATAGGGGCCGTCCTCGCCGTAGCCGGTGATCGAACAGTAGATTAGTTGGGGGTTGATCTCAGCGAGAGTCTCGTAGTCGGCACCGAGGTCAGCCATTTTCCCTGGCCGGTTGTTGTGGACAAGGACATCTGCGTCCTCGACGAGTCGGTGGAGGACCTCAGTCCCCTCTTCGCTCTTGAGATCTAATACGATCGAGCGTTTATTTCGACTGACGTTCGGAAATGCAGCGCCGCCAGAGAGTTTCCGTTCAGTTGCACCGCCCGGCGGTTCTACGGAGACAACGTTGGCGCCGAAATCGGCGAGCAATGTCGCTGCCATCGGGCCGGCGATTCCCTGCGAGAGGTCGAGTACAGTCGTCGCTGTCAGTGGCGTCTGACCCATACCGTAGCTTTCATCCTGGCTGCTAAAATAGTTTGGCTGTGTTCCGTCAGTGATTTAATTCCTCGCGAACCGTTGGCTATCCCTACTCATCCCCGCGTTGCCCATCACGGACGACCTCCTGCTCGAGGAGCGTGTTGATTGTCTCGTCGTCAAACCCATACTCGAGCAGAATGTCTGCCGAATCCTCGCCGAGTGCTGGCGGGCCGCGCTCAATGGTACCCGGCGTCTCCGAGAGGACGACGGGCATAGCGGTAGCGGTCACCTCCTCTCCGTCGACATCCTCGATTTGCGTGAGCGTTCCGCGCTCGTGAAGATGTTCGTCTTTGGCAGCCTCGGCCACTGTCTGAAGTTCTGCTGCCGGCACACCCGCTTCGAGAAACGTGTCAATTAGTTCGTCGCGAGTGTAGTCGTGAAACTCCGACTCGAGTACAGCGATTAGTTCGCTCCGGTTTTTTAGCCGATCTTCGGTCGTCTCGAATCGTGGATCGTCGATCCAGTTGGGGCGATCAACGGCATGACAAACGCGCTCCCAGAGGTGTTGGAAAGGCGTTGACAGGTAGATCGGGTCGGTTCCAGTCTGGAAAATGCCAGAAGGGGCGTATAATTCCCAAGAGTGGCCCTGACGCTGGGGTTGCTCGCCGGTTTTGTCGTATTGGGTGTACCAGTGGCCCATGAATACGGCCGCAGTATCGAACAGCGAGGCTTCGATTTTCTGGCCTTCTCCAGTCCGTCGCACATGTCGGAGTGCGGGCCAGATAGCAAAGGCAGCGTAAATACCGGTTCCGATGTCAACCGTCGACGCGCCGATACGCGAGGGCTTCCGGTCGGGTTCGCCAGTCACCCACATTAGTCCGGACATTGCCTGAGCGAGCGGATCGAACCCCGGCCGGTTGCGGTAGGGACCGTCCTCGCCGTAGCCGGTAATCGAACAGTAGATTAGTTGGGGGTTGATCTTGGCGAGAGTCTCGTAGTCGGCACCGAGGTCAGCCATCTTCCCCGGCCGATTGTTATGGACGAGGACATCGGCGTCCTTGACGAGCCGGTGGAGGACATCGGTTCCCTCGGCAGTCTTGAGGTCTAACACGAGAGACCGTTTGTTCCGGCCGAAGTTTGGCATTGTCGACCCATCGCCGTACTTCCGTTCAGAACCGCCGCCCGGCGGTTCAATCGAAACGACATCCGCGCCGAAATCTGCCAGCAAACTCGTTGCACACGGGCCTGCGACGGCCTGTGTCAGATCGATAACTGTAATGTCCCCTAAAGGCTTTTCGGACATGGCACGATATAGCTGATAGATCAACAAAACAGTTTGGATCGGTTGACCGCATGGGATGTCAGTTCATCGTCATGATCGTGGGCAACTCTCGACGCCCTGAAACGCATCCACAGGCGGGATACTGCTAATGGCCTGGTATTCTGCTCTCAGGAGCGGGTTCAATCAAGTTAGTCATCTCGGTTGTCTATTGAGTGCCGGACCGATCAGATGCCGATACGTTAGGTCCGGATGAGACAATGAAAGAACGCCTATCGAAACTCAAGCATTGTCGAGCCGTCCCCTCCATTGGGGGAGCACGATCAGTTCCAGCCCATAGAAACATCCAAACTGATAACCGACTAAACCACGAATGATCACAAGCTGATAGTCTCCACAATAATTAATAGGCAGAACATTCACGAGTGTGATATGGGTGAACAAAACCCACATACAGTTAGCAGAGACTATCGTATCGATCGGCGACGGTTCATGGCAACTGCGAGTGCCGTTACAGGATTCGGTCTCGTAGGTTCCTCGTCCGCACGCAGCGGACCTACCTCGGCCGTCACCCAGGACGAAAACGACGGCCCGGAGGCCCCATCACTAGATGTAGTCGACGAAGAGTGGCTCAGTGACCGGCTCGTAGAGTATACGTTCGATAACCCGTTAGTTGACCCGCCACTTGACCAGACGAACACAAGAGTCTTCGTACCCTCCGGATACCACGAGTCGGAAGAAACGTATCCGACGTTGTACTTGTTCCACGGAGGGAATGGATCAGCTGCCGATTGGACGACGATCGACAGCGGTCCAGGGCCGCTTCAAAGTTACTTCGACGCCGATATCGTGGTCGTGATGCCAGACGGTAACGATGGGTGGCACTCCGACTGGTACAATGACGGAGCGTTTGGAGCGCCAAAGTGGGAGACGTTCCACGTCCATCAACTCGTCCCATTCATCGAAGACGAGTTCAGGGTAGAGTCGAACCGTCGGAGCCGGATCGCTGCCGGCTTCTCGATGGGCGCGGCGGGTTCGTTAACGCTGGGAGCTCGGCGCCCGGATCTGTACGCCGGTGTGTACGCTCTCTCCGGATCACCGTATCTCCTGGAGTACGCGAAAGAGGTGGTCGAATCGGGCGATTGGGGACCGGCCATGGAAACTCGACTTGGTGCGTGGGGAGATCCACGCGAACAAGAGACGCGCTGGAAAGGCCACAACGCACAGTACATTACGGAAAATCTCCAACACACCCGAGTTCACGTCGCCGCCGGAAATAGCGGGCCCGCCGAACCGCTGGCATACGAGTTCGGGATAGAGCTCGTCGAAAGACTGGAAGCGACGAACGTCGAACACGACTTCTACGTGAATCACGATCGTGGTCACAGCTACGAGTGGGCTCATCAGGATATTGAACGCTTACAGGATGACTTTCTGGAGGTATTCCAGCGTGATCCCATCGATCCGTCGGGCTTCAACTACCGGTCTATCGAGCCCAGCTTCGACGTATGGGATTGGCAGGTCAATCGTCCGGCGCTCACTCGAGAGACTGCCGAGTTTCTCGACCTTGAGAACGTGACTGCCGACGGGTTTACCGTTACTGGGAGAGACAAGATTGAATTCGTTACACCAGGGTTCTACGAGCCCCAGGGCCGATTCGCTATCACCGCCGACGGGAACGTATCGAGTGTCAGTCCGGGTGTCGTTACGGCCGATGATGAGGGCCGATTGTCGTTCACCGTGAGAGCGGGCCCACCGGCCAGACCGAATGGCGACGTACCCGAAGAAAGCGCCGTTGGCGACCGAAAGACGGTTGAAATTTCCATTATGCGTCGTTAGCGAATTACACAGAGAACGATAGTCGGTCGCAAAGTCACTGCAGCTCTCGAGGTGGTCCACGTGAAAACCCTCTCGTCGAACTCTACTTCTGGGTATCGTTCAGAGTAGCCTGTTCGCGAGGCAGAATTCATTATCCAAATGATATTCGATTCTCTCTTCTGACGTACTGTTTTTTACCACATGAAAATATATAGGTGATGCGGCCTATTACTCTTCCAATGACCAACGCTCCTTCAAAAACGATCAAAGCTGTCGAACACACCTGTACGATCCTCAACAAACTCCGGGTGTCTGGTGGTCTGACGGTCACAGAATTATCCGACCGAGTCGGGCTCACTCCCGGCGGTGTGCACAATCACCTGACAACTCTGAAACAGCAGAATATGGTTCAACAGGACGGGACAACCTACCGACTCGGTCCTGACTTTCTGCTATACGGCGCACATATCCGCAACAACAGCGGTCTGATACAGGCCGGAAAAGGAGTTGCCGATACACTCGCCCACGAAACCGGTGAAATTGCTAGCCTACACCTCGAGCACGACAGGAAACTGTTCGTCCTTCACGAGCGATTCGGTGATAACGCGATCGGTCGTTCGTACCACATCAAGAAACGGGCCGAAGCGACGAAGTATCTCCACTGCACCGCCAGCGGAAAAGCGATCCTCGCTTACTTGCCCGATGAACACCTCGAGACGATCCTCGAGGAGCAGGACCTCGTCGAGTTTACGCCGAACACGATTACGGATCCGGATGAGTTACGGAGCAATCTGGAAGTCGTCCGAGAGCAGGGCTTCGCGTTGAGCCGAGAAGAAGAGATGAACGGAGTCCGCACTATCGGTGCGCCCGTTCTGGATGTCGATGACGGTGTCATGGGGGCGGTCAGTCTCGTCGGGCCAACGAGTCGACTCCAAGGCGACACGTTCGAGCAAGAGTATCCGGAACGTATGGTAGAGGCTGCAAACATGATCGAAATTAATCTTCAGACAGGTGATGCTGAATTGTGAACCGCAAACCACCGCTATCGGCTAGTCCCGTTACCGGCAAGCACCACGACACCATGTACGGATTCTAGTGAACTAACTTATTACCGTTACCTCAACGGGCATAGCAACTCGAGACAATATCCGGACATCTCGTCGTTTAGAGCAAGGTGCTGTTATCATTCTTTCAGCAGGCGTCGCTGAAAGGTTGCTGAACACGACTGCTTTAATCCTATCCGAAACGCTGACTCGTTTCTACTTGCTGAGAGTACTAAGCGGTAGCGACACGAGGAGGACTATTCGCCAGATAACGAAACGGTAAACGCGGAATCAGCCTGCTGTAGATATGCTCACCCAGCCATCGTTCTCCGGAGTACGGGTACTTGCTCATCACTACAACCGCGGCCGGTTATGATCGAAGAGTCTAGGGTTAATTTCTCACTCTCCGGATCTTCTATCCGATCTCCCGCTTTCGGTCTCAGTTGTCGGACTCGAGCAACGGTTGATTTCCTCCTCGGAAAGCCCGTGCTCCGAAAGCACCTCATGGGTGTGTTCGCCGAGCTGGGGCGGCCCGTGCTCGACTTCGACCGGCGTCTTACTATACCGCACTGGGCTGGTTGTGGCGATCACTTCGTCGCCGTTAACGTCCTTGATCCGCTTGAGCGTTCCGCGCTCGTGAAGGTGTTCGTCGTGGGCCGCCTCGGCGACCGTCTTGAGTTCCGATGCGGGGACGTCCGCTGCCAGCAGTCGCTCCAGCAGTTCGTCGCGGTCGTACTCAACGAACGCCGACTCGAGTTCCTCGGTGAGAACGTCGCGGTACTCAAGGCGCTTCTCATTCGAGGCAAATCGGGGGTCTTCAAGCAAGTCTGGTCGGTCGATAGCCTCGGGGACCCGCTCCCAGAGGAACTGGAACGGCGTGGCGAGGTAGATCGGCCCAGTCGCGGTCTCAAAGATGCCGGCAGGGGCGTAGGTGTCCCACGAATCGCCCTGACGGTGTGGTTGCTCACCCGTCTTATCGTAGAGCGTGTACCAGTGGCCCATGAAGCCCGCGGCGGTGTCGAACAACGAGGTCTCGACTTTCTGCCCTTGGTCGGTTCGTCGCGCGTGGCGGATGGCCGTGAGCATTGCGAACGCCGCGTAGATACCGGTCGCGTAGTCAGAGACGGAGACGCTAATCCGGGAAGGTGTCCGGTCGGGCTCACCGGTCGACCACATCATACCCGAGATCGCCTGGGCGAGTGGATCCACCGCAGGCCGATCGCTGTAGAGCCCAGCCTCGCCGTAGCCGGTAACTGAACAGTAGACCAACTGAGGGTTAATCCCGGCGAGCGTATCATAGTCACAGCCCAGTCCGGCGTTCTTCTCTGGACGGTTGTTGTGGATGAATGCATCGGCGTCTTCGACAAGGTCGTGGAGGGCTGCGACCCCTTCAGGTGTCTTGAGGTCGAGAACCACCGATCGCTTGTTTCGGGCGACGTTCGGCATCGGGATCCCGCCGCGATAGTGTCGCGCGGTCTTTCCACCTGGCGGTTCTACAGCGATGACGTCCGCACCGAGGTCAGCAAATATTACACCAGCAGTTGGGCCAGCGACGCCCTGTGAGGCATCTACGAGCGTAATATCTGCTAACGGTCTAGCGTCCATACACAACTCGAACCCGTTCCATGTAGTTATCGTTTTTGGTCACGAGGTTCAGGATTCGATGGTTTGGACTGGGCGACATCCGGTTCTTAGCCGGCTCTCGTCACCGTCGCTCGCTTGTTTCATTCCGATTACGAACGCCAAATTTCACCAGAGAAAAACATCTATTGTTTGCTTCCGCTGGGGCAACGTAGTGATTAGATCGCTGAAAGCACCTGTTGCACCGGTTTAGATGGGATATCGGTGTAGCCCGCGCGTCGTCAGTGAGAAATCAGTCGCTTCTAGTTTTGTATCACTGATTCCGAAGCTCGCGGTATGGTTCCGATGGAGATCCATTTCTGTACCGATTGTCAAGTGTAGCAACTCAGCGATGCTCATTTACGCGAGAGCGGTGCCATAGTTATGCGCGAATACAGATAACAAATGGACTCCTCATCGAGCATCCCTTCTCAAGTCTAATGACCAACGGATGATCCAAGATTGATGTCCAAATCGGACCTCCCAATCCTAGAAAATATTGTCGTATTGAATAGCTGCTGAATCACGGCTAGAGTGGCTCACAGAGCGGTTCTATATTGCCGATGGCGAACATGAGGACGATCTCACGGAACTGTCGATACCAGCCCAGCGCTCGCACGGCGTCGCCGAGCGAGCGCTTCGTCGTCGAGTAGGAAGTTTCGGCCATCCAGCGCTGTGAATGGCCTTTTGCCCGGATAAGCGCATTATGTCCTACCGTGAGTGATCTCGATCCGCGTTGTAAGATGAGCGGTTCGACACCGAGCGCGTAGAATTCGTACTTGGTGTGCCAGTTGTGGAAGGCTTTGTCAGCCGAGACGGACAGCAGGTCGTCCGCCGGAACGCGGACGACCTGCGGCCCAGTCTTCGTATCGTGTTTCCACCGTGCTGAGATGTGCACGTCGAGAATAGCGAGCGATTCTACATCAGTTACTGTCGTCACTTTCAGCGTCTGCATGTCACTTCCAGACCGCTGGCGGTAGTATGAGGTGGCTGAGCGGCGGTCGAAGAACATGCTGTCGGGAGCTGCGTGTTCAGACTGCGGGTGTTACTGCGCTGAAACGCGTAGCAACGCCCGCCACACCCACATTTTCAGCCGGTCGAACGATTTGTAGATCGTCGTGTACTCTGGCAGATCGTCCCGATCTAAGCCGAGTACGTCACGAATCTCGGCCAGGTACTTCAGCCGATTCGGCGTTTCGCGGTAGCTGTGGTCTTCTTCGAGCCGAAGACAGTGTAGGACGACATGGACCCAGCGGGCGAACCCTCCGCTGGCGGGCTCGCCCGCGTGCTTCCCTAACGCTTGTTTGGCTAAGTGCGACACTGCTCAACGAAGCCGAGGAGATCGACCTCCAGAGACAAGAGACGATTTCCTCGCCTTCATCCTTTTACTCCATGATCTCAGCCGATTAGACCGCTATTCAACACAGCAGTTAGTTGTAGTACTAGTCCTATGACCGAGTAATCAGATTGAGAAGTTCGTGACCGTTCTCATTCTGGTTACCGAAGACCTCCGCGCCCAGGATTCCTAGAAAATCCGTGAGTCCACCCTCGAACTCTCTTTAGGGCGGCAGGGGTTCGATCGCTCGAGAGCGGGGCGAACCAGCCGGCTCCGGACGCTTACGGTCCGTACCGGTGCTTGATCGTGATCGAATCGATCGTCTCCTGTAACTTCTGGAGGAGCGTCCGCTGGTAGCTGTCGTTCCTGATCCGACCCGTCGGGCTGACGATGCCGATGGCACCGTCCAGTCGGCCGTCGACGAGGATGGGTGCGGCGATGAGTCCCATTCCGGTGACCTGCTGGTTCCAGTCCACGGCGTACCCTCGCTCTCGAATCTCGTCCAGTTCCGCCCGTAACGTACCCTCGTCGGTGATCGTCTCGTCGGTCACCTGCGCCAATCCCCGCGTTTCAATGATCTCGTCGGTTCGCTCGTCTGGGAGGTGCGCGAGAATCACCTTTCCCGTTGCGTTCGTGTGCAGCGGTATCGTCATCCCAGCGTAAATGCCCAGTTCGAGCGAGCGCTCGCCGAACGTCTTGTGCAGGATCACCGCCTGTCCTGATTGCTCGACCGCCAGCGACACGAGCTCGCCGGTCTGTTCGGCGAGGTCCTTCAGGAACTCCTCTGACACTTGGAAGAGGCCGTTTTGGTGCTTGATCTGGGAACCGGTCTTGAGGAACCGGTAGCTGAGCCGATACTCGCCGCCGTCGTTGATGACGTACCCCGTCTCCGCGAGCGTACGGAGGTACGCGTGCGCGGTACTCTTCGGGATGTCCAGCAGCGCAGCGAGCTCGGACGGTCCCGCGCCGTTGACCTCCCCCAGAGTCTCGAGGACGGTGAACGCTCTGAGGACCGACGACATCGTGGACGTTCTCCCGGTCATATCCGTACGTTCGACTGCTCGCCGATAAACCGTTCGATTATATTGGACGAAAATCGCTCGTCCGTGCTCCTCCTCGATCCGAAGCGCTAGTGGGAACGGGCACGCAGAGAAAATCTCGTCCGCTCCCGTCCACTAGTGTTGAACGTAATCGACGAAATACCGGCAGTTCCAGCAGAGTAATTACAACGATAAGGGTGTAAATCAACTCGCCTCGAGCGACGCCCCGCTGTCGTTTCGACTCGAGGAATGGGAAGACGAATCCGCTCGTCCATGGATATTGGACAGTCCGAGAACAGGGGTCCCTCGAGGCGGCATCGTCGAATGAGTGCGAATCGGGAAGCGGTCGGCAGAAGAGAGGCGGTCGAAGTCGGGTTCTCGAGCTACTCCTCGAGCGGCAACGAGCCGTACTCGTCGACGAACTCGTCGCGCAGGACTTTCTTGTCGAACTTTCCGGTCGTCGTCTTCGGGATCGACTCGCAGAAGAGGATCTCGTTGGGGAGCCACCACTTCGGGAACCGCTCGAGGAGATGCTCGCGGAGTTCGTCGGCGGAAACCTCGTCCGCCGAGGCCACGACGTAAGCGACCGGACGCTCCTCCCACTTCGGGTGTTCGACGCTGATCACCGTCGCCTCCACGACGGCGTCGTGGGCCATGAGTTCGTTCTCGAGTTCGAGCGAGGAGATCCACTCCCCGCCGCTCTTGATGACGTCGTCGAGGCGGTCGACGACCTCGAGGTAGCCGTACTCGTCGATAGTTCCGACGTCGCCTGACTTGAACCAGCCGTCCTCCGTGAACGAGGCCTCGGTCTCCTCGGGGCGAGCGTAGTACTCGTCGATGAGCCACGGCGACCGAGCCTGGATCTCGCCGGTCGATTCCCCATCGTGGGGGACCGGGTCGCCGCTCGTGTCCCGCAGCCGAATTTGAACGCCGGGCGCCGGGATGCCGGGTTTCATCTGCTGCTGGTAGCGCTCGCTCTCGGGGAGGTCGGCGACCTCGGTCGTCGTCATCGTATTGACCAGATGGGGCGCCGCCTCGGTCATCCCGTACCCCTGGTGGATCGGCGCGTCGATCTCTTTGTCGAACTTCTCCATGAGCCACTCCGGCGGCGATGTGCCGCCGATGAGGACGCGGTCGAGGCTCTCGAGTCCGACGTCGTCGCGCTCGTCGTAGAACTCCGCCATCTCGAGCCAGACTGTCGTCACCGCCGCCGTGACGGTCACCTCCTCGCGGTCGATGAGTTCGGCGATTGCCTCGGCGTCGGTCTCGGGGCCCGGCAGGATCAGCTTCGAACCGGACATCGTCGCGGAGTAGGGAAGCCCCCAGCCGTTGACGTGGTACATCGGGACCACGGGCATCACAGCGTCGTTCTCGCCGATCTCGAAGACGTCGACGTGGCCGTGCGTGAGCGTGTGGAGGTAAAGGTCCCGATGGGAGTAAGCCGCCCCCTTCGGCAGCCCCGTCGTCCCGGAGGTGTAGCAGATCCCCGCCTCGTCGTCCTCGTTGAGGTCGGGCCAGTCGTAGTCGGTATCCTGGCCCGTCAGCAGGTCTTCGTAGGCGCAGACCGGATCGAGGTCCGTTTCGGGCACCTCGTCGTCGAGGATCACGTAGTGTTCGACGGTCTCGAACTCGTCGGCGACGCGCTCGACGGTCTCGACGAACTCCGGGTCGACGAAGACGACCTCGTCCTCGGCCTCGTTGACGATCTCGACGAGGTGCTCGTCCGGGAGCATGTGGTTGGTCATGTGGATGCTCCGGCCGCTGCAGGCGGGACCGAAGTACAGTTCGTAGTGACGGTAGTGGTTGATCGCCATCACCGACACGCGCGAGCCGGCGTCGACGCCGAGCTCGTCGAGGCCGTTCGCCAGCTGCCCGATCCGGTCGTAGGCGTCGTCGTACGTGTACCGGTGGGTCGTTCCGTCGGGCAGTTCCGAGACGATTTCCTTGTGGCCGAACAGGTCAGTAGCCCGTTCGAGCATGACCTGCAGTGTGAGTTCGTAGTGCTTCATTGCGTGTCACCCCCGTCGACATCGGCCGGCTCGAACCGGTAAAAAACCCGATCTTCGACGGTAGGACCGTCGATCTCGACGATCTTCAGTGAGGCCGGGTCCCCGATCTCGAGGTCGCCGTAGGAGGCATCGTCGATCCGCGCCGACAGTTTGACGGGACCGAGGTCGACGACCCCGACGACGAACGGCACGTCGTGTTCGGCCAGCCCCATCGGGAGGCCGCCCCGCACTTCCGAGAACACGAACAGTTCGCCCTCGTGGGGGAGATCCACGTAGTCGAGGTCGTCGCCCGTACACTCGGGGCAGACGATGCGAGGCGGGTAGTGGGTCGCGTCGCAGTCGGTACACTGTGTCGTGGTCAACCGGCCGTCCCGGAGGTTGTCGTAGAACTCATGGATCTTCGTATGGTCGTCGGTCTGGAGCTCGTAGAAATCGAGCAATCGCGGCAGCTCGATCTCCTTTGGAACCGAGACGCGGTCGCGCTCTCCCTCTCCGCCGTTCGAATCAGACGTATCGCTCATTGTGGATCCCTCGCGAGGGTCATGACGCTGTGGACCGACCCGCTGCCGCTGAGGTTGTGGATCAGGCCAGTCTCCGGGTCGTCTACCTGTCTCTCGGTCGATACCTCGCCCTGGAACTGGTGCGTTACTTCGAGGGCCTGCGAGACGCCGGTCGCGCCCAGCGGGTGGCCACAGCCCAGCAGGCCGCCCCGCGGGTTGACCGCCACGTCGCCGTCGATGTGGCTGCGACCGTCCTCGATGAACTGGCCGCCCTCGCCGCGCTCGCAGAAGCCCAGTTCCTCGTACTCGATGATCTCGCTGATCGAGAAGCAGTCGTGGATCTCCGCGATATCGATCTCCTCGAGGGGATCCTCGATTCCCGCCTGGTCGTAGGCGTTCTGCGACGCTTTCCGGGCCTGGGGCCAGCCGGAAAACGAGGGCAGGTTGTTAATCGAGTTCCCCGCCATCGAGGACTGGCCGCTGCCCGTGATCCAGGCCGCGGTGTCGGTGACCTCGCGAGCCTTCTCTTCGCTCATCAGGATCACGCCCGCGGCGCCGTCGGTGATCCCGCTGCAGTCGAAGAGATGGAGCGGCGGCGCGATTTCGGGCGACTCGAGGACGTCCGCTGGGTCGATCTCCTTTCGGAACTGGGCGAAGTCGGTCTTGGCGGCGTTGCTCTTGTTCTTGGCCGCGACCAGCGAGAGTTGCTCGCGGGTCGTCCCGTACTCGTACATGTGTCGCTGGGCGTACCACGCGAAAAACGGCGGCGCGGCCAGTCCGTTGACGCCATCGAACTCCCGGTCGAGGACGTTCGCCATCGACCCCTGCATCTCGGGGACGTAATCGCGGCCGAGGTTCATCTTCTCGACGCCGAGCACGAGTGCCGTGTCGAGTTGACCCGCGGCGATCGCCAACCACGCGTAGCGCAGTGCGGCCTGCCCGCTCGCACAGGCTAACTCCGTCCGGGCGGTCATCTCGGTGACCTCGATGCCGAGCAGTTCCGCCACCATCGGGGCAACGTGAGACTGGTAGGCGAACCGTTCGGGCTGGACCGTGCCGACGAACAGTCCCTCGATATCCTCGGGGCCGACGTCGGGAATGGCGTCGAACGTGGCCTTCCCGCCCTCCTGAGCCAGATCCTTCCAGGTAGCGTTGCGCTCGCCCCAGTCCGCGTGACCGCCGCCGACGATCGCGACGTTTCGCGTCGTAGCGCTCACGATCACTCACCCTCGAACTGCGGTTCGCGGTTCCGTCTGAACGCCGTCACGCCCTCGAGCATGTCGTCGGTCGTCGCCAGTACCGCGAAGGACTGTTTTTCCATCGCCAGTGCCGCCTTGAGACTGGCGTCCTGGCCGTCGTTGATGACGCGTTTGGCCGCCTTGAGCGCGACTGGGGGGCCCGAGACGAGGTCGTCGACGATCTCGCCGACGCGGTCCTCAAACGCCTCGTCGTCGACGGCGTGGTTGACGATACCCCACTCCTCGGCCTGGGCGGCGTCGAACTGCATTCCGCGGAACACCATCTCCTTGGTTCGACCCTCGCCGATCAGGCGGACGAGTCGCTGGGTCGCGCCGCCGCCGGGAATCACGCCGAGGTTCGTTTCGGGAGTGCCGATCGTCGAGTCCTCGGTTGCGATGCGGATGTCACAGGCCAGCGCGAGTTCGATGCCGGCACCGAGACAGAAACCGTCTATCTTCGCGACGGTCGGACGGGGGAACTCGTAGACGGTCTGGAACATCTCGTCGACATCCATGATTTCGGCGGGGTCGTCGGCCGTGAAGCCGGTGATGTCGGCGCCCGAACTGAACGCGCGGTCGCCGGCCCCCTCGAAGACGACGCAGGAGACCTCGTCGACGTCGACGTCGTTCAGGAGCCGCTCGATCTCCATGAACATGTCGTCGGACATCGAATTCATCCGCTCCTGACGGTCGAGTTCGACCTCGAGGACGCCGTCGTCGTCGAGTTCCCAGTTGATGTAGTGGTACGGCGGTTCGACCCGGTAGTCGTAGAACCCCTTCCCAGCATCTTCGCCGGTCCATCCCTCCTCGACGAGTTCGACGAGGTAGTCGGTCGGCTCGTAGCGCTGTTCGCCGTACTCCTCGTACAGGGACTCGAGTTTCTCGAGAACGATATCGAGGCCGATGCGGTCTCCGCGTCGACACATCCCTTCGGGGAAACTGCCGCCGAGCCGGAGACCGATGTCGATCTCCTCGGGCGTGGCGACGTCGTTGCCGACGAGCCAGGCGGCCTTGTTGATCATGACGGCTTCCGTTCGAAGGGTGTCGTAGCTGCCGGCGTCCTCGGGCTTGTAGCCGACGCCGTCACCGTCGTCGTAGTCGTAGAAGCCTTTGCCGCTTTTCTTCCCGAGGTGGTCGTTCTCGACTTTCTCCTCGACGACCGGCGGAACCGGCTGGTCGGACTCGGAACGGAAGTGATAGCCGATGTCGATACCGCCGAAGTCGTTGAGTTCGAACGGCCCCATCGGATACCCCCGTTCGTAGACCATCGCGGCGTCGGCCTCCCGGATCGTGGTTTCGTCGTTCGAGAGCATCCACGCGGCCTCCTCCATGAACGGGACGAGGACGGTGTTGACGACGAAGCCGTGGACATCCTTGCGGACGTAGATCGGCGTCTTGTCGACCGATTCGACCCACTCGTAGGCGGCTTCGGCCGTCTCGTCGCTCGTCGCCTCGCCGTAGGTGACCTCGACGAGGTCCATCTTCACCGGCGGATTGAAGAAGTGGAGTCCGACGACTTGGTCCGGTCGATCTGTCGCCGATGCGATATCGGAAATGGAGAGACTCGAGGTATTCGATGCGAGAATCGCGTGGTCGGGGGCGTGCTCGTCGACCGACGAGAACGTGTCTTCCTTGATCTCGAGTTGCTCGGGAACGGCCTCGATGACGAGGTCGGCGTCGGAGACCGCATCGGCGAGGTCCGTCGTCGCCCCGATTCGCCCGAGAATTTCGTCGGCGGACTCGTCGATTCGTCCCTTCTCCTCGAGTTTCTCGAGACTCCACTCGATGTTCTCGTAGCCCTCGGTCACGATCTCCTCGTCGATGTCCCGGATGGTCACGTCGTACCCGCCGAGCGCGGCGAGTTCCGCGATACCGTGTCCCATGCTACCGGCACCCAGCACTGCTACGCGCTCTACAGTGTCATTTGCCATCACAAATCTGTGTGTGATTGAATACTATATATCTTTGGAGAGGTGTCGATCGCGCCTCCACCCTCGGATTGCGACTCGAGGCGCGATTGCGGGTCCACTCGAGATTCGAGGACGGCCCCCTCGAGGATCAGTAGAGGAGATCGAACAGGCCGAACTGGAGGGGGAGCAACAAGAGGATGGTGGCAACGGAGCAGGCGACCGTCGTCCGGATCACTTCCCGGGTCTCGACCTCGCCCTCCGCGAGGATGACGATGAGCACTGCCGACTGGTACGGGAAGAAGTACGAACTCAGGGCCATCGCCTCGGCCATCAGGATCGGCGTGAACGGGAGGCCCGCTGCCTCCGCGTACGGGATCAGGATCGGCGTGAGGACGCTCGCGACGGCCAACCCTCCATCAGGAACGCCAGCGCGAACGTGATGAAGAAAACGCACGCGAGGATCACCGCGAGCGGCGCGTCGGTCGGGATGAAGTCGAGGAGGTACGTGGCCGCCTCGTCCGTGAACCCGATCTCGGTGAGCCCGTCGCCGATCGCGAACACGGCCGCGATGAAAAAGAGGATGGAGAAGTCGACATCGCCCCCGATCCCGTCGAAGTCGACGACGCCGATTCCCGGCAGGAAAGCGAGGACGACCACGACGACGGCGCCGATCACCGGGTGGAAGCCGTGGACGAAGTCGGTCGCCCAGATCAACGCTCCGACGAGCAGGAAGCCCAGCATTCGTCGCTCGACGCTGCCGATCCCGGCGCCGTCTGTCTCGGGCATGTCGACGCTCGAGTCGGGCGACGGTCGAAAGAGGAGAAAGACGACGGTCACGACGAGCAGGACGCGAGTGATGCCCATGATCGGGTACATGTGGACCCACCAGTCGGACCACGAGATAGTGTGCCCGACCAGCGACTCCCCGAACCCGGAGATGATGATGTTCGGGAGGTCGGCGGTCAGGCTGCCCGCGGAGCCGTAAAAGGTCGCGAATAGCGGTCCGAGGTAGATTCCGGTGCGGGCTTCCCGGGAGTCAAAGAGCGATCCGGTCTCCCGGAGGATCGGCGCCACCACGAGGATACGCACGAGCGCGGAGGGGACGAACAGCGCGAGGGCGTGAGCGCCGAGCGAGAGCGAGAGGAGCAGCCGACGGTACGTCCGGACGGGATCGGACCGAACCGACTCCGAAACGCTCCTGGCCGCAATCCACCGACCCGCCGCAGTCGCTAGTCCGCTGCGCCGGGTCGCCTCGCCCATTAGCAACCCGAAGCCGATGAGCCACGTCGCCGGCTTTTGGAAGCCAGAGAGCGCCAGGTCCGTCGAGGTCGTGACGGCGATCAGCCCGATGCCGATCAGCCCCGTATACGAGGGCGGGACGGGCGTCAGGATCCAGAGGACGACACAGAAGAGCGTGATCGCGAGGATCGTCGCCGCCGCGGTCGATCCCGAGCCGAGCGCCCACGTCGCAAGGCCGACGATCGCCGCCAAGGAGAACGCCAACGGCGGCGATCTGAGTGTCTCGATCGCGTCCGAACGAGTCATTGACATATCCCTCACAGTACAACGGTAAAACTGTCTCGGGTGTCGAGCCCGCGGCGACTACTCTTCCCCGGAGATCGACTCAATCAGCGCTGCCACGGCCTGCGCCCCGCGTTCGCCATATCGAATGTCGGAGCGCCAAGAGGACTCCATCTGCTCGCGCTCGTGCCGCAGGGCCTCGTACGGCCCGGGCACCGTAAAGAGGATCGGCTTGTCGACCGCCTCGGAGAGCGCCTCGAGTTCATCGACCGGGTACCCCAGCGAGTCCTCGCAAATCTCGTAGACCAGCACGATGTCGAGTTGGAGGATCGCTTCGGCCGTACTGGCGCCGATCAGCGTTACCTCAGTCGAATCCAGGAGATCGTCCCAGTCGTTCGCCGCGGTTTTATAATGCCTGGCCGGATCTCTACGGGACGACGCATGAGTTTCACGCACGTGTGGACCGTCCGCTTTTCGGACACGGACCCGTTCGGTATCGCACACTACCCCCGCATGATCGACGCGATCCACGAGACGTCGGACGTGTTCATGGAAGACATCGGCGTCCCCTACTGGGAGTTGACCGAGGAACGCGGCCTGGGTCTGCCACTCGTTTCGATGGACTTCGACTTCACGGGACAGGTTTGCGGCGGCGACCAGGTCGCGATCGAACTGATACCGGAGGTCGGGGAGGCGAGCGTCCGGTTCGACTACGTCGCGACCCACGACGGGGAGGTCGTCTTCGAGGGCACGGAGTATCGAGTCTGCGTCCCCGTCGACGGCGACGGCAGCGTTCCCGTTCCCGACGACCTCAGAATGGTGCTCGAGAGCACCGCCGAGTGAGGAAAATCGCGACGGGCGGCGAACCGGGCCGGTGACGCGGGCGCGAGTCCGTCAGTCGCCCGCGACGGGGCCGGTCGCGTCGTGGTCCCGACCGGCTGACGTCCCGAGATAGGCCTCGATGACGCGCTGGTTGTTCTGGATCTCCTCGGGCGACCCCCGCGCGATGAGTTGCCCGTTGTCGAGCACGAACACACGCTCGCTCACGGACATCAGCGCTCGCATCACGTGGTCGATGAGGAAGATCGTCTTGCCGCTCTCCTTGATGTCACCGATGAGGTCGACGATCGCCTCCGTTTCGTCGGTGTCCAGGCCGCCCGCGACCTCGTCGAACAGCATCACGTCCGGATCCGTCGCGAGCACGCGCGCGATCTCGAGTCGCTTGAGCGCGCCGACGCTCAATTCGTCGGGTTCCGTGTGCGCCAGGTGGTCGAGGCTGACGAACTCGAGGGACTCGTATGCTTTCTCCCGCGGATCGTCGACGTCGCGGCCGCCGAACTCGGCGCCGACGGTCGCGTTCTCGAGCAGGGTCATGTGTTCGAACGGACGGACGATCTGGTGGGTCTTGACGAGCCCCCGGTGACAGATATCGTGGGAATCCTTGCCCGTGATCTCGTCGCCGTCGAGGAAGATGTGGCCCTCCGTGGGTTCGTGGACGCCGGTAATCAGGCGAAACAGCGTGGACTTGCCGGCCCCGTTCGGACCGATGAGACCGACCGATTCTCCCCGGTCGATCGAGAACGAGACGTCGTCAACGGCGAGGACTCCCCCAAAACTCTTCGTCAGATTCTCTCCTTCGAGTAGCGCCATTTTGCGAGGTGTTGACTATCCACTCGCATAAACTTACCCCTCGCACGTCGGCCCGGTTAGGCTCCGTTCGACCGAACACAGATCCGACCGTTGGTCGTCGCCTCCGCGCGTCATGCCTCCGAGGAGTCGTCGGGGCCGTCGCCGCAGACGAGCACCGGTCGATCCGCCGAGAGTATTACGTCCTGCGTGACACTCCCGAAGAGGGCCTTGCCAGCCGGTGAACGCTTCCACCCGTCGAAGCAGATCGGGGTCGTGCTCCGCCGCGTGGCAGCGGATCTCTTTCACCGAATCGCCGCTGCGCGCTTCCAGCTGGAACCCGAGGCTGCGCTCGGCCAGCCGCTCCTCGACGAATTTCGCCGAGACGAGTCTGTGAACCGAGTCGCCCGCCGGATTGTCGGTGAATACGTTGCAGCACCCGGACGAGCACCGCCCGTCCGACCGGACGCTCCGCCATCGCTCGAACTTGCGGAGCGGGCCCGCGATTCGCTCTCGTCGACGGCGGACGCAAATCGGTTCCCCTCGCACCGACCATTGTCCCATGCGCCGTACGTGTTCGTCGTCATTCCGCTTCGACGGACGCTTCAGACTCCGAGAGCGCAATCTCGAACAGGAGATTTTTCGCCAACGACAGGCGGGTACCCGCAATGATTCGGCCGGCTGGTGGCATCGTTCTAGCGAATTTACGCTCCGACGGCTCGGGCGCATCCGATCTGGCGCGCGTCGATTCGGCAATCGGCGCGTGGATGAGATGGATTTACATGGTATCGGCGACGAATGCTGACATGGCACTGGAAACGGATCTCGAAGCGGTCGCAACGCAACGCGAGGATGTTCCGGACGCGGGGGACGTCTACGACGCGGACGAGGAGATACCGATCACCGACGTGTTCGACGACGCCTTCGTGCGCGAACACACCGAGTTCGACTCTTTCGACGAGATGGTTGCAGCGAGTCCCAGCGACGCCGACTCCACCGCTGATTTCGAGATGGTGTCCCACGGCGAGTGGGACGAGTTCGTCGCCGAGACGACGGACTTCGCCGACGAGGAGGAGCTAGTGATGGCCGCTCGAGATCACTGGGTCGCGAAGCGGCTGGACCTGCACTGACGGATCGATCCCCTTTTTTCGGGTCGGACTTCCGACGCCGGTTCGGATTCCGATTTCGGACTCCGCACTTCGCACGTCGCGTACCGATACGGTTCCGGCACGATCGGGTCGGCACGGCCGGCCCCGCTGCTCGTCGAGCGTACCCCTCGACGACGGGAGAACCACACCGGTCTGGGCGACGAGAAACGAAGGAAAGGATGGTAATCGACAACTCGCTCCGCTCGAGTCAGTAGTTCCCGGTCGAGACGATCGGTGGGGTGCCGTGGGGGCCGTACGGCGCGTCGTCGAGCCACTCGCCCGCCGTCTCGAAGGAGTCGGCCATCTCGGCGGCGACCTCCTTTCGCAACACCGTCACCGGATCGTCGCCCTGGAGGTACTCGAGGGCCTGTCCGGCCGCGCCGATGTTGTACTCGGCGGCTGTCTCGCGGCGCGCGGCGAACAGTTCGACCTCGTCGCGGGCGACGGCTTCCGTCTTCGCGTCGATC
>NZ_JAQIVI010000136.1 GCF_028618695.1 Natrinema soli | reverse complement strand
CGAGCGTCGAGCAGCAGACGCCGGCCTCGCCGGTCAGCCGGCCGTGGACGTCGGCCATGAACGCCGCTCCCTGCTCGTGGCGCGTCGGGACGAACCGGATCGGTGACTCCCGAAGCGAAAACAGCAGGTCCTCGATCTCTTCGCCCGGAACGCCGAAGACCCGCTCGACGCCCTCGGCCTCGAGACAGCGAACGAGCAGGTCGGCTGCCGTTTGCATGTTCGACCCGTCCACACCGCTTGCCATTAATCGTCCCCCGTCGAAATCCGGCTGATCGGCCGGCCTCGACTCGCGCCGCTAGACGCTCGAGAGGGTCCAGCGCTGCGTGGGATGGCCGTTGACGGGGCACTGCTCGGCGTTTGCGCTGTCCGCCGTCGAGGCGTTGGCCACTTCGAGGACCTTCCCGTTGTTGACGTTGATAAGCTCGTACCCGCCGTTACCGGCGCTGTTTCGTTAAGCGTGAAAAGTGAGGCGGTACGATTTTGTGGTGCTCTATGCCAAAAACCGACCGCCTCAGTGGGTGTAGCGACTGGATCAATTTGAGTTTTGTGGAGCGAGAACGGACACCGCGTCAGCTGATGGAGCTCGGTATTCGACTCCATCTCGCTGGTCTCTCTATTTCGAATACAGTTTTAGAATTAGAGAAGTTCGGTGTCGAACGTAGTCGCAAGGCAGTCCACGATTGGGTTCATAAGTGCGATCTACAGCCGGCGGATGACGAGAAGCCGAATCACATCGCGCTTGACGAGACAGTGATTCAACTTGACGAACATCGTTATTGGCTGTACTCTGCTGTTGATCCGGAAACGAACAAAATTCTCCATATACGGCTGTATTCGACGACTACGACCGCGTTAACAGAACGGTTCCTGCACGAACTCACTGAGAAACATGATCTTGATGATGCCGTGTTTCTCGTCGATGGAGCAAAACATCTCCAGACTGCACTCCGTCAATCTGGGCTCCGATTTCGAGACGAAAAACATGGAAACCGGAACGCTGTTGAACGTGTCTTTCGTGAGATAAAACGGCGCACTTCTTCGTTCTCAAACTGTTTCAGTCATGTACAACCGTCAACAGCCGAATCATGGCTCCAAGCCTTCGCCGTCTGGCATAATGCTACAAACTAAACACGACCCCAGTCACTGTCGCGATCGATATTACGACTATTCCATACTACCTGAAGTCAGGCAGGTAGTTTCCTCATGCACGATGGACATTGGAATCAATTTCCGGTCTAAATCTCACAGAGGACTATGCATGACGAATCGACCTAGCCAAGTCCAGGGATGACAAAGACAAGCCACCGGTGTTCCACTTGGCAGATCGTGGCACCGGCAATCGGTACGTGCTGCCAGCGAAAATCGCCGACGAATCGATCATTCGACTCCTGCTGGCCGACCGCCAGCAGGAGTCGCTCACTGTCTCCACTGACGGCTTTCGAGCGTACGAACCACTGGAAGAGGACGACGCATTCGACCGCGAATACGTCGTCCACGGGGACGGCGAATACGTCGATGGTGACGTTCACGTCAACACCTGTGAGAGCCACGGATCGCTGGTGCGATCCTGGCTCTCTCCCTATCGAGGCGTCTCCAAGGACAAACTCACACTGTATCTTCGTGCGTTTCAGCTACACCGTCGTGTCTACCGAAAACCGGGGAAAGAAGCCTGAAAACCCTTCTCGAAACTGCACTCTGACTTACCAACAATCTACGCCACAAGAGCGATCTAGGGAGATCACACAGCAAAGCAGATCAATTGCTGTCCATTACCGCGACTACCGGTCGGTCCGCGTCCAGAAGGATCGATTGGGTGACGCTTCCGAATAGCGCCTTGCCGACTGGCGATCGTTTCCGTCCTCCCAGCACGAGATATCGGGAATCTACATCGGTAGCATAGTTCAGGATTTCTTCGGCGGGGTTTCCCGTTCGTCCGACCACTTCGTGCTCCCGCGAAATCCCCTCGGAAGCCCGTTCGGCGACCGTTCGAGCGATTTCTTTTCTGTCCTCATCCGTCGCCTTTTCATCGATGTTAATTTTCTCGTTGAGGAGATGGTCGTGCTCCGACTCTTCATACACGGACACGATGTGAAGCGATTCGTCAAAGCGATCGGCTAACGTCGCCGCTTCCTTCACTACTGCTTTCGATCTCTCTTCGTCATCAACTGAAGCAACAATCGTCATATCAGACTACTAGCTGTTGGAAGGCAAATAAATTTGGATTTGGTTGTAAAGGATTGACAGAAAGTAGCGCGTAGTGTTTTACGGACGGTCAAGACGGATGACCATCGAAGTCAGAAAGGAAGCTATCGCCTGACAATAGCTTCTTTTCGTATTTTCATAACTGTATAAAAACTCCAATGGTCGTCATTACTTGGAGCAGCAAGATAGGTGGCGTAATACTATTGTCGGCACTGGAGTGTTCCACGCCTTAGAAGTCGGCTAGGTGGATTCGTCATGCATATCCACCTGTGAAATTTATACGTCTGGTAATTTCGAGCACAGATGTGCATGAACAATCTACTGAGCCGACTTCAGCTCCGATGTGCATGAAAACCCACCTACCTGCCTGCCTTCAACTGAGTATCGTCGGTTCCAGACGGGAACGCTCACACCCATCCCAGGTCAGTCGCAGCACCAGCCGCAACAAGAAATCCCACGGCTGCTGGCACCCATACGGTTGCTTCATCTATTTCCTTGGCAATCCGCTTGCTGAGGCGCTCCAGCCGCGGATCTATCTGGTCATGTCCGAGGATTCGGACGGCGAAAAGCACTACTGCAGGAACGATCATGATGAGAGTATACGCTGCCAGCATGAGGACTCGCGACGGCCAGCCGATGTCCGATGTCGTGAGTATTCCGATCGCACCCAAGTAGGGTAGCATCATGGTGAGTTCCAGTACACCGGCAAGCAGCGCAAGTCCCATGAGACTGGCGACGGTCGACGATCGGTTGGCTACCCGCGTCCGCCAGCGTTCGGTTCTGTCGGCTGAGCCCTGCAGTTTCCGTTTGATCCAGAAGTAGGCGGCCACCGCGATCAATCCACTCCCAATGGCCAGTTGGAGAGAGAGTGTCATTGATCTGTCGAGGGTGTCGGCAAAAGTCGCGACCAGCGATCCTGCCCCTAGCATGAGTGCGACGCCGATCGCGAAGTAAAAGCAAGTAATCGTCACGGTATGCAGGGGGTATGGCTCAACTGGGGCGAGTACACGTGGGAAGATATTCTCGGAGATGCTGACCTCGAGGTAGACACGTTCCACGAGTTCGCTGATACGATCGGAATCTAACTCGGTGACCGACTGATGGCGATACGGCTAGCTTCAACCGCTTCTCCCTTGAGATAGTGTTGTCGCCAGTGACAGCCGCCTCGAGATTTTCACCGAACGCCCAGATAGGTATCTCTTATGCGGTGTCGTGAGTACCGAACGCCAATGCATCTTGAGACGAGTTCCTGGACCGATGTCGGAGACGCGACACCGACGGTAGCGCTGCTTCCAATCGGAAGTACGGAACAACACGGACCACATGCACCCGTCGGCACGGACACGATCATCGCCCGGGCAATGGCCGCAGAGGCCGACTAGCGCAGCGACCTCGACTCGATCGTCCTGCCGACCATTCCAGTTGGAATTGCGCCGTATCACGGTCACTTTCCGGGAACGCTATCGGTCTCCGCGGAGACGCTTCGACAGTACGTCCAGGACGTTCTCGACTCGTTGTCGGACTCGAGCGTCGAGACGGTCGTGTTCGTCAATGGTCACGGCGGGAACGGCGGGACGCTCGGGGACTTGGCCCGCAATGTTGCCGACGACCCGACAGTCGACCTCGAACCGTTCCTTTGGGAGTGGATGCGCGCCGTTGACGACCACGTCGGCCATGCGGGCGAACTCGAAACGTCTGTGCTCCTTTTCGTCTGTCCCGACGACGTCGGTGAGCTGGTCGACGGGGACGCCGCGGCGTGGGACGACACGGTCGACGGTGGGATCGTCCACCGGTTCACAGAAGCGTTCAGCGAGAACGGCGCGGTCGGTGATGCGACGGCAGCATCCGCCGAACAGGGCGAAGAAGTGTTCGAAACGGCCGTCGACGCACTCTGTTCGTTTCTAAGACAGGTTGATCAACGACCGACCACTGAGTGAGTCCTCCTATGAGTCAAATTTGATCGACTCAAGCCCGAACCGCAGTTCCGTTGGGTGGGGATCGTAGCCGCTTACGCCAGTGGCGGTCGCGACCACGTTCGCATAGTCGGTAAGAACGGTGATCGGCGCTTCCTCGACGGTTATCTCCTGTACTTCGTAGTAACGTTCCAGTCGCTCCTCGCGGTCGATGAGTTACGACGAGTTCGTCGGGCCGACCGTCCCGCCGTTTTCGACGACGACCGTCTCCTTCGTCGTTCGACCCGGGGAGAGCCCGTCGACGGCGGCCTGAATCGCGTCGAGCATGTCGATGCCCGCGTACACGCCCGAGCCGTGAGCGTCGGCGTACCACGTCCCGCCGGACGACCAGACCGCCGCGTCGTGGCTGCTGGCGTTGATAGGTGCGCCGAGTCCGGCGACTGCGTCCGCACCGAGGGCCGTCAGAGCGGCTCGTCGGGTCCACTCGGTCGTGTTCGATTCGTCGCGCTCGTCCGTCGCGGGTACCGCATCTGGGTGTGACACGATCGAACGAACTCGATACGCCCTCCTATAATTTCACACTCACATGTTGTGCAAGCTAAACACCCTCGGACGAAATCACGCGCTATCGACCGCCACGCGGCGCTCGTCGGATCGATGGCACGCTCGCGTGCCGGCACCCGCGCTGGTGGCGTCAGAAGACGCGGTCCGGCCGAATTCGCAGGATGACACGCTCTGATTCGATCGGCATCTGATACTCGTCGTTATCCGTGTACCGCCGCGCGAGTTCGTCGATGTGTTCTCGAGCGCCCTCGGTCGTGATCTCGTCGATCTCACCGATCACCGAGAGATGCTGGTAGGGGTCGTCGGGGTCGGTCATGCTGACGCCGACCCCGGAGTTGCGTTCCGCGTTCCGCGCCTTCTGGCGGTGGCGTTCGGTGTTGACCAGCAACCGGTTGTCGTCCGCGTCGTAGTCGATCCAGACCGGTGTGACGTGGGGGAGGCCGTCGTCGGTCAGCGTCGCGACGTGGGCGAACGTTTTCGTCTCGAACAGGTCGTGGAACTCCTCGGGTATCGAAGCCATGGGTGTCGTTCATCGGCCTTCGTTTTGGGTGTGGTGCTTTCACTGGTCACGAGCGACCGATCACTCCATTGAACGGGATCCGATCCAACTGTGTTGGGTGGTTTCAAGTACCAAGGGATGTCAATGACCACGCAACTGACGGCTGACGGCTTATGGATATTGGCAGTGTCCTTACCTGTATGACCGATCAGCAGCGATCGACTCGCCGACGAGTACTGCAACTAACAGGTGTCGCGGCGTCGACTGCGCTCATCGCCGGCTGTGGCGGCCCCGGTGGCGATGATAACAACACCACTGACGAAGGCGGAGAGGGCAACGAGGGGGAGACGGAAGACGAACCGGCCGACACGAACGAAACCGAAAACGAGACTGAGAACGAGACGAACGAAACCGAAAACGAGACGAACGAGACTGACATCGGCGGCAACGAGACGAACGAGACTGAGAACGAGACGAACGAAACCGAAAACGAGACGAACGAAAGCGGTAACGAAAGCGAGGACGGCGGTGGTATATTCGACTAAATCGGTTCCTGTCATCGGTCGACGACGGCTGTGCTCGACCATCACGATGGCGTAACCGTTACCGGGTCTCGCCCCCTTCCTCGAGTGATGACCGACGGACTCGAGGCGGATGTCGAGGAGATGGGCGAAATCGCCGAGCGACGGGACGAACTGGCGGCCCGCGTTCGCACACACGCCGGCGAGATCGCGCGCGAACTCGCCGTTTTCCAGGGCGGTGACTACGGGCAGGAGACGTTCAATACCGACAGCGGGAGCTGGACGCTCAAGTACGAGGCCGGCGACGTCCAGTACCTCAGATTCGACCCGAAATCGGGGTCGGAGATCTACGTCGTCTCGAGCAAGCAGCCACCCGAACCCGAGGCCCTCGAGACGGCGATGGCCGACTACGGGGCGTTCGTCGCGGCCTACAACGAGTACGTCCGCTCGTTCGAGGGGATTCTCGCGGACGTCTCCGACGAGTTCCCGGAGGCCGAATCCACGGCGGAACTGGTCGCCGAGCGGGACCGAATCGTCGACCGCATCCGCGACGTCTGCAACGCGATGGCGAGCCAACTCCACCGCTACGACGGCGAGTACGGCACCTACGCGACGACGATCTCGGGCACCCGATGGGAACTGAAGTGGGAGGAAGACCTCGCTTCCTACCTGCGTGTCGGTGGCTCCGACGGCGTCTACCTCCTCTCGCAGTACGGCCCGCCGGCGGCCCCCGAAGTCCGCCGATTGGCCGGCGACGTTTCCGCGTTCGTCGCCGACTTCAACGAGCACGTCGCCGATCTCGAGGCGGATCTCGCCCAGGTCAGTTTCGGTGACGACTAGCCGTTCATCGACCGGACGGCCCGCTTCGTCTGTGGATATCCAACGACTCGAGTCGACCCTCGTTCGACGGCTCCGCCACCGGTCGTCGTAACCACCAGTCGGACGCCACCGCGAGACGACTCTCGAAGCGATTCGGGAGCGGTATACAGTCGACCCAACCGCTCTATATGACACCTAGCAGGCGTTTTGTATCGGCTGCGCCTACGGGACGGTGGCGACGACGCTCGCCTGGACTACCATGGATGGCTCTGCTGACGGGATCGACGACGGAACTGCCCACAAGTACTCTTCCCCCACGGACGAGGCCGACGCGGTACTGTTCGATGCCGTCATCGTCCGATACGAGTCCGACGACGATCGCTGTACGCTCGTCCCGCGCGACGGCACCACGACGGAGAAACTGAACGCCTGGCTGACCGCGGATCTCGAGGCGGTCGTCGATCTCGACGACGCCCGGTGACGGCGGTCGCGGGCGTTCACGAACCGGTTTCCAACACAACCCGATCCCACCGCGAAGCGAGGCGCTATCGGTGTATCCCTCTCGAGAGGAGGCCGCCCGGAGTTAGACGTCGACGTACTGGTCGACCCACTCCTGGCGACGCTGGAGCGCGCGTCGGCCTTTCGGCGTCAGCGCGTAGTAGTTCGTCCGGCGGTCGAGTTCGCCTTTCTCGACGAGTTCCTTCTCGACGAGCGTGTCGAGGTTCGGATACAGTCGACCGTGTGTGACGGGCTGGTCGATGTAGCTATTGATGTCGTCGAGAATCTCCTGCCCGGACGGCCGGTCTTTCCCTGCGATCACGTACAACAGGTCGCGCTGGAAGCCAGTTAGCTGGTCCATGGATCACCCTCTGAGTGACGACGTTCACCGCTCTGTGGCTTTGTTATAGAGCGGATACGACGTCGCTCGAGCCGGAATGCGACCCGTAGGACCCGATCGACCGAGCACGTCCTGCGCCGATAGTCCACCGTCGACCGCGCGTGACGCCGCAGCCGTGACGCCGCGTTTTTGACGTTCACCGCCGTATCGGCCGCTATGCCAACCGATCCACTGGCCTGGGACACTCGCGAGCGCCGAGTAGCCTACTCCTGTCCGGGTTTCGATGTCGTTAACGAGTCCGTTCGACTCCCCGATGGCACGGAATCCGAGTTCGACTACCTCTCGGACGCCCCGAGCGTCTGCGTCCTGCCGTTCACGCCCGACGGAGACGTCGTCTGCATCGAGGAGTGGCGGCAAGCCGTCTCGCGAATCAGTCGCGGACTTCCCGTCGGCGGGGTCGAACCCAATGATGCCGGTCTCGAGACCGCGGCCCGGAGAGAACTCGCCGAAGAGACCGGGTACGAGGCCACGGAACTCGAGCCGCTGGTGACCGTCGAGCCGGCCAACGGGATCGCGGACTCCGTTCTGCACTTCTTCGTCGCCGACGGTTGCCGCCCGACCGCCGAGCAGCGACTCGATCACAACGAGAGCATCCGTCCGATGGAGCTTTCGCTCGAGAAACTGACCGACGCCGTGGCCGCCGGCGAGATTCGCGACGGACGGACGGTGCTCGCCGTCTCGTACTATCGACTGGTCGATCCGGAACGCAGCCCGGCCCGAAAATAGCGGACGGCGACGGCACTGGGTGCTCGACTGACGCGAGCCAGTGACGCCGTTCGGTTCCTCACTGCGTTTCGTTCAGTGTATCGCCCTCGATCGTCACCCCGTTTCGTTCGTCGCGTTAGCGGTTTCGTTGCCAGTCTCGTTCGTCGCGTTACCGGTTGCGTTCGTCTCGTTGGCGGTCGGCTGTTGGAGCGATTCCTCGAGACCCTGCGTTTCGCCGAGGGTGAGGGTGCCGACGGAGCTGTTCTCGACCGTCATCGCTCCCGCGGAAACCGACGAGACGGTCTCGCCGGTGGCCGTCTCGTTGTCGCCCGCGGTCGTTTCGTTCGCAGTCGTTTCGTTCGAAGTCGCGTTTTCACTCGTCGCGTTGTCTGCCTGCTGACTCTCGAGAGTGCCGACGGTCATCGATTCGAACGTAATGTCACCGACATCGAACTGCTCGATAGTCAGCGATTCGATCTCCTGGGTGCTCTCGTTCCCGGTTGCGGTATCGTTCGTCTGGTTCTCGCCGCCGCCGTCACCGCCGAACAGGTCCCCGACGGCGTCGGAGATGCCAGAGAGGATTCCACCGTCATCGCCGCCTTCGCCGACGGTCAGGTCATCGATCGTCAGTTGCTCGGCGTTCATGGACTCGATCGTCATGTTCTGTATCATCACGTTGCTAGCATCCTCGTCGAGCACCTGCTGGAGGCCCGTCGACGATTCGTTTCCAGTCTCATTGCCCGTTGCGGACTCGTTTCCGGTCTCGTTGGCAGCGCCGGTTTCGTTCCCGCTCTCGTTGGCGGCCATGCTCTCGTTCCCACCGAGTTCGTCGAGGGTGACGTTCTCGAGCGACAGCGATTCGAAGGCGACGTTCGAGATCATCACCTCGGATGACTGATTCCCTGCGGATTGGTTCCCCGCAGAGCGGTTCTCCGTGGATTGATTCTCGACAGACTGGTTCCCGTCGGTCTCGTTCAGTTGCTGCCGGAGTTCGTCTTCGCCGCCCTGCACGTCTAGCTGCTGGACGGTCAGTTCCTCGATCGTGGCGTTCTGGACCGTCACGTTCTCGAGTTCCAGTGTGCCGACCTGTACGTTCTGGAGTGTAACGCCCGTTTCACCCATGTCGTCGGCGTCGTCGGTCGCGGCTGTCGGCGTTCCACCGACGAGGGCAGGACCCCCCGAGAGCGTAACCAACAGCGCGACGAACGCGACACCGACCGTTCGCGGTCGTGAAACCATACGAACCGAGTTTCGGCCGTTTCCGGGCTAAAACGGGCAGACTGTTACGAGATTAGATCGAAGAAAACAGCCATTGTGACCGGCTGCACGTCCCGCCCCGGTTTTCTGTCCGGTCCCCTGCGACTCCGGTACTCTGCCGGCTTCCAAGCGGACCATTACCTGCCATTCCGCGTCGAAACCGTCGATTGTTGGTCCGAAACGTCACCGCGCCCTCGAGTCGTCGACGGCCGCTCGCGCTGCCACGTCTGCCACGCGCGTGCGGGTCGTCGCGCGATTGCGGCTGTCACTGCTCGAGTCGTAGTTCCCGCGTCTCGACTGCGTCGCAAGCCGGACAGACGAACTGATACCGGACCCGCCCGCCTGAGGTGGTCACGCGCCATCCACCGTCGGTGTCGATATATCCACACGCCGGACAGCGGAGCTCTGATTCGTCGAACTTCTCCCGGAGTTGCTCGAACGGCGAACGGTACACTGACATGTGCTATCTTACATCATGGTTGCATATAACATTCTAGCCCTTCGTTGAATCGTGTGCAGAGACGTACAGCCGAGAGCGGCGTTTGTCGATCCGAATCTCCGGTTCGTCGAGCACGACGTGATTCGGAATCGCGTTAACTGCCGGCTGGAGATCACACTCGAGACCCCCTCGTGGACCGTTTTTCGACTGCGTTCGACACCGAACGGCTCGAGTTCTCGAACGGTATCCGAACGCGATAATTCAGCGAGATGGGACCGAATACCGACCTCCATCAGCCGACTCGGTGTCCGCTCTCACTCTACGAAACTCGAACCGATCCAGTTGCGACAACAGCTGGAGCGGTCGATCGATGACATATCGAACCACAAAATCACCCCGCCTCACTTTGTCTGTCTCACGAACCAGCGCTTCTGCGGAAAGCGAAATACGTATCCTTATTTCGACTCGAATGTGATCTATTCACATTCCTCGAGAGTACGATCGATCCGAGATTCCGTCAGTGTACAACGTGCGAGACATCGATCCGTATCGTGAGGAACCGGGACTGCGCCAGGTAATTTTCCGCGGCATCGATCAGATGATCGGGTTTACGCAGATTGAGCCCGAGAAACCCGACACTGAGCCCCACACCCACCCATACGAACAGACGAATATGCTCGTCGACGGACGTCTCGACTTCCTCGTCGACGGCGAGGGAATCGAACTCGAGCCCTACGATACGTTGACGATACCGCCCGAGATTCCACACACTTCACGACCGATCGACGGAGAGACTGCGACGCTTCTGGCCTTCTGGCCGCTCCGAGAGGACCGACTCGAGGGAGCGACCTATCAGCGGGAGTTCCCCGACTTGTAGTCACTACAGAGAACGATCGATTGACCATCGATCCCCCGTTCGAAAGGGGGACGACTGTCCCGGTGCGTACCGCACAGGAGGTAGTGATCTCGGATTTGAATGACTGGCTCGGTCGAACGGCACTCGATTTCCGCTCGACTGGCAGTCGTCGAGGCCGTCGAGGACCGCTGTTCGGGAACCGATGTCGTCTCGTTCCAGCAGCGCGACCGCGACGGCGAGACCCGCGAGGAGTTCGCCGCCGGACTCGAGGCGGCGCTGACCGGCCGCCAGTTCGGCGCGTTACAGCGGGCCTACCTCGATGGCTACTTCGAGTGCCCGGTCAACGGCGGGTGAGGAACTCGCCCAGACGATGGGCGTCTCGCGGCCGACCTTCCACGAGCACCTGCGGACGGCCGAGGCGAAACTGTGCCGAGCGTTCTTCGGCGATGTATAGTGCCGATTCCGTGACAGTCGCGGCTCGAGACCTGTAGCTACGGCTTAGCCCCGAGAACGGCCGTGGACGGTCGTCGATATTTATGTAGTCGGTCGTGGGAGCCAATGCTATGCTCGCGTTCGCAACGCCGCTCCAGACCGGTGGTGGATTCCTGTACTGGGCGATCATCTTCTTCGTCCTCGCGATCGTCGCCGCCGCAGTCGGTGCCCGCGGCGTCGCCGGGGTCTCGATGGAGATCGCGCGGATCTTCGTGTTGATCTTCATCATCCTCGCGGTGGTCGCACTCCTGTTGTGATCGTCGACGCCGACCGGCGTTCGGACGGCCACGCGATTGCGGTGAGTCGCGGCTCACTCGGCCGTACGCGAGACACCACAATGTCGGCGGTTACTGGTCAGACGTGAATGTCGGCGGTTACGGATCCACAATATTTGGAAGATTGCGCAGATAACATGGACGTATTAATCTCACACCCCTCCTGCGATTATCCGAGCTAGCTCTCTCGCGGCGGCGAAACCGAAACCGGTTACGAGAGGATGAGAATACCTAACACTATGGGCGTCGTAGATAAGGGTGAGCATTTACCATGACTGAACTCGGTGGATTTCAAGATAGGGTCGCCCGCATCGATCTCTCGGACGGGGACGTCGCGTACGAGTCGATCGACGACGAGGACGCCGAGAAGTATATCGGTGCGCGAGGACTCGGGGTGAAGTACGTCTTCGACCAGGGGCCGGATGTCGATCCGATGGGTCCCGAGAACCTGCTCGCGTTCATGAACGGGCCGCTGTCGGGCACGCAGGTCACAATGAGCGGCCGGATCGCCGTCTGTACGAAGTCGCCGCTGACCGGCACCGTCACCGACAGCCACCACGGCGGCTGGTCTGGCGCTCGGCTCAAGTGGGCCGGTTTCGACGGCTTGCTGTTCGAGGGTGAGGCCGACGAGCCCGTATATGCCGTCGTCGAGGACGGTGAGGTCGAACTCCGGGACGCCTCCCACCTCTGGGGGGAGGGGTTCCACGACACGCGCGACGCGATCGGGGAGGAGGTCGAGGGCTCCTACGGCAAGAACCTGAGCATCATGGGGATCGGTCCCGGCGGCGAGAACGGCGTCAAGTACGCCTCCATCATGAACGAGGACGACCGGGCCTCGGGCCGGGGCGGCACGGGCTGCGTGATGGGGTCGAAGAACCTCAAGGCCGTCGTCGTCAAGTCCACCACGAAGATGCCCCAGCCCGCGGATTCGGAGACGTTCAAGGAGGGCCACCAGCAGGCCATGCAGGCCATCACCGAGTCGGAGGTCACCGCACCCAACGAGGGCGGCCTCTCGATGTACGGGACGAACGTCCTGATGAACATCGGCGAGGAGATGGACGGTCTCCCGACGAAGAACGGCCGCTACACGTCGACGGAGAGCATGCGCGACGCGGAGGGCGTCGACATCGACGCCGAGCGCGTCTCCGGTGAGAACGTCCGGGAGAATATCCTCGTCGACGAGCCGACCTGTCACTCCTGTCCGGTCGCCTGTAAGAAGGAAGTCGAGGTCCAGGCGATGCACAAGGGCGAGGAGATGAACGTCCGCACCGAGTCCTACGAGTACGAATCGGCGTACGCGCTCGGGCCGAACTCCGGCCACACCGACCGCGACGCCATCGCACTGATGATCGACCGCTGTAACGACATGGGCGTCGACACCATCGACGCGGGCAACATGATGGCGATGGCCATGGAGATGACCGAGGAGGGCAAACTCGAGGGCGTGGGCGAACTCGAGTGGGGCGACTACGAGACGATGATCGACATGATCGAGCGGATCGCCCACCGCGAGGACGACCTCGCGGATCTGCTGGCCGAAGGACCGCGCCGGGTCGCCGACCGGAAGGAGGCCCACGAGAACTCGCTGGCGGTCAAGGGTCAGACCATCGCCGCCTACGATCCACGTTGTCTGAAGGGGATGGGAATCGGCTACGCCACCTCGAACCGCGGGGCCTGCCACCTGCGGGGCTACACGCCAGCCGCGGAGATCCTCGGCATCCCCGAGAAGGTCGACCCCTACGAGTACGAGGGGAAGGGCGAACTCACCGCCCAGTTCCAGGACCTCCACGCCATCAGCGACTCCTTCGACATCTGCAAGTTCAACGCCTTCGCGGAAGGAATCGAGGAGTACGTCCTGCAGTACAACGGGATGACCGGCCGCGACGTCACCGAAGACGAACTGCTCGAGGCCGGCGAACGCGTCTACAACCTCGAACGGTACTACAACAACCTCAACGGCTTCGACGGCAGTGACGACTCGCTCCCCGCGCGCTTCCTCGAGGACGGCATCCGCGGCCAGGGTGCCAGCGAGGGCGAGTACTGCGAACTCGACGAGATGAAAGCGGAGTACTACGACTACCGCGGCTGGGTCGACGGCGTCGTTCCCGACGAGAAGCTCGACGAACTCGAGATCGATCTCGGGCCGGGAACCGGCGTCAGCGGCGACTCCGGTGCGGCAGTCTCGAGCGACGACTGAGGAAGACGTCGCTCTCCTCGTCCGTTATCTCGGTCTCTTGGTCGATGGTCATCATCTCAGCGGTTTGCCAACGGTGAAACACGATCTTTCTAGTTGTTATCGACCGCGAGAGGCGTCGACGGCGCATCGTCGGTGATGATGGCTATCTGCCATCGAACACTATCGGCTCGGCGACTCGTGTTCGTCGGCGGTTTCGCTCTCGTTCGCCCCGATGACGACCGGCTCCCGGATCTCGAGTGCCGTCTCGAACTCGTCCTCGCGGTCCGTTCGCCGGCCGATCCGCAGCAACTGCTCCTCGTGTGCCCGGCGGATAGCGGACAGTTCGCGGTCGGCCACGTCGATCTCGTCGCCGATCTCTTCCCAGTGGCCCCGGTCGACGAGGAAGATTTCGAGGCCGTCGCCCGCGTACAGCCGTTCGTACTCCCGGCGGTAGCGCTCGAGCCTCGGTCCCAACGCGACCTGTGCGCGTTCGATCAGGTCGGGCAGTCGGGTCCCCGGAACACTCGCCTTGGCGGCGGTGAGGAGAAGCACCTGCCCCTCGATCGGTTTGCCCGCCATTCACCCACCCGCGCGCATTGCCTTCTGTGCGAACCGCTCGATGAGCGGCTCGAGGCTGTCGTCGTCGCCCTCGAAGACGACCGTCACCTCGGTCAGTTGTAACGAGGGGCCGATGCCGACTTTCTCCGACGAGAACGTCGCCGTCCAGTCGTCCCCCGCGACGGTGTTTTCGGCGACCTGCTCGCCGCCCAGATTCGTCAGATACCGGAGCACGAGCCGTTCGGAGATGCCGCGAAAGGAGCGCTCGACACGGGTTACCATACCCGTGATTCGACCGCCGAACGGATAAAATCGCGTTCGGCGGTACCGGGAGAGCGGCCCGTTAGATGAGTGCGCGAAACAACGCGACGGCTCCGACGCCCCCACACAGTGACAGCAGGATGCTCTCCGTTCGCCACATGATCAGCAGGACGATGCCGGCTGCGCCCCACTCCGCCGGCCCGCCGGCCGCCAGCTCCGGCCCGAGGATCGCGATCACGATCGCCCCCGGCAGGACCGAGAGCCCGGCCTCGAGTCGCTCGCTCACGTCGATCCGCCGAAGGAGCCAGAAGCCGCCCACTTTCGTGACGGCGGTCACGAGTGCCATCGCGATGACGACGCCGACGACGAAGGGGTCGAGCGCGAATGGCCCCTCACCGATCATAGCGGACCACCTCCACCGCGGCGGCCGCGAGGCCGCCGAGCAGGATGTACCACTGCCCTGGAACGAGTTCCGCGGCGAGGACGGCGGTCGCGAGCGCGACGAGCCACGGCACGAGCGTCGAGCGCCCTTCCCAGAGTTCGGCCGCGAGCGCGACGAACACCGCCGCGAGGACGAAATCGATTCCGTAGCGGGACGGATCACCGATCACGCCGCCGGCGGTCGCGCCGACGATCGTCGATGCGACCCAGAAAACCCATATCGCGATGCCAGTCCCGAGGAGGAACGCGCCCCGACCACTCCCGGACGTGAGTTCGCGCATCGTCAGCGCCCAGTTCTCGTCAGCCATGAGCAGGAGACTCCCATAGCTCCGGCCCGGCGAGAGCCGCTCGAGCCACGGCCCCAGTGCCGCCCCCATCAGCGAGTAGCGGAGATTGATCGCGAGCGTTGTGAGGACGATCGTCGCGACCGGGAGCGGCTCCGCCCAGAGTTCGACGGCGACGATCTGGGCGGCGCCGGCGAGGACGGTCGCGCTCATCAGCGTCGCCTCCGCGACGCTCAGCCCGGCGCGGCGGGCGAGCATCCCGAACGCGATACCGTAGCCGCCCACGCCGATTGCGACCGGGAGACAGGTGAGAAAGCCGGCGCGGATCCCCTCCCGATCGAACGTCACGGCCTCGCTCTCGTCGTCTGCTGTGATCCGCGTCTCTCCGGCCGTCTCGTCCGACGATCGGCCAGCGGACTCGCCGGGGCCGGGAACGGGATCAGGGTCACTGCCGTCGGTTTCCGTCACGGTCGTCTCGAGTCGAACGACGCGTAAAGCGTTCTCGAAATCGCCCGCAAACGACAGGGGTATCGGCCGGACTGGTCACACCTGGTACGGATCACCGACCGTAGACGAGCAGTGCCACCGCGATGATTCCAGTAGCGAGTCCGTACGACGGACCGCTGAGAGCCGCCAGCGCGATCGCGAGCAGGGCGAAGACGACGCCGAGGAACAGACAGAGTTGCTCGGCGGTCGTCCGATCGTCGTCGCGGTCGACGAACCAGTCGAATCCCAGGTCGAGTAGCAGTTCAGCGACTGCGTCGAGCATACGCGATACTATTACTGAGTTGATAAAAAGACTGAGGGTTCCCCACACTCGGCCACGATCCGGGTCTCGGTTCCCCGCTAGCCGCCGGCGACCGGCGGGAACACCGATACCACGTCGCCCGCTTCCAGCGACGTGTCCACCCCCGCCATGTGCACCACGTTGCGGCCGTTTTTCAGCACGCTCAGCTGCGGCCGGATCGTTCCGTCCTCGAGTAACTGCCCCTCGAGGCCGTCGTACTCGGCCTCGAGGTCGGTGAGCACGTCGCCGACGGTCGCGTCGTCGTCAACGGTTCGCGTTCGCTCTTTCGCTCCGACGGCTTCCCGAAAGGTAGCGAAAAACCGGAGATCGATGTCCATACCCCATACTCGTGTTCGGACGCCATAAGTGCGGGCGGTGGGCCGACTCAGGCAGCCGAGGCCGCTGGCGATGACGTATATGAGATCGACTCGACGTCGGTGTTCGCGAGCGCGTCGTCGATGGCGCTCGCGCCGATCTCGCTCGCCGCGTCGGCGTCGTCGGCCTCGACGGTGACCGTCACCGAAAACTCGAGGGAGATCGTGTACGGGTCGAACGGGGCGGTCGGATGCTCGTACACGTCCGCGTCCGCGATTTCCCAGTCCGTGATCGTCCCGGCGGCCGCGAGGGACTCGAGGGTATCGGCGAGCGTCGACGTTGCCTCGTTGCAGGCGGTCGTATCGGATCCGCCGTGTAGCGTCACGAGCGTCGTCCCCGACCGGGATACAGCGAACTCCATATTCTCTCTAGTCTGGCCTGGAATTTCAACGCTTGGGATAGGTGTGCGTCGGCCGTGGCTATGGGGACGCTGGCTGTGGCGTGGGGGACGCCGACCGATCCGTCCCGCCGCCGAGTCAGTCTGTTGGTTCCCCAGCCCACCGCCCGCTATTCGATTCGGAACGGGACGCCGTGGGTCGAGAGTATCGCCCGCATCCGTTCGACGCCGCCGCGGCCGTCCCACCCCGCCTGCGTATAGTGTTTGTACGGGTGGCGGAGCCACGAGTACTCGCGATGGGCGAACACCTCGACGGTTCCCTCGCCGGTTCGAAATAGCGTGACGTGCAGTTGCCACGGTGCCAACGGCGACTCGCGCCGGACCCAGCTACCCGCCGAGCGTCGCCCGTCATCGTGGACCTTCAGGGAAGCGATCGGCTCCGGTTCGAACGCCAGGTCCTCGAGGATCGATCGGACCGCGTCTAGCCCGCGTTTGACGATACCGACGTACTCCTCGGGATGTTGCCGGCAGATGGCGTAGCCGCCGAAAGGTTCCTTGACCCGGTGGAGCGCCGGCAGGAGCCGACGGCGCACGCGGGTGGTCAGGTCGATTGTGTCCGTCCCGTCCGGCGTCGTCCTGTCGATCGTCGCCACACGTTCTACTCTCGAATACAGCCACAAAATTGTTATTGTCCAATATATCTCATTTCCGTTGGTGAAGGTCGGAGAAACGGGTCTGTGGACGGTACTAGCCGACAATAGAGAGATATAGTACTATATATGGAACTGATAGGTATCGGTGATAGCGGATCAACCGGCGGCAAGGCCGCCGGCCGTCACAGATCCTGCAACCGAATGCCGTCCGCGACCAACCGTGCGTTTCGCTCCCGATCGAGGCGGTCGCCGAGTTCGTCGTGCGCGTGGAGTTGCGCGATCACGTCGGCGTACAGCGTCCGCCACGCGATCGCGTAGATCGGCGACTGCCCCCACGCCCGCAGTTCGGGGACGAACGCGTCGTAGGTCTCGTAGCGCTCTTCGAAGCGGTCGATCGCCTCGAGCACTTTCCCGGCGGCCTCGCGCTCGTCGTCGGCCTCTGCGATGACCCGATTGAGTTGCTCTTCCCAGCCCGCAACGGCCTTCTGCATGTCTGACGCCGCGCTCTCGTCGTCTTCCGGCAGTCGCTCGAGGATCGGTTCCGGAACGCCAAGGGTAATTTCGTCCATGCGACGGTATATGGAGTCGACCGGCATGAACGTGGTCCCCGATTCGGTGGCAATGGTCTAGTCGTATATATCACTCAACAGTTATACTTGTGCCAGTCGTCCAACGAACGGTACAACGATGGATCGAGAGCATTCGTGTCTCACGCTCGGCTGATCAATCGACGTGCGGTGGCACACGCTGGGCCGCGGTGAACTGCGAGGCCTGAACGAAGTGACGGCCTCGATGATGTGAGCGGAGACCGCAGGGAGCCGCGAACCACTGTGAACCGCGGCACGAAACCTGCGCGAGGTCTTCGTGAGTAGTGCGGGACCGGAGGCCCCGCGAACCATCCAAACGGCGCGTAACGCCCGTGAGGAGAAATCGGTTGGGGAGGGCGTGGCAATTCCGTGTTGTCGCGATAGCAGGGTACTTCGTTTCCCCTCACTCTCTTCGACTCCCCGTTCAGTAAATATCCGTCTTGATGAATACTGGCCTTCGATTGAACGAATGAGTATTCCACAGCGCACCGCCAAACTCTCCTCTCTTGTTTACGGCCACGTCGCCAGCATGATCTCGTCGACGAACTCACCCTCGAGACGGTACTGGCCCTCGTGCTCGCCCTCGCGTTGCCAGCCGTTCTCCTCGAGGAACTCGATCGCGGCCTCGTTGGTCGCCGGCAGGTTCTGGTAGAGCTTCCGGTAGCCGGCGTCGGACGCCCACTCGAGGCCGTACTCGAGCAACGACGACCCGATCCCCTGACGCCGAAATTCGGGATCGACCCCGACGGTCACTTCGGCCGTGTGCCGAAGCGGTTGGAGTTCGGGAGCGTCGAGGTGGAGCCAGCCGACGACCTCGCGGTCCCCTGTCGATGCGTCCTCTTCCGGCTTGGCGCTCACCTCCGATTCGGCGTCCTCGTCCGCCTCGACATCGTCTGCAACTGATTCTTGCCCATGGATCGCGACGAACACGATCCGAGATCGTTCCTCGTTCGCCCGGACGAGCGCTCGCTCGCGCTCGAGTTCCGTCGCGACGTTCTCGGCGACGACGTACGTCCCGTCGTCGGCGACCGTCCGCATCGTCTCGACGACGCCCGCCCGATCCTCCTCGCGCGCTGGTCGAATGGTGACGACACCGTCCTCGCACTCGAGGGCCGTCGTCGTCGCCGAGAGCGCAACTCGGAGCCTCCCATCGTTCTCCGTCAGGTAACCGTCGGCTCGCAGCGCCTCGAGCGCCGCTCGGAGGTCGTCCGGTGCGGGCGGTACCGTTTCGGTATACGCACCCGATCGGGCGGGTTTCGAGTGGGCTTGACCGCCGTCGATCTCGATCGACCTGGCTAACTCGGCCGGCGTGACGGCACCGTTCCGCTCGACGTACTCGTATACTCGTCGCTGGATATCGCTCTCGAACGAGTCCGTCGGATACATGCTCATACGGACGACCCCGCCAACTGACGGCATTAGTATGCGATCCGTATCGATCGCTGCCCGCGAGCACCCGCTGCGAAGCGACCCATTGCTCGTCAGCTCGAGTCGTTTCGACGGTTCCTCACGCCGGTCACGTCGGGCCAATCTCGCGTTAGGCGTCGTGGTCTCTTCGACCGAGGGCGACAGTCGAGCAGCGTGATTTGATATAGTGGCATATCATTTACCGAGGGTGGACGAGCGGGTGTTACTGGACTCGAGTCACAGTTGGACGAGATACGGGAGACCGCAACAGATTCATCGACTCACACTGGGAACGGTCCGTCCGAGCACCGAACTGAACGAGTGCTCAAGCGTCTGTCTCCGAACGGACGCTGCGTGTTCGTCCGACCGAGACTGCTCCAATCCGATATCGATCGCTCGCGTCGATGGTCCAGTGAGTATTCGCCTCGAGCCGGGGTCACTGACTCCTGTCTTTGGGGTGCGTATTCGGTCGGGCTCAGCACGAAGAACGGTGTCCGTCTCGCGCGGGTGAAAACCCGTTCGGTTCCACTTCTCGAGAACGGAGCGCAGTGACGCAGTCGACTCGGTAGTCACTCTTTACACGGCTGCGGGTTTCAGAAGACGGCGTCGCGACTGGCCGGGGGTGAGCTCGAGTATCGTCTCCCTGCGAGGCATCCACACGGCCGAGACTCCCGTGTCCGTGCCCGAGAACCCGGCACTTTCACGGCCGCAAACCGGGGGTATACGCGATCAACAACCTGTTCGCGATCAGCTGATCAGTCGATTTTTCGCTCGTTTCGGCTCGATTTCGACTCCAAGCGATTCGCGATGGTCCCGCTCTCCTACTGGACACCTCCCCACGACCGACAGTGTACGGTTAGATCACTGGGCTCGCAGCTCACCCATCTCGAGTCTCGTCCCGATCGGGCAGCGCGAGCGTTCGGGCGGGAGTGACCGGAGACCATTTCGACCGCCATACCGTTGCTCGCTCGGAGAGTCGCCGCATCATCGTTGGCCGGTCTGCTGTGTTTGTCGGCGGAGATGACCCGGATTTCGACGACCGCCGTTTTGGCAACCGCCATTCCGGAGACCGCAATCCCCGAGCCGATCGATGAAAGAGCTCGCTTCGTTTCCGATACTCGCGGTCCCACCGGGTGACGAACCGACGTTCCCCGCTTGTCGTCGAGTTCGTGACGGACGGGTCGGCAACGCTGCAATAATCCGCCGATTCAGGCCTGTACACGCACCGTATCGCCAGTTCCCACGCGTGCTACCGGCTACGCGCTTTCTCCCTCCATAAATTGTATGGTGCGATACTGAATCGGGGCCGGTTTCGGAAGTTTCGGAACCGGCCCGGCGTCGTTTAATATCCTCGAGACCCAACCGATTCGGTGTGATCGTCGACGGCCGCGTCCTGCGCGAGGATTTCGTGCCGAGCGAGGTGGTCCACCGCCACGACGAGGTGAACCTCCTCTCGGAGAGCCTCGAGCCGCTGCTGTCCGACGGCCGACCGGATCCGGCCTTCCTCTTCGGGCCGACGGGCGTCGGCAAGACCTGCATCGCCCGGTACACGCTGGCCCAGTTGCGCGAACAGGAGCCGGCGGTGCGGGTCGCCTACGTCAACTGCTGGCAGGAGTACACGCGGTTTCGGGTCCTCTATCGGATCCTCGAGGGGGTCGACCGAGCCGTCGACGTCCACCGTTCGACGCCGAAAGACGAGCTGTTCGAGCGGCTCTCCCGGACCGACGACGAGCCGATCGTCGTTATTCTGGACGAGGTCGACCAGTTAGAGGAGACGAGCGCGCTGTACGACCTCCACCGATTGGGCCACGTCTCGCCCGTGTTGATCGCCAACCGCGAGGAAGAGCTGTTCGCGAGCTTCGACGATCGGGTGCGCTCGCGGTTTCACGCCGGCACTCGGGTCCGGTTCGACCGGTACGGCACCGACGAACTCGCGGCGATCCTCGCCGAACGAGCCGAGAAGGCCCTCGAGCCGGGCGTGGTGACCGAGTCCCAGCTACGGACGGTCGCCGACGCCGCCTCGGGCGAC
>NZ_JAQIVI010000135.1 GCF_028618695.1 Natrinema soli | reverse complement strand
GTCGACTGAACCGCCTCGCCGCCCTCGCCGTGGAAGGCCTCGACGGTCTCGAGCCGGTCCCGCAGGTTCGCCGCGCGCTCGAAGTTCCGCTCCTCGGCGGCGGCTTCCATCTCCCGGCGGAGCGGGTCCGTGAGGATTCCGGTCTCGCCCTCGAGGAAGCGCTCGAGGGCGGTGACGTCTTGCGCGTAGCTCTCGAGGTCGATCTCGCGGGTGCAGGGCGCGGTACAGAGCCCCATCTCGTAGTCCAGACACGGCCGATCGCGGCCCGCGTACTTGTGATCCGAGCAGCCCCGCACGCCGTACGTCTCCCGCAGCGCTTTCACGACCGTCTCGACCTGCGTCTTGCTGGTGTAGGGGCCGAAGACGGTCGCGGACTCGTCCGGGTCCCGCGTGATCTCGATCCGCGGGGCGTCGTGCGCCGTCAGCTGGACCATCGGATACGACTTGTCGTCCTTGAGCCGGACGTTGTAGCGGGGCTGGTGGCGCTTGATCAGGTTCGCCTCGAGCAGCAGTGCCTGCGTCTCGGTGTCGGTGACGGCGATCTCGATCCCGTCGGCGCGGTCGACCATCCGACGGATCCGCGCGCTGCGGGGATCGGCGTAGGACCGGACCCGACTGCGGAGATCGACCGCTTTCCCGACGTAGAGGGTGGTTCCGTCCTCCCGGAACTGGTAGACGCCGGGCTCTTGGGGCAACGACCCGGCGCGCTCGCGAACCGCGTCGGCGTTCATCGGCTGCCCTACGGAGTCAGGAGGTTTCAGCCTGACTCCTCGTCCCCGAACCACTCCGCGTTGGATCGATCCGTCCGAGCCCGCTCGTCATCGCGCGGCTCGTCCCGCAGCCCCTCGCCGCGACCGCCGTCGGTATCGGCGCTCCCCTCGAGCGTCGATGCCGACGCTGACGCCGCGTTCGGTCGAATCGCGGTCTCGATCTCGGCGATCAGATCGTCCTCGAGATCGGCCCGGCTGACGGGCACCACGAGGTCGTTCCCGCCGCGCACCCGGAGAACGAGCCGGA
>NZ_JAQIVI010000134.1 GCF_028618695.1 Natrinema soli | reverse complement strand
CGGCGGGGCTCGCCTTCGGGAGCGTCGCCCTGCTCGCGGACGCGGCCCACTCGCTCGCGGACCTCGTGGCCAGCGTGGTCGTTCTCGTCTGGGGCCGAAGCGCGTTCGACGAACCCGACACGACCCATCCACACGGCCACGATCGGATCGAGCCCCTGACGGCGCTGTTCGTCGGTGCCGTCATCGCGCTCCTCGGACTGAATCTGCTCTACCGGTCCGTCGAGGGACTCCTCACCGGCACCGACATCGAGTTCAGCGTCCTGCTCCTCGCGGCGCTCGGCTTCGCGATCGTCGACATGTACCTCGTCTACCGCTACACCGTTCGGATCAACGAACGCCTGCAATCGACCGCGCTCGCGGCGCTCGCGAAGGACTGCCTGAACGACATCTACACCTCGGTCGCCGCCATCGTCGGCGTCCTCGGCGTTCTGGTCGGCTATCCGATACTCGATCCCGTCGCCGGCGGTCTCGTCAGCCTGCTGGTCGTCTATCAGGGCATCGAGATCGGCAGGGAGAACGTCGATTACCTCATCGGTGCCGCGCCCGGTCCCGAGAAGCGCGGGGAGATCACCGACCGCCTGCGGAGCCACCCGGCCGTCGAGGGCGTTCACGACCTGACCGTCTTCTACGACGGCACCGTCCTCGAGGTCGAAGTCCACGTCGAGGTCGACGGCGACATGCCGTTTCGCGATGCCCACGACATCGAATCGGAACTGGTGGCTCAGTTGCGAGGCCTCGAGGACGTCGGCGACGCACACGTCCACCTCGATCCGTCCGGAATCGGCGAGTGGAAGGAGTCGGCCGACGAGGTCGGATCGTCTTACGACGAGTCCGGGTCGCCGTAGCTGCTCTCGGGGGCGTCCGCGGGAGACGACGCCCGCGGCAACGTGACGACGAAGACGCTTCCGTCCGGGCCGGTGTCGGCGAGGCCGACGGTGCCGCCGTACCTGCCCGCGAGGATCCGGGAGAGGGAGAGGCCGAGCCCGTGGTTGGTCGACTTCCGCTCG
>NZ_JAQIVI010000133.1 GCF_028618695.1 Natrinema soli | reverse complement strand
CGGCGCGGCGTCGGTCGCCGCGGTCATCAGCGACGGTCTCGACGTGCGCGGCGAGACGGTCATGCCGCTGCTGGGCGGCGGCAACCTCGATATGACGATGTTACAGACCGTACTCGTTCACGCGCTGACCGACCGCGAGCAACTGCTGCGATTGCGCGTCCGGATCGACGACCGACCCGGCAAGATGGAGGACGTTTCGGGGATCATCGCCGAACACGGTGCCAACATCCAGACCGTCCGCCACGACCGCTCGGCACCCGAACTGGACGTGGGCGAGGCGCATCTCGTCTTCCAGATCGAGACGAGTGGCTCGGGCCAATCGCGAACGATCGTCCGGTCGATTCGGGATCACGGCTACGAGGTCCGGCACGTCAACGCGTAACGAGCCTCGCTCCACTCGCTAACCGGTTCGGTCGACGGTATAAAAGCGACGCCGGTTATTAAGATAAATCTTGATTGGGGTACTTGTTATTCTTCACCACGGTGCATGAGATCATGGCTCGTAATGGCGCACAACCTGTGCCGGTGTGGAACGAGGGGACGTTCGTCGAGTCGTCCGTGACCGAACTCGAGACGAACCGTACGAGAGAGGGAGTTACCGGACGCCGGTGGCGTGTGATCCGCGATGAGTGAGCGCGAACGGGACGAGGACGGAGCGGTCCGAACCTTCCTCGACGAACTCGATCCCACCGTCTTCGGAATCGGGTTTATCGTCGCCGTCCTGGTCGTCGCGGCGTTTCTCTTCCGCGAGAGCCGCACGCTCGAGATCATGGAGGGGACCAACGAGTTCCTGTGGACGAGTTTCGGCTGGGCGTATCTCGTCTCGATGTTCGCCCTCGTGGCGTTCGTGCTGTACCTCATCTTCGGTCCGTGGGGGAACATCAAGCTGGGGGAGGAGGACGAGGAGCCGGAGTTCAGCTTCCTCGCGTACTTCGCGATGCTGTACTCCGCGGGGATCGCGGCCGGTATCGTCTTCTGGGGCCCGGCGGAGGCGATCTTCCACTACTCGACGCCCTCGCCCTTCTCGGGGGTCGAAGCGGAGTCGACGGGTGCCGCCGTCAGCGCGCTCCAGTACACGTTCTTCCACTGGGGGCTCTCGGCGTGGTCGGCGTACGTGATCGTCGCGATTCCGATCGCCTACTTCGCCTACCGCCGGGACGCGCCGATGCGCATCTCGACGATCATCGGACCGATCATCGGGTTCGACAACCTCGACAGTCCCTGGGCGAAGCTCGTGGACATCCTCGCCGTCTTCGCGACCATCGGCGGCATCGCGACGACCCTCGGGCTGGTCGGGAATCAGTTCCTCGTCGGCCTCGAGTACGCCGGCGGCGTCGAGTTCGGCGACGCGGGGACCATCCTCGTGATCACGGGCCTGACCGTGGCATTTACGATTTCGGTCGCGCTCGGCGTCGAGCGAGGGATCCGCCGCATTTCGTACTTCAATATGGCGCTGTTCGTCGTCCTGACGGCCGCGGCGTTCATCCTCGGGCCGACGGTGTACATCATGACCGTCGGGACCCAGGCGCTGGGGGCGTACATCAATGAGTTCATCTCCATGAGCCTCTTTATGGGCGCGGGCGAAACCGGCGGACAGGGTGCCGACTCCGGCTTCGTCGGTGCCTGGACCGTCTTCTACTGGGCGTGGTGGTTCTCCTGGGCGCCGTTCGTCGGGCTGTTCATCGCCCGCATTTCTCGAGGACGGACCGTCCGACAGGTCGCCGCGACCGGCGTCGTCGCGTCGACGGCCATCACGATCCCCTGGTTCGCGACGATGGGCGGGACGTCCATCTTCATGCAGTCGAACGGCCAGGCTGACATCCTCGGGACGCTCGAGGCCTGGGGGTTCAACGAGGCCGTCGCCGGCTACCCGCTGTTCGAGGCACTGCCGGCCGGCGAGTTGCTAACCGTGCTCTTCCTGGTGTTGGTGACGACGTTCTTCGTCACGTCGGCGGACTCCTCGACGCTCGCGCTGGGGATGCTCACCACCGGCGGCAAGCAGAAGCCGTCGACGATCAACCGCGTCATCTGGGGCGGCCTCATGGGCGCGCTAGCCTCGCTGTTGATGGTGGCCGGCGGTACGACGGCGCTGCAACAGGCCGCGATCATCGCCGGCGGCCCCTTCGCGATCATCACCTTGATCGCCGTCGGCGTCATGATCTGGGTGTTCGGCAGCCGTCGGGCGGTCTTCTTACGCGAAGAGGACCGTTCTACCGCTCCGACCGGGCCGACCACCTCCGACGACGACTGAGACGGTCTGCTGTCACTGTTTCTCGGCGCGCCCGCATGGCGGGCCGCGAATGCGCCGGAAATGATTTACAGTAGTCCGTATGAGGGTGTAGCCGGCTCGAGCCGACGGCTGCGAACTCCCTCCGGTTTCCCGCGACGTGTTCTCGCCTGCGCGATTCCGGGGGCGTTTGGTTCGGTCAGCAGTGGTCGATTCGGCCCTCACGGCTTCGGCGGCACCGTCTCGGGACTCGATCTCGAGCTGTCAGCCGTCGGAATCGGAGCCGCGACAGTCCGATCAGCGCGCGGACGGTCGTCAGCACACAATTCTATGCGGGTGCTCCGCTCTAGTCAACACATGGAGCTCGTCTCGACACCCACGCTGTACTGTTCGGAGTGCGATGCGGAGATCACGGACGCGGGGTACCTCCCGGCCACCGAACGCGACGATGAGTACGAGCCACTGGCCGACGCAGCGGTCTGTGACGCGTGCGGCTTCAACGAGATCGGAATGATGGGCTGCGCTCCTGAACTCGATGACGTGATCGATCCGCGTCCCGACGATAGGCTCCTGTACGTCCGCGTGACGGACGACGGACTCGACGTCGTGAGCACGAAAGAGTGAGACGGCCGGATTCGTCCGGACGCGGCCGCGACGGCGCTACCCGTACACGGGGAACGATTCGCAGAGGTCGTCGACCGACTCGGAGACTCGCTCGAGCGTCGCGTCGTCGTCGGGCGCGTCGAGCACGTCGGCGATGTGGTGGGCGACCGACTCGAGTTCCTCGGGACCGAACCCGCGGGTCGTCAGCGCGGGCGTGCCGATCCGGATCCCGCTGGTGACGAACGGTGACCGGGTCTCCCCCGGAACGGTGTTCTTGTTGAGGACGATGCCGACGTCCGAGAGGGCCGCTTCGGCGTCGTCGCCGGTGCGGTCGGGATGGGACTCCCGCAGGTCGACGAGCACGAGGTGCTTGTCGGTGCCGCCGGAGACCAGCGACAGTCCCCGATCGCTGAGAACAGCCGCGAGCGCCGATGCGTTTTCGACGGTTCGGGTGGCGTACTCCTCGAATGCGGGCTCGAGCGCTTCCCCGAAGCCGACGGCCTTGCCGGCGACGTTGTGCATGAGCGGCCCGCCCTGACTGCCGGGAAAGACCGCGCTGTCGACGTCGTCGGCGTGCGCCTCGTCGCACATGATGATCCCGCCCCGGCCGGATCGGATGGTCTTGTGCGTGCTCCCGGTGACGAAGTCGGCGTGCTCGATCGGGCTCGAGTGAACGCCGGCCGCGACGAGCCCGGTGATATGGGCGATATCGGCGAGGTGGAACGCGTCGACCGCGTCAGCGATCTCGCCGACGCGCTCCCAGTCGAACTCGCGCGGGTACGCCGAGGAGCCGCTGACGATCATCGCCGGGTCGACCGCGCGAGCCCGCTCGGCGAGCGCGTCGTAGTCGATGTACCCCGTTTCCGGGTCGACTTCGTACTGTTCGACCTCGTAGAGCTGCCCGGAGAAGTTGACGTGGTGGCCGTGGCTGAGGTGCCCGCCGTGGGTGAGATCCAGCGAGAGGATCGTCTCGCCCGGCTCGAGAGCGGCGAAGTAGACGCCCATGTTCGCCTGAGTCCCCGAGTGCGGCTGGACGTTGACGTGATCGGCACCCCACAGCGACTTCGCCCGCTCGATGGCCGTTCGCTCGACCTCGTCGACGTGCTCGCAGCCGCCGTAGTAGCGCGCACCGGGATACCCCTCCGCGTACTTGTTGGTCAGTGCGGTTCCTTGCGCGGCGAGCACGGCTTCGGAAACGTGGTTCTCCGAGGCGATCATTCCCAGCGTCGACTCCTGGCGCTCGCGCTCGCTCTCGACGGCATCGGCGACCGTCGGATCGGCTTCTTTGAGATGGTCTGGCATACCACACAAATCGGGAAATCCGTCCAAGTATCTTGATGGCAGGTGATCGACCCGTTCAAGAGTAGTCGATATATCTCGAGCAGGCATCGCGTTCCGCTGCGGCCGTCGAAACCGCGACTGTCGGCGACGAGATCGCACCGATCGTCGACGTAAGCGCCCGTATTGACGCAGGCCGTTACGCCCGTTCGAGTGCGAATCGTTCGCATGAAGCGCTGTCCCAGTACGGACGATGCGCCCGCGGCAGTCGGCGCGTACAGTCAGGCGACCGCCACCGACGACCTTCTGTTCACCGCCGGACAGCTCCCGCTCACCCCCGACGGCGAACTCCTCGACGATGCGTCGGTCGCCGACCAGACTCGCCGGTGTCTCGACGACGTCGCGGCGATCCTCGAGGCCGAGGGCGCGAGCCTCGAGAACCTGCTCAAGAGCACCATTTTCCTGAACGATATCGACGACTTCGAGGCGATGAACGAGGCCTACGCCGACTATTTCGAGGAGTCGCCGCCGGCGAGAAGCGCCGTCGAGGTCGGTCGCGTCCCGAAGGTGCCGCCCTCGAAATCGAGGCTATCGCGACGCTCGAGTAGCCCTGTGAGTCGGCCGAATCATCCGCCCTTGATGAGTCGCAACACCGTCACGTGGTCGCTCTCGACCGGCTGATCCTCGGGGACCGGTCGACCGTCGACGAGGACGCTCACCTCGTGGGGACTCAGATCGACCGTGCGGAGCAGGTCCGCGTAGGTCGGCGTCGCGTCGGCGTCGGAGCCGCCAGCGGCGGTAGCGTCGGCATCCGCGGTTCCTGCCACCGCCTCGAGCTCGAGTTCGTAGGTGTCCTCGCCCTTGACGTCGACGGTGACGTACATACGCCGCGTTACGGAGCGATGGTCTTGAGCGCGTCGCTCCGCGCGCTGGCAGGGCCCGCGTCGTCAGTCCGTCGTCGGTCCCTCCGGCCCGGAGCTGACCC
>NZ_JAQIVI010000132.1 GCF_028618695.1 Natrinema soli | reverse complement strand
CGAGCATAGTTCCAACCAATCTCTACGACCTGCTCACTTCTCAAACTGCGCTAACTAGACGGTGCCATATTGAGGATCGTGATGAGCGGTCAAAACGCGAGCTGGAAGCCGTTGCGTACGTCGTGGGGCGCTACTTCGAGCTGGATATGAGTGGAGCAGCGTTCTACCTTGCGGCGTGGAACGGTGACGATCCCGAGGCGATCTCTGACCGGCTTGGCCGGATTAGTCACACAGCGCAAGAGCTGATCGATTCCCTTGAGCAAGAACTCGAACGTGCATCGAAGGCGGAAGCAAAGACGGGTGAGGCAGAATGAGTGAGCCAGTAGTCGAACTTGAGTGATAGAGTGAGGAGAGATGCCGACTACGCTCGATTGTTCACAGAGCTCGAGGAGTCGCTAGCATCGTTCCGAACGGCGACACTCAAAACGTGCTCACCCAGCTGTGGATTGACATCAATGTCAGCGTCGGTCGGTAACACTACACGCTCCCGTGGCGAACTCCACATGGCGAAGATGCTTGCAGTGAGCGTCTCGGTACTCGTGATCAGGACACTCGCACGCGCCAAGATTTGCGTCACAGAGGTATTGTACGTCACCTGCTCCACGACAAGTGGTCGCGGTGACGCCATTTACCGCGGTTTCTCGTCGAGATTCACCGAAATATTTTTCGTCTGTAGATACGATTCGAGCGCTTCAAGTCCCTTCTCACGGCCGATCCCGCTCTTTTTCATCCCACCGAACGGCGTTTCGATCGAGCCGCCGAACCACTCGTTTACGTAGACGCTCCCCGCGTCGATATCGCGAGCCAGACGCAACGCCCGTTTGATATCTCGAGAGAACACGCCGCCCGTAAGTCCGTACTCAACGTCGTTTGCGATGCTGATCACCTCTTCGCGATCGGAGAACGGGATCACCGAGAGTACGGGACCGAAGATTTCCTCCTGGGCGATCTGCATATCAGGATCGACGTCGGTGAAGACCGTCGGCGGAAGGAAACACCCGTCTCGATCGAGTGGTTCGCCGCCGGTCTTGAGGGTGGCTCCTTCGGTTACGCCGGTATCAATGTAGTGCAGCACGGTCTTGAAGTGGTCGGCGTGATTGAGCGGTCCCATATCCGGATCGTCTATACCGGGGCCGAGTGCGTACGATTCGGCTCGGTCGACGAGCCGTTCGACGAATTCCTCGTAGACCGATTCATGTACCAGGGCTCGATCGGCCGCCGAACAGATCTGACCGGCGTTCGTAAAGATCCCGGTGGCGACCCAGAACGCGGCCTCGTCGAGATCGGCGTCGGGCATCACGATCGCAGGATTCTTTCCGCCCAACTCGAGCGTCACGGGAGTGATCGTCTCGGCCGCGGATTTCATCACTGCCTCGCCCGTGGGGACGCTTCCCGTGAACGTGAGCTGGTCGACGTCATCGTGTGACGACAGTGCAGCGCCCGGTTCCGCGCCGCCGGTCACGACATTAATGACCCCGTCGGGCACGCCCGCTTCTCGACAGAGTTCGGCGAGGTGCAGTGCGGAAAGCGGCGTCGTCGGCGCTGGTTTTACCACGACCGTGTTCCCGGCGACGAGTGCGGGTGCGACACCGCGAGCGGTAATACTCAGCGGAAAGTTCCATGGAATGATTTGACCGCTGACCCCGTAAGGCTCGCGAGTGGTCATATCGAGCGTCTCCGTCCCTCTCGGGACGCTCTTTCCCTCGAGTTTGTCGGCGGCGCCCGCGTAATACTCGAAGTAACGGACCGCGTCGTCGATGTCGCTACGCGCCTGAGAAATTGGTTTCCCCTGATCGAGACTTTCGATTCGGGCAAGGTCGTCAGCGTGGTCTCGGAGGATATCCGCGACCTGATGGACGATTCGACCGCGTTCGACGGGCGATTTTGCTTGCCACTCGCTAAGCGAGTCGCGAGCGGCCTCGACCGCCCGGTCGACGTCCGTGCTGGTTGCCGCCGCGAACTGGGCGATGGCGTCACTGGTCGACGGATCCGTGGTCGTAATCGATTCGCCGGTCGACGCCGCTACGAACTCGCCGTCGATAAACAGCTGATACCGGTCTTTCGTTTCGATAGTCATGAGTATACTTACAGCGGACTGATTCGGACCTGATCCGAACGTCACCGCTGTACGTAGACCAACGAATAAAACGCCAATAACGCTATCCATACTCGTCCGTCACTAGTAACTAGAATTGGTTTCAAAATCGCACCAGAAGTAGATTATTGTGGTCAAATGTAGTTATCTGACTATCGGTAGCGGACGATGTCGGAGACCGGAAGATCCGGATTTGACCGGCGAAAAACTGAGACGGAAGCCGTCTGCCCGACCGCGAAGACGAACGATTCGAACCGATCACGCGGCATCCCGCTTCGACGCGAAACTACCGTCGAACGGATACCGTTTTTCCGACAGTCATCACCGGGGTCGAGTCATCAGGATCGATCAGCACCAGCGACCCGTCAGCCCGACGCTCCGCGGGGAACGACGGCGCAGTCGGAACGCCGTAATCGGCGGGAGTCCGAAAGTTCGCGGCGATAACCCACGTTCGAGCGAGCATGGTTCCCGTTCGATCGTCGTCGGTCTCTTCGGAGTCGTCTCGATCCATATCAGTCCCTTTCCGTGCGATCGTGGATCGGACCGCCTCGTCGGCTGAGGTGTTGCGCCGTTCGATCGTTAGCGACCGCGACGACCTCCGCGACGATACTGAGCGCGATCTGATACGGCGCGTCCCCGCCGAGGCTCAATCCGATCGGCGTGTAAATCCGCTTGAGTTCCGCGTCGGTGATGGGGCGGTTCTCCGCGGCGAACTCCTCGCGCATCTCTTCGAACCGTTTCTGAGGGCCCATTATCCCGATATACTCGATCGGCGTCTCCAGCAACCGCTCCAGGGCGAGGCGATCGTCGAGGAAGTTGTGGCTCATGACCACCGCGTACGTGTCCGCGTTCCACTCTCGGAGGTCCGGTATCTCTCGCGGCGACGCCGAAACGACGCCGTCGGCCCGGGGGAACCGATCGTCGTCCGCGCGGCCGCCGCGAAACGAAACGACCGTTACGCGGAAGTCGACGCGGTTCGCCAGCTCGACGACTGGTTCGACGTCGTGACCGGACCCGAACACGACGAGATCCGGCGGCGGCCGCACTCCGTCCACGAATACCTCGACGCGTCCGGCGTCCGTCTCGACAGTCAGCGTCTCGCTCTTCCCGGTCGCAACGAGCGTTCGCGTCGGATCCTCGAGTTCGTCGAGTACCGCCGCCGGGAAACCGGTGCCGTCGGCGAATCCGTCGGCCGGTTCGTAGTACGCCCGATCACCGACTGCGAGGTCAAGCTCGGGCTCGTCGCTGACGACGGTGGCGACACCGATCGCGTCGCCGGCGCCTCGAGCGTCGACGACCGGATGATGCGATTCGTCGAGCGGCTCCAGCAGGACCGTTATCACGCCGTTACAGCCGATCCCGAGGCCCCAGACGTCGTCGTCACCGGTCAGATCCCACGTCTCGACGCGCGGGGAATCGTCGGCCAGTACGTCGGCCGCCAGCGCGCGGACCTCGTCCTCCAGACACCCCGCCGTAATGCTTCCCGCTCCACCGCCGTCGGGCCGGATGAGCATCTTTGCGCCGGGGCGGCGGTACGCGCTCCCGTCGACCGCGATCACCGTCGCCAGGACGGCCGCCGTATCGTCGTCGAGTGTCGTTCGTATTCGATCGAACACCGCTGTTTCCGGGAGACTCCAGTCGCTCGTGCTCATTGTTGAATTCAGGTAGTCGTCCGCCGATTCGACCGCGCGTCGAACTCGTAGCCGATTCGTCCGCCGACGTCCATCTGTCGGAGTTGTCGCGCCAGTTCGGTGACGTCGTCCGGGCCGGCGAACGCGAACAGACCATCGAGATACGGAACTGCAGCGGCCATTCCGCGAGCGGTCGGTTCGTAGGACGGCGTCGTCGCCAGCGGATTTAACCACAACACCCGCTCGGCTCTGCGATCGATCCACGAGAGCTCGCGTTCGAGGGCGTCGACATCGCCCCGTTCGAGGCCGTCGCTGACGACGAACACGACCGTGCGTCGATCGACGGTCTCCGGTTCCGTCTCGCGAAGTTGCTCGAACGAGCGTCCGATCCGCGTACCGCCGCCCCAGGCGGCTTCGGCGGCCTCGAGCGCCTCGAGCGCCGTCGCCGCCGACTCCGCGTCGAGGGAGTCGGTCACCTCCCTGAGGTCTTCGTCGAAAAAGAACACGCGAGCGTCCCGCCAGTCGCGGCGGGCTCTGCGGAGGAACTCTATCAGGAATCCGCGATCGACAGTGTCGAGAACGGACCGGCTTACGTCGACCAACAGTACCGCGCGGACTGCCGTTCGTCGGCGGTCTTGCTTCGGGACCGAGAGGACGGTCCCGCCGGTACTCACGCTCGCGCGGAGCGCCCGCCGGATGTCGGCGCGATCGGTTCCCGACTGGAACCGCCGCCCCCGCAACCCGCCGAGTACTCGAGTGAGGTCGCGAAACGGCGTTGCGAGACCCCTCGAATCGGTCGGGAGTCGTCCGTCGACCGCCTCGTCCGATCCCGACGGACTGTACAGCGCCGTCGTTGCCCCGCTCCCGTCGTCTTCGGCGGCGTCAGGAACCGCCGCTGCAAACGATTCGGCGAGCGAACGCCCGGTGACGCGATTGGCGTCCTCGAGACCGCCGGATCCGTTCGAACCGTCCCCGTCCGCGTTGGGATCACCGGGCGACTCGAGGGCAGCCTCGAGTCCGTCGTCGATCGGAGCGGACGGTCGTCCGTCCTCGAGGCCCCTCGTGAGCCGACGCCAGAACGTCTCGAACAACCGGTCGAACGCGTCGAAATCCTCGTCGTCGGTGAGGAGACTGGCCCGCAACGCCGTTCGAACGCGGCCGCGATCTTCGAGTCCGACTTCGACGATCGCCCTGGCTGCGGTCGTTCCGGCGTTGGCCGGGACGGTAGCGCCGCTACGGCGGAGTTCACGGACGAATCGGACGAGTTCCGTCCGGACGTGGTCGTGGATGTCCACGTCGGTCTCGTCCGCACGCTCGCTCACGCGTCACCTCCCGCTCGCTCGGCGGCCTCGAGCAGTTCCGTTATGAGGGCGTCGTCGATCCGTTTGATGTCCTCACCCGCTTTCAGCAGACAGCCGAGCGTGTTTCGAATCGTTTCCCGCTCGAGCGTCCCGTCGCCGTCGTCGCGCAGCGAGGCGATCGCTCGAGCCCAGTCGATGGTTTCGGCCGCGCCGGGCGGTTTTCGCAGCGGTTCCTCGCGGAGACGAGCGGCGATCGCACAGAGGTCCGTGGCGACGGTATCGTCCAATTGCGGTACCTTCCGGCGGAGAATGGCAGTCTCCTTCTCGAGGGACGGTGGTTCGACATACAGGTACAGACAGCGGCGCTTGAGCGCGTCGCTCAACGCTCGCGTTTGGTTTGACGTGACGATCACGATCGGCGGCCGGTCGGCCGAGATCGTCCCCAGTTCCGGGACCGACACCTGAAAGTCCGAGAGCACTTCGAGCAACAGCGCCTCGAACTCGTCGTCGGCGCGGTCGACCTCGTCGACCAGCAGGACCGGCGGCCGATCGGCATCGCTATGAAGTGCTCGTAGGAGCGGTCGTTCGAGCAGGTATTCCTCGGAGAACACCGACGATTCAGGATCATCCCCTCGCTGAACCGCGAGCAACTGTTTCGTGTAGTTCCACTCGTAGAGCGCGTGTTCGGCGGTCAAACCCTCGTAACACTGCAGCCGTATCAGTTCGCTCCCGAGGGTCGACGCCAACACCTTCGCGAGTTCCGTCTTCCCGGCACCCGGCTCTCCCTCGACCAGCAGCGGCTTTCCCAATCGCAGCGCCAGGAGTACGGTAGTGACGATCTCGTCTTCGGCGACGTAGTCCTCCGCCGCGAACGCTGACCGGACGTCGGACTCCGTCAGGTCTGCGAACGTCGCGGGTGGTTCGTCCGTCATGTAGGTAGGGTGGGTTCGCCGGTTCGTTCGACGTTCGATCCGTCGCGAAGCGCGTTCTCGTTCCCGTTCACGCTCGGTCAGTCCGCAGCCGCGGGTGCGGAGATCCGGTCGATCGACGCTTCGAGTGCGCGCTCGGTGTACACCTCGAGCAGTTGGGCGCGAAATTCGCCCGACGCCTGCAGGTCGTCCATCATGAGCGCCGTATCGAGGTCGTCGGTCGCATGACCGGCGGCCGTCGCGATCGTCTCCTCGTCGAGCGACTCACCGATCAGGGACTCCTCGACTGGCTCGAGGCGAACCCCGTGATCCATCGCGCCGTTCGCACCGATTTTGGCCGATGCGACAGTTCCGTCGTCGACCGTCAGCAGGGCCGCGACGCCGACCATCGCGTACCCCGAGGACGGACTCGGCTTCTTCGCGTAGGTGCCGATGGCGTCCGTCGCCGAGGGGACCTCGATCCGGGTGAGGAGTTCGGCGGGGCCGAGGTCCGTGGCGTACATCCCGTAATAGAACTCGTCAGCGGGGATCGATCGCTCGCCGTCGGGGCCCTGCACGACCAGCGTCGCATCGGAGACCAGCGCGGCGCCGGGGAGATCGGAGGCCGGATCCGCGTGCGCGAGGTTACCGCCGATCGTGCCGCGGTTTCGGACCTGTCGATCGCCCACCCGTTCGACCGCGGCGGTCAGCGCCGGCGCGTGCTCGCGAGCGTCTTCGGATCCGAGGACGTCGCTGTAGCGGTTCATCGCGCCGATCGTGAGCGTCTCGTCGTCGACGGCGACCCCGTGGAGGTCGTCGACCTCGCCGATGTCGATCAGGACGTCGGGACTCGAGAGCCCGGTCTTCATCGCCGGGAGCAGACTGTGACCGCCGGCCAGCAGCTCCGTCTCTTCCATCGCGTTCTCCTCGAGCAGGTCGATCGCTTCCTCGACCGTCGTCGCCTCGTAGTAGTCGAACTCGTCGGGGTACATTACGAATCACCTCCGGTGCCGTCGGCAGCGGTGTCGGGGTCGTCAGTCTCGTCGGCGCCGCCGACCTCCGAGTCAGCGGTCCCGCCGTCCGCGGCAGCGGCCGGCGTCTCGGTCTCGGGTTCGGTTCGACCGTCGACGGCGTTCCAGATTCGTTCAGCCGTCATCGGCATCTTCACGTGGTCGACGCCGAACGGCTCGAGGGCGTCCGTGACCGCGTTTACGACGGCCTGCGGGGCCGCGATCGTTCCGGCTTCGCCGACTCCCTTGACGCCGAGCGGATTGTGCGGACTCTCCGTAACGGTCGAGCCTGTTTCCATCTCCGGGATATGCATCGCCTTCGGGACGGCGTAATCTTGCATCGATCCCGTCAAGAGCTGTGCGTTCGAGTCGTACTCCGCGCCCTCGTAGAGCGCTTGGCCGACGCCCTGGGCGACACCGCCGTGGACCTGCCCCTCGACGATCTTGGGGTTAATCTGGTTGCCGACGTCGTCGACGGCGACGTACTGATCGAACTCGATCTCTCCCGACTTCGGGTCGACCTCTACGACTGCGACGTGGGTTCCGAACGGGAACACGAAGTTGTCCGGGTCGTAGAACGACGTGGCCTCGAGTCCAGGCTCCATGTCGTCGGGAATGTCGTGAGCGAGATAGGACTGCTCAGCGACCGCCTTGATGCCTATCGATCGGTCGGGCGCGCCCGCGACTCGGAACTCGCCGCCCTCGAACTCGATGTCCGCGGGATCGGCCTCGAGCTGGTGAGACGCGATCTCGCGGGCCTTGTCGACGAGTTTCTGTGAACTCTTGACCAGCGAACTCCCGCCGACCGCCGCCGATCGAGAGCCGTACGTCCCCATTCCGTGTGGGATTTCGTCCGTATCACCCTCGACGACCTCGACGTCCTCGTAGGGGATGCCGAGTTCGTTCGCGACGATCTGTGCGTACGTCGTCGCGTGTCCCTGCCCGTGACCCGACGTGCCGCAGAAAGCCGTGACCGTCCCGGAGGGATGAAACCGGACGAGACTTGACTCCCAGAGCCCGGCCTGTGCACCGAGCTGGCCGGCGAGTTCCGACGGCGCTAAACCGCAGGCCTCGATGTAACAGGAGAAGCCGATACCGAGGTATCGACCGTCTTCGCGGGCTGCTTCCTGCCGCTCGCGGAACGACTCGTAGTCGGCCATCTCGAGGGCCTTGTCGAGCGTCTTCTCGTAATCGCCGCTGTCGTAGACGACGGCGACTTGCGTCTCGTAGGGGAACGCGTCCTCGGGGACGAAGTTCCGCCGCCTGAACTCGGCGGGGTCCATTCCCATCTCCTCGGCGCCGAGCTTCGCCAGTCGTTCGATCACGAACGACGCCTCCGGACGGCCGGCGCCCCGATAGGCGTCGACCGGCGGCACGTTCGTGAACGCGCCCCTCACCGAACAGTGGATCGCCGGGATGTCGTACTGCCCCGAGAGCAGTGTCCCGTAGAGGTACGTCGGAACGGCGGGAGCGAACGTCGAGAGATACGCGCCGAGGTTCGCTTTCGTGTCGACTCGGAGACCGATAACGTCGCCGTCCTCGTCCATCGCGAGGTCGGCCGTCGTCACGTGCCCGCGGCCCTGCGCGTCGGTCTTGTACGTTTCCGTGCGGGTGGCGGTCCACTTGACCGGTCGCTCGAGGTGTTTGGCGACCCACGCCACCAGCGCCTCGTCGGCGTAGTGGTGGATCTTGCTCCCGAACCCGCCGCCGACCTCCGGGGCTTTGATCCGCAGTTTATGCTCCGGATGCCCGATCACCCCCGACATGAGCAGGCGGTGCAGATGGGGATTCTGGGAGGTCATGAACACGTCGAGTTCGTCCGTCCCGGGACTGTAGTCGGCGACCGCGGCCCGCGGTTCCATCGCGTTCGGGATGAGCAACTGGTTCTCGAGGTCGATGCTCGCGGTGTGTGCGGCCGATTCGAACGCCTCCTCGGTCCGCTCGGCGTCGCCGATCTCCCAGTCGAAGGCGACGTTGCCTTCGGCGTCGTCGTGGAGTTCGGTCGCGTCGTCTTCGAGAGCGTCGACCGGGTCGGTCACGGCGTCGAGTCGCCCGTAGTCGACGTCGATGGCGTCGACCGCGTCGTGGGCGAGGTACTGATCCTCGGCGACGACGACCGCGATCGCATCGCCCTGATACCGGACTCGGTCGTCGGCCAGTATCGGATGGTCGACCTGTCGGAGACTGTCGAGCAGCCAGCCGACGGGCAGTGAGTACGAGCCGCCGCCGGGCGTGTCCTCGCGGTGGAGGTCGTCGTGGGTGTAGACGCCGACGACGCCGTCCATCGCCTCGGCCTCGCTCGTGTCGACATTCTCGAGCTTCGCGTGGCCGTGCTGACTCCGGAGGATCGCCATATGGACCATCCCCTGCAGCTGGATGTCGTCGGTGTACTCGGCGTCGCCGGTGATCAGCGCGGGATCCTCCCGGCGTTCGATGGCCGATCCGAGGATGTCGGCAGCGTCGACTTCGTCCGGATCGATCGACTCGATGCTCATTCCGCGTCACCTCCGTCGGTCGGCCAGCGCACCTCGCCTTCGCTGGCGCTGGAACTACATTGGGAGTCGCCAGCCCTACAACCGCCGTCGGCGACGGCGCCGGCGTGCATCTCGTCGGCCGCGTTCTCGACGGCGTTGACGATGTTCTGGTAGCCCGTACACCGACAGAGGTTCCCCTCCAACCCCTCGCGGATCTCCTCGCGACTGGGGTCGGGATTCTCCTCGAGGAGATCGGTCGCCGCCATCATCATCCCGGGAGTGCAGTACCCACACTGGAGTCCGTGCTCCTCCTGGAATCCACCCTGAATGGGGTGAAACTCTCCATCCTCGGCTAGCCCTTCGACCGTCTCGATCGTCGCGCCGTCGGCCTGTACTGCCAAGACCGTACAGGACTTGACCGCGTCATTGTCGAGGTGGACCGTACATGCGCCACAGAGGCTGCTCTCGCAACCGACGTTCGTCCCGGTGTAGCCGAGTTCGTCTCGGATCGCGTGAACCAGGAGCGTCCGCGGCTCGACCGTGAGTTCGTGTTCCGTTCCGTTGACCGTCAGCGTGATATCGTGTTCAGTCATAACTTACGAGTCGCTCGCGTCGCTTCCCGACCGGCCGAGTACTCTGTCGACCAGTCCTCGGTCACTCTCGGTCGGGTCCGATTCATCGGCCGATGCGTCGCCTTCGGCGGCAAGTTGCCGCTCACGGAGTTGATCCTGTACCGACGAGAAGAACCGTTTGACCACCCGGTTCGCGACCGGATTGACGACGCGTTGGCCCATCTGAGCGATCTTCCCGAACACGTCGGCTTCGGTCTCCCACTCGACGGCGACCCCGCCGTCGGTCTCAGAGAGGGTCATCCCCGACGACATTTCGAAGGAGCTGTTACTCGACGACCCCTCGCCAACAGCGGACATCTCCGGGTACTCGCGGTGATCGATCGTCACGACCGTCTCGAACGTCGGATTCACTGGCCCGACGCCGATCTGCATCAGCGCCGCGTAATGGCCCCCCTCCTCGAACGCGCGTTCGGCGATGGCCTCCGGGTCGGCGGTCGGTTCGACCTGCCGATCGGTCGCTTCGTCGCGCAATTCGTCGAAGTCGACGTCGGTATCGTCGACGCGTACCAGAAACTCACATCCCGGTAACGACTGCTCGACTAACACCGGATCCGATAACGCGAGCCACACCTCGTCGACGGTCGTCTCCTCAAGTTCGAACGTCCCATTGAATTTCATATTGATACCGACTGGCGCGTGCCAGTCTTTGACGTGGTTCGGCAATGCGCATAACCATAATACTTTGCATCTCGGCGGTAGATGGTCCATTTCGTAACTAGAATCGGTTAAGACGTTGCGGAAGTGTAACCGATTTGCAATCGATACGACGCTACAGGCGATCGCGTTCACCTGTGAGAAGCAGGGTGCGGTCTCCCAAACGCCGGCGCAGCGATCGTACCCTTTGAGCGACGTCGAGACGGCGATTCGTGGCGGGACCAGCTCTCCATTGCGAGAACGGACTACTCGACGTTCGAATCTTCAGAGAGTTTTTCCAAGACTGAACTCAGAAGCAACAGCCTGCGGCCGAGTCGGCCGCCGATGGTTTTCGACATGGGCGAACGCCGACGATAGTACGATCATACGGGGATATTTGTACGCGATCCACGTACGAGTCGTACGGCCAGCCGATCGTCAATCCGACACCCATCGCGATTTCGGTCGGCGTGACCACACGATACGTAATGATCCCGGACGACTTTCCCTGCTATGGGGCCGACGCAATCGCTGACGCGCTCGAGAGAACCGATCCCCTCGAGTCGACGATCGTCGGCGTCGTCCTCGCCGGTGGAACGAGTTCGCGGTTCGGGTCGGCGAACAAGCTACTTGCCGAACTCGACGGCGAGCCGCTGATCCGGCACGCGTCGCGAACGCTCGTAGACGCGGCCCTCTCGGAGGTCATCGTCATACTCGGATACGAAGCGGAGGCAGTGCGTACCGCTCTCTCCGGAGTCAACGCGCGGACCATCAGCAATCCGAGCTACGAGGAGGGGCTGTCGACGTCCGTCGAGGCGGCGATCCGCGCCGTCGGAACGCCGGAGACGGACGCGGTAGTGTTTCTTCCCGGAGACATGCCGACCGTCGATTCGAGCACCGTCCAACTCCTCGTCGACGCGTATCGAGCAGAGCTGGGGACAGCGCTGGCAGCTGCCTACGACGGCCACCGTGGGAACCCGGTACTATTCGATCGCAGTCACTTCGATGCCCTTCTCGACGTCACGGGTGACGTCGGGGGTCTCCCCGTACTAGCAGAGAGCGACGATAGTGCTCTCATCGAGACCGGCGATCCCGGCGTCCTCGTAGACATCGATACGATCACTGATTTGCGACACCAAGAGTGAGTTCGATCGGTATCGTCGGGATCGATAGCGGTTTCGACGACACTTTCCGATGAGCGATCCGCGTCGTTGCCCTTGCCTGTACAGGATTATATATTTTCCTCGGGGAGGAACTGATATGGCAATCAGCGCTCGCAACCGACTCGAGGGGGCTATCCAGTCGGTCGAAACAGACGGTATCGTCGCCGAAGTAGAAATCGAAACGGATGGAGGAGAAGTTGTAACAGCGGTGATTACGAAGAATTCCGTGGACCGTCTCGGACTCACTGAAGGCGACGACGTGAATGCGGTGATCAAGGCGACTGAAGTGATGATAGAAGATACATAATAGCCTCACCGGTACAGAAAATCCCCGTTGACTCCGTTGAAATCCCCTTCTTCGCGCAGTAACCCTCGTGAAACTACTGCTCACGACAGCCGCTTATTGAACGGTGGGCGGTAAACGAGTATCCGCGAGCAACGCGAGCGGTTTACCACCGGAGCGGGGTGAAGCCCCTCGACGGCGGTTTTTTGCCATCAACGGGTTTTGCCGGGGCTCGACCGAGTGAGCGAAGTGAACGAGGGGGGGGTCCCGGTAAAAGAGATTGCTTACGGAATTTCAAGCGCAATGTCTCGCCCTTCAGGGCGGGGATACGCGCGACAACAGGGCTATAACCGCAATCTACAGGTCGCCCACGTCGTACCGTAGGCGACAGCATACCAAAACGCCCCGTTCGCGGCTGCCCACTCCGCCGACGCGTGTCGGTGGAGTCCGATCGATGGCACGGCCCGTGTCGGGCCCGTCGGAAGGACGGATTCGAACGCACCCGTTCGGACGGGCGCCCCTCTCGCGGTTCGGGCGACCGGGCGTGTGCGGAGCCACAAGCGGGGGAGTCCAAACGGGCTGACGTCGTCACGCGCGCCCATCGGCACGACTCCCCACGAAGGAATCCTCGCGCGTCAGCGCGGGGAGGATGTCAATGAGACGGTTGCCGCTTCGCGTCGAAGGAACGGGTCAGCCACGTCCGCGGGCAAATAGACGGTGCCCTGACGGATACTGTCGTCGTGTTTGGCAGTTGTTTGGATGGAAATATCCTCACTTGAAACGACGATACCCTCGTCAGCAGTAATCCCTCGCTCGTCCGCGTCAGTGGGGTTAATTCGAAGCGTTCGGTCAGCCGTATACTTATCATTGTGTGAATTACTCTTGCGCCCGCCCGTCACTAACCGGAACCCGTTATCGGGCCCGCGCTCGACAAGCGGTTGTACCGAACCAAACTGTGCGCGTCCGTCCACAGTCTCGAAGGTCTCACGATAGAGGAAACCATCATCATCGAGAGGCCACTGGCACCCCACACGTCCAATTTCGCTGTGAGATAACCCCGCATGGGTCGGGGCGACTCGGCTTAGTTCGTCAAATACTTCCGAGACACGGGAGTATTCAAATTCGTTCGGCCGTTCAGTCAATTGCATCCCAAGATCCGTTAGTATCGTGAAGTCTGACCGTGCCTGTTCAGGTGGCGTTCTTGTCCGTTGAATCCGCTGAATGCGTCGTTCAAGGTTAGTGAATGTCCCTGCTTTCTCGGTCCCGGTTGAGGCTGGGAGAACGACATCAGCGTGGCGAGTCGTCTCGTTTGGCACAAGATCAACGACAACGAGCACATCGAGTGCGTTCAAACGCTGACGAACCCAGTCCGGGTCGCGTTTCGAAATTGCAGGATTCTCACCGACAGCAAGCGCGCCGTGAACGTCACTGCCGAACGAAGCGAGCAATTCTTTTGCCGTCTTTCCCGGACTGGAGGGGGGATCAATGCCCCATTCCGATGCGATCCGCGCCCGCGCCCTTGGATCGGTTACCGGTTGATGACCGGGGAGTCTGTCGGGAACACAGCCAGCATCCGTCGCTCCCTGTTCGTTGGCGAGGCCACGAAGCACGTACAATCCGGCTCCGTGACAGCCAATATTACCCGTCAATAAGAGCAAATTAAGTAGCGCCTCCGGCGCCTTCGTTTCACCGGAGGAACGCTCGATACCAGTCCCGACGAGCGCCGCAACTCGGTCGGCGTCTGTGAGATAATCCGATACCGCTTCTATGGACTCCTCCGCAACCCCCGAGACCGAGAGCGTCTCGCCGTATTTTATATCGGTTATAGACGTTTCGAACCGGTCGAACCCACGTGTTCGGTTGTCGACGAACGTCCGATCAACGCCTGTCTCATTGGCAACTATCTTGGAACTCAAGAGGTCAAATACCAGCGCATCCATTCCCGGTCTCGGCTTCACGTGTCTGTCGGCCAAGCGTGTCGTCCGATTCCCGACGGGATCGATGTGGACGAGCGTGGCGCCCTCATTGACTGCTGGTCTGATGAAGCTATTGAATGCGATGGGTTGACGTTCAGCAGGATTGGCACCCGCGACGATAATAACGTCCGCGTCCAGTAGCTCAGCGAGACTATTAGTCGTCGCCGGCCAACCGATCCGGTCGGTGAGTATCCGGGTGGTTGAGACATGACAGAGCCGTGCGCGGTTATCGACGTTGTTCGTTCCGAGCATTCGCGCAAGTTTCTGTAGGAGGTAGTTCTCCTCGTTAGTACAGTGGGGCGCACCGAGAAACGCCAGCGCGTCGGACCCGTATGTATCCAGTATCGCCTCGAACCGCTCAACGATGTGATCGTAGGCAGTAGCCCACGAGACGGATTGTAGGTCGCCGTTCTGGCGAATCAATGGGTTCGTGAGACGGTCGTCGTCCGTGCTATCAAATGCACTGATGCCTTTCCGGCAGAGCCGTCCGTTCGGATTCGCCGATCCGGCGACTCCCCGGGCGTGCGTTTCGTCGACCCCAGGTTTCAAGCGACACCCGACACCACAGAGCGGACAGATCGTTTTCGAGTCGTCCGGCGTTTGATCTGGCACTGTGTTATCGGGCCCTCAGTTGGCGGCCGAGGGCTTTCAGGACTGTGACGATGTACCCGAGGCCGGCGCGAACGTCGCTGTTTCTGAGTTGACCGAAGAGACCGACGAGTCCGACAGGTTTCGACCCCCGCTGTGCCGCTCCGACGGCGCCGAGGAGGGTGTTTAATCCCTCGGCAGCGTCCCCGTCAATTTCGAGAACGGAAAGCGTCTTGGCGAGTTCGAGGAGGTCATCGAGGTGTCCTTCCTGCTGGAGGGCGAGAACAACGTCGAGCGCCTCGACAGTCTTGGTGCCGTTCTCTTCGAGCATCGTCGACAGCTTTTCGATCTCCGCTGCAGAGAACGACTCCCCAAAGGCGGTTGCAACAGTCACGAAGCCCTCGAGATGCCCCTCGCGCTGGAGGCCGAGGATCAAGTCGAGCGAGGCCGACAGATCGTCAGCGTTGTCACCGAGTTCGGCCGCTAGTTCGGTCGCTTCTTCAGTCGAGAGGCTGTCGACCGCCTCGATCAGATTGGCTGCCGAGGACGTGATGTGATCGAGTTCGGCTGTATCGGCACTGGCAGCGATCAAAATCGCCGTTGTGAGCGCATCGTCCAACTCATCGACCCCCTCGACGAAGTCGGCGAGTTCCTCGCCGTGAGCCGCCAACGCCTCCTGTAGTGCTTCACTATTGTCGGTCACCGCTGTCTTCTGTGCCCCGTTGGTCGCCGCTTCGGGGTAGGACTCTTGTCGCTTCGCCATATCAGTCATCCCCCGTACTGGCTTCAATATCGGCAGTCTGAATCGGTTCAGACTCCCCTTCGTAGGGGCCGATACGGACGGCTGATACCTTGAACTCCGGCGTCGCCGCTTCAGGGTCGAGGTGCTCCTCGTCGGTCAAACGGTTCACGGCGCTCTCGGCGAAGTGTATCGGCACGAAGACGTTCTCCGCGCCGACGCGGTCAGTCACTTGAGCCGGGACGACAATCTCTCCGCGTCGGGACTCAACCTCGACCATGTCACCGCTCTCGATGCCGTGATTCCGGGCCGTATTGGGATGGATCTCGATAAAGTCGCTGGGCGTGTACTGCATAATGCCCTCCTCGCGGTGGGTCATCGTACCCGTGTGATACTGGTAGAGGACGCGTCCGGTGGTGAGCGTGAACGGGTACTCTTCGTCCGGCGTCTCCGCGGGTTCGCTGTAGCCGATTCCGAGGAGGTTCGCCTTGCCGTTGTCGGTGTTGAACTGCTCTTCGTAGAGGCGTTCGGTCCCGGGATGGTCCTCGTCCCAGCAGGGCCACTGGAGGCCACCTTCGGCCTCGACGCGGTCGTGGGTCACGCCACCGTACAGCGGCGTCAGCGAGTTTACCTCCTCCATTATCTCCGCGGTCGAATCGTAGTCCCACGCTCGTCCCATGCGGTTCGCGAGGTCCTGCAGGATCTCCCAGTCCGGGCGGGAGTCGCCCTTGGGTTCCATCACTTCCTTGACCATCTGAACGGTCCTGTCCGTGTTCGTGAACGTACCCGTCTTCTCGACGAACGAACATGCGGGAAGGACGACGTCGGCGTACTGGGCGGTTTCGTTCACGAACAGATCTTGAACGACGAGGAACTCTAGGTCCTCCAGCACGCCTTCGGCGTGGTTGACCCCAGGTTCCGAGAGCGCCGCGTTCTCGCCGATGATGTACATCCCACGGATGTCATCGTTGTCCGCCGCGAGGAACATCTGGGTCGTGTAGTAGCCGTACTCTTCGGAGATGTCGCAGTCCCAGGCGTCTTCGAACTTCGCTCGAACGTCGTCGTCGGCGATGTCCTGATACCCGGAGAAGTTGTCGGGGAGCGGTCCCATGTCGCCGCCGCCGCCCTGGACGTTGTTCTGCCCGCGGAACGGTGAGACGCCCGCGCCGGGCTTCCCGAGATTGCCGGTGATAGCCGCGAGGTTCGCCATCGCGATGACGTTCTCCGTCCCGTGGGAGTGTTCGGTGAGGCCGAGCGTCCACCCGAACACGCAGGCGTCCGCCTCGGCGATGGTCTCGGCCGCCGAGACTATCTCTTCGTGCGGGATGCCGGTGACCTCCTCGACGACTTCGGGAGTGAATTCCTGAACGGCAGCTCTCACGGCCTCGAAGCCCGTCTCACGCTCGTCGACTCTCTGCTCGCGGTCGTCGGCCGAGTCGTGGTCGACCGCACCTTCGGGCTCATAGCCGGTCACTCGTTCTCTCACGAACTCTTCATCGTAGAGGTCGTTATTGATGATGTGGCGGATGATGCCGTTTATCCAGACGGCGTCGTATCCGGGTTTGACCCGACTGTATTGTGTCGCGTACTCGGCGATCTGGACCTCCCGCGGATCGAAGACGAGGAGGTCGGCACCCTCCCGGACGTTCTGTTTGATCCGGGTCGCGAGGACTGGGTGGGCTTCCGTCGTGTTCGACCCCGTCAAGAGGATGCAGTCGGCGATTCCGAGGTCATCGGTGCTGATCGACGCCGCGCCGTAGCCGTACGTTTGTGCGAGTCCGGCCACCGTCGAGGAGTGACAGAGGCGATTACAGTTGTCGACGCTGTTGGTCCCGAGTACCTGCCGTGCGAACTTCCCAATCAGGTAGTTCTCCTCGTTGGTCGCCTTCGACGAGGCGATCACCGATAGTGCCTCGCCGCCGTGGTTCTCCGTGATGGAACCGAGCCCGTCGACCACACGGGAGAGCGCCTCGTCCCACGACGCTTCGCGGAACTCGCCGTTCTCATCACGGACGAGCGGCGTCGTCAGTCGGTCGTCGGAATTGACGAAGTCGTAGCCGAACTTCCCCTTCACACAGGTCGAGATTCCGTTGACCGGCGCGTCTTCCTCGTCCGTCGGGCGTGCCGCCAGAATCTCCTCGCCATCAGAGTAGAGATCGAACCGACAGCCGACTGCGCAGTACCCGCAGGTCGTGTCAGCGACGTTCAACTCCTCTAGACGCTTATCACCGACTGACTGGGCGATCTCGAACAGTTTTCCTTCCGAGAGGGTCTCGGCTGCGACGCCCTCGGCAACGTGTTCGACGTTCTCGAGAGCTTGCTCTTTGGCCTGTTGCATGTATCTCGCGACGCCGTCCAGTTCGTTGTCGTTCATGGCCAATCACTCTCCCTTGCGTCTTCCCAGGCCGCTGTCCCACCTGTCTCGTCGTCAGCCTTCGCGTGTGTTTCGTCCGTCGTTGTTCGTTCCGCTCGCTTTTTCGGTGTCATGGGACCTTTAACTGTTCCGGAGTTTTCGTCGGTCTTCCCGATGCTGTTTTTCTGGGTGAAACCGGGCAGGGGAATCGTCGTCGCGTCCTCGATCCCCTTCTCGACGAGTGCGCCGGTCGGACAGACGGTTGCGCAGTGACCGCAGGAGACACATGTCGAGTCCTCCATCGTCTCGGCGTCGTTCTGGAAGCCGATGCGCGTGTCCTGTCCGGAGCCTTCCATTCGAAGGACGCCTTCGACCTGAACGTCGTTACAGGCTTCGACACAGCGGTTACAGAGGATACACTTGTTACGGTCGATCTGGATGAACGATGAAGAGTCGTCGAGCGGTTCGTACTCGTCACGGTCGTCGAGCACTCCGTAACGCGGTTCCTCGATCTCCTGTTCGATGGCGGCGTCCTGAAGTTCGCAGCGCCCGTTCTTTCCACAGGTCGTACACCGCAGGTTGTGGTTCGACAGGACGAGATCGAGGTTCACGTCTCGTGCCTGCGAAGCGTCTTCCGCATCAGTCCGGATCGTCAAGCCGTCCTCCGCTGGGAAGCTACACGCCGGCACGACGCCGTATTCGTCGGTGTCGACCATGCAGGTTCGACACTCGCTTCGCGGGCCGATCCCTTCGCGGCCGTAGTGACAGAGTGCGGGGACGTACTCGTCGGTTTCGACCGCCTCAACGGCGTCAAGCAATGTCGCCCCGACGCTGACCGATACGTCGGTCCCGTCGACGGTCACTGTCGCAGGCGCATCGCTGCCGACTGGTGGATCGGATGCGGTTCCCGGTGCGATTTCCTCTGTTAGCGGCGGTACACTGACGTGCTCCTGCTGTTCTGAACTCATGTGATTACGTCTCCAGTGTTTCGAGGCAGCTGCCAGCCGGGCACTGCCCCTTCGCGTGGGCCTTGAACTCTGATTCGAATTCTGTGACTGCCGTCCGGGCCGGCCGTCCCGCCTGCACCCCGAATGCACAGATACTCGAGGTAGCCATTACCTCGGCTAATTCCGCTATGCCGTCCGGATTATACTCCCCGTCGTACACGTCTCGGAGGAGATCCGCGAGCTGTGTCGTTCCTTCACGACACGGGACACACCGACCGCAGTTCTCCTCGGCTGCAAACTGCGTTCGTTGTCCGACGAACTCGACGACACAGCGATCGTCCGTGAGTACGTGGACGGCTCCTTCAGTACCGAGGTCTGCATCCGCCAACGCCTCCGGACCGACACCGATATCGAGGTCGCCGCTGACGCCACCGAACCGGCCCCCGACGTACGCTGCTTTGAATTCGCCCGTTATGTCGACCGCGTCAACAACAGCGTCCAACGTCTCCGTTTCCGGTACTTCGACTGTCGCTGGGCTCGTGACATCACCCGTCACGGTCACCACCCGTGTGTCTCGAACATCCCCTTCTCGGAGCCCGACTGCGAGATGCGCGAATGTTCGAGGGGTGTGGACGAGTGCCGGCTGACCGTGAAGCCCGACTTCGTTCAGACTTGGCGGATTGACGCGCGCTTCCAGTCGATGGTTCCCTTCGATCGCTTCGATCGCCATCGTCGGTTCAGCCGCCCGGTACTCCGCGGGACCAGTAACTACGTCGACCTCGGCTGTCAAGTCGGGGTAGTTCTTCACCGCCTCTCGAACCGTCCAAACAGCATGTTCGTCATCGGCAGACGCGTAGATGACAACCTGATCAGCGTCAACAGTATGAGCGACGGCAACCGCTCCTTCAAGAACTTCGAAGGGAGCGCTAGCGAGCAGGAGAGTGTCTGCGGCGTTTCCATGCGCATTCACAACAACGACCTTCTCACCGTCGACGCCACGAACAGCTTTCCACGTCTCAGCAAGAGGGTCATCGTGACAGAGATCACCCCAGCCCCTCCCGCGGAGAGTTGCCCCAATAGCTAGTACCGCTCGCGGGTCCAGTTCGTTAAATCCGTCCGCTGCCTCGTGATCCGCTGGGCTCGTTGGCCGACGCCACCCGCAGGCGCCCAACACACCGCGAACACCAGTGCTCAAGCCCGGCAACCGAGTACTCGGGAAGCGCGTCCTGTCCGGCTGGTGGTCGACAACGGTGTCCGGGTCCGAAGCTGCGATGTCGTCTGTCTCGTCGACACTCGAAACGACCTCCGCTACGCGCTCGGATGAGCATTGCAAATAGAACGCGGTTTGGTCCCCACGAGTCACCGTAACGAGCGGTTCAACTGCCGATATCCCCGTCGACCCTACTCTCGCGACTGTACTATCGGTGTCGGTGGTCGATCCCGAAAGGTCCCGTTCCGGGTCGAAATTGGAAATTCGGATAACTGGTCCGTCGGTTGTCGTGATAGCTGTCATTTGCTATCTTCTCTCTGTGGTATAGATTCCCAGTGAAATAAATTGCCGGGTAGAAAAGCACCCTTCTGTAACCAGATTGGTTTTACAAATAACTTCTTCTTATATATCTTTTGGAAGAGGACAACCATTTATGTTAAACAGGCCTTTATCTGCCCACTAGTTTACCATGATAGATGATGTCAGCCGTAGAAGCAACCAAGAACCGGTGGTTGATCGCAGCGTCGGCCGTCGCAATCCACTTGTCGATCGGCAGTATCTACGCGTACAGTATCTACCAAATCCCCTTGAACGAGACCCAGGGCTGGAGTACATCGAGCGTAACACTCGCGTTCTCCATCGCAATTTTCGTACTCGGAATCACAGCAGCTTTCCTCGGAAAATACGTAGAGAAGTACGGCCCGCGGAAATCAGGGCTGGCCGCGGGAGTCCTGTTCGGACTCGGAATGGTGGGATCGGGGGTCAGCATCCAACTCGGGAGTCTCCCGATGTTCCTCGCTACTTTCGGTGTCCTCAGCGGAATGGGTATCGGTCTAGGCTACATTTCCCCGATCGGAACACTCGTCGAGTGGTTCCCCGATCGGCGTGGGATGGCAACGGGCCTCGCGGTCATGGGCTTCGGTGCCGGCGCATTGCTGACTGGCCCACTTGGGAACTTCTTACTGCAGAACTACGGCGTCGCGATGGCATTCTACGCGCTCGGTAGCTTGTATTTCGTCCTGATGGTGATCGGCGCAAGCTACCTCGCCAAGCCCAAGGATGACTGGCTTCCCGAAGGGATGCAGGACGAAGAGGACGCACATGAGAAAGCGACGAGCGCGCTGTTGGGACTCGAGAACCTTACCGCGAGGGAAGCGCGCACATCACCGCGCTTCTGGATGGTGTGGCTCATCATCTTCATCAACGTCTCTGCGGGCATTATGCTGCTCGCGTTCGCGTCACCGATGCTCCAGCAGATCGGGGGCGCGACCGCCACGACGGCTGCGTTCATCACTGGTTACATCGGCGTTTTCAACGGTGGAGGTCGCATCTTCTGGTCCACGCTGTCGGACTACATCGGCCGGACGACCACCTACTTGGCGTTCATGATCATCCAGATCGCCGCCTTCTTCGTCATGCCACAGCTCGCAGGCGTCTGGATCCTCGCATCGGTCATATTCCTCGTCATCACGTGCTATGGCGGCGGGTTCGCTTGCCTCCCAGCATATCTTAGTGACCTCTTCGGGACGGATGAGGTCAGTGCGATCCACGGCTATGCGCTTACTGCGTGGAGTATCGCCGGTGTAGTCGGCCCACAACTCGCCTCGTTCGTTCTCGAATCGACTGGAAGCTACACGAATGCACTGTACATTATGAATGTCACCCTCGTCGTCGGGCTTGTCACGGTTCTCGTCCTCCGCTGGCGGATCGGTAAGCTCCAGGCCGTCAGTTCCACCCAAGAGGCCAGAGCTGCGACGACCGACTGACGGCCGGCACCACCCACTGGATACCCCATCCCCGCTGACGAATATACGCACGGGATTCTCGCCCTGTTTGGACTGCGACCGGTGTCGATGTATCGATCAACCGATAGTCGCTGACAGCGACTAGTAGAGCATGTTCACTTACGCCTGCTTGGCGCGTCTATATCTACTGTCAGCGCCTTCACTAGAGGAGAGGTACCATTCCTCAAACAGATCTCACCATGACACACGCAATCAACTGGTTCGAAATTCCAGTCACCGAGTACGACAGAGCTGTTGAGTTCTACTCAATGGTATTGGACCGTGAGATAGACGAATACGATGACGGAGAAGAAACAGAGGGTAGATACGGAATCATTCGAACTGAAGAGGGAGAAATCGGCGGTGCAATCGCACAGATCGACAGCTACACCCCCGATAACAGCGAAACGACGATTTCCTATACACCCGACGACGACAGCGGGACGATCGTTTATCTGGCCGTCGAACGCGATCTGAACGACGCGCTCTCCGCGGTTGGGGTTGCCGGTGGCGAAGTTCTCGTAGAGAAACAGGATTCCGATGCGGGGGGCTACTTCGCGTTCGTCAGAGACACTGAGGGCAACCGGATCGGGCTGATGTCCGCGGAATAACGATATCAGAAGTATGAGAAACGTGATAGCATCGGAGTTAGTATCGCTGGACGGTATGATGGAATCGCCGGAAGCGTGGACATCCGCCCACTCTAACGACAAGATGGGGAAGCGAACGCAGCGGATATGGCTACCGCGGACCTCCCGTTATCGCTTTCGCTCCGGACCACCCTTCAGCCCAGCAGTTCGACTGAAGTGAGCGTTCCTCCAGTGCGAGATACAACTCGCAGTAGGACCGGGAACGGCGAAACGTCGCTTGTGCGACGAGCAGAAGCAGTGAACTGCATAACGAAATCGCTGATCGAGAGGGGTGCCACTCGGTGTTGGCGTTCCCGGCTTGGCTGAGCCCGCCAGGCCGGATCGTCGCCAGCTCACCATCATTGGTCTGGTTCGGATCGACAGTGCCGTACGCCACGCGCTCGGTCAGCGCGTGGCGACCCACGTTCGGATCGATCGTCCCTTCCAGGATCACCAGCCCGACGCTCTCAGACGAGTAACCCAGCTGCGTGGCCATTGTTTCGAGCAGTTGTCCACTCAACCGCTTGAGTCGCTTCGAGAACCGCATCGGTTGTACCCGGCTCGTCTCTTCGGAAGATTCCGGGGCGGCGAGTCCGAGCGGTGCTCGGACCCGCCTCAACAGGTACATCCGGGATGAAGATATCCCGGATGCGACTGAACCGCCCTTCGAGTGATAACTGGGTTCGCCCGATCTCGACACTGACGTAACTGACGAGATCGGCGAGGAGTTCGGTTAGCTCGGGAGTGATCCACTGCTGGATTGAGCCGACGCCATCACCGGTGAAGGCCTTGTAGAGGTCGTTAACGGCACTAACAGAGCCATCCGAGTGATCAGTCCCAGCCAAGAACGTCAAGAGGAACGGAGTCGGGTCGATGTTGCGGTCACGTTCGATGAGGTCGGTGCGCAACTCTAGTCGCGCATCGGCCGGGGAGGGATCAGAGAGTTCAGCGCTTGGCAGATGACGTGAAGCCGTTGATGTGGGATTCCCGCGTCTTCAGGCGCGGGAGGATGTTAACCGATGAGATGAATCGCATCAGGTGGAATCGTTACTCGAACGCTGGAATCAGCTTCAAGGTCCAATTGGTCGAAATTCGGTGGGCGAATCGTCGTAGTGAGTGTGATTGATACTTCGTCGAGGGTTATTTCCACCCGGTATTCATCCCCTTCGTTTAACCACTGGTCAATCGTTCCCGAAGCCGTGTTCCTACAGTGTGTGTTAACACCGCCGCCCGGTGCATACACCTGTACACGCGATGGATGGATACAGAGAGTAACAGTTGTCCCAGTTGCGGCCGTAGTCGTTGCCGACCGAAGACAACCATTGCCAACTCGAAGGAGCGCGGTATCTTCGTTCTGTTTGGCGACTGTTGCTTCGAACAGGTTCTCGTTGCCGGTGAATCTCGCGACGAATCGCGTCGCAGGTCGGTTGATAACGTTCATCGGCGATCCAACTTGCTCAATTGTTCCATCTCGAAAGATAGCAGTTCGATCACCGAGCGCCGTCGCCGTTCGCTGATCGTGAGTGACATAGATCACCGGAATTTCGAGTGATTTGAAGAGCGTATGTAGCTCCCCGCGAAGTCGACGCCGAATGGGGGCATCAAGACTCGATAGTGGTTCATCCAAGAGTAGAGCATCAGGATCGGCCGCCAATGTGCGGGCAAGCGCTACACGTTGCTGTTCGCCGCCCGACAGTCTCGGCGGCCGACGATCCAGAACGTCCGTTATCTCGAGCAGCGATGCGAGATCGGTAACCCGATCCGGGTCAGTTGCAGCATATCCAATGTTCTTCCGGGCAGTCATGTGCGGGAACAGTGCTCCGTCCTGAAACACGAGGCCTGTCCGCCGCTCCTGGAGGGAACGTCCATCGAGGCGTTCGCCGTTCAGCGAGATGGAGCCTCCATCCGGATCGACGATGCCCGCGATTAGCGACAGCAATGTCGTCTTGCCGCTTCCGGACGGACCGAGGACCGAAAGAACTTCGTTGCCGACGGTGAGCCCGACCGGGCCAAAGTCGAAGCTGTCGTACGTCTTGATAAGAGAGTTTAATTCGAGCATTAACTACTCTAGTGGATTCGTGCCGAGTACATTCAGAATACCAAGCGTTGCGACGGCGATTCCGACCAGAATGACTGCCACAGGGAACGTGTTCTCTAATCCGAGCGTCGTAAACGAGACCCAGATCTGGACGGGCATCGTCCGTGGATAGTACGCGAGCATAATCGTGGCGCCGAACTCGCCGATCGCTCGAGCGAATGCGAGGGTGATTCCAGCGAGGATTCCAGGCCAGGCGAGCGGTAGTGTGACCCGGCGAAACGTCGCCAGCCGACTCTTCCCGAGTGACTGTGAGGCGTACTCAAGGCTCCGGTCGACGCTCTCGAAGGCTGCTTTCGCCGTGACGACGACGAACGGCGATGAGACGAACGTCTGCGCCAGCACGATTCCTGCGACTGACCGAGTGAGTTGGATTCCGTTTGCTGTCGCCAGTTCCCCGAGAAACGAGTTCGGGCCGACAACGGTGAGCAACACCATTCCGCTGACTATCGGCGGTAGTACGAGTGGCAGAACGACTAGAGCAGTCACGACTGTTTTCACCCTCCCATCGGCGCGGGCAATCCAGTAGGCCAGTGGCAATCCGAACAGCGACGCGATAGCCGTACTCACAGCCGATGCCGTGAGTGATGTGGTTGCGGCCGAGACGACGTCGGGCCTGGTCAGTCGCTGGATGATAACCGCCGGCGGTTGACTGAGAACGAGCGAGAGGAGCGGAACGAGGTAGTAACAGAGCAGCACCGCTCCGAGTAGGAACGTCACCGACAGCCAGTCGAAACGCTCGACGGCCGCGTCAGTTCGTGACTTCGTCGGGAGCATTGCCTGTGAATTGGGGATAATCGTCCGGAACGACGAATCCGAACTCGTTCAGATACTCGCCCGTTATGTGTTCTATGAACACATCGACGACGGACGGCAACTGATCGCGAATCGTCGAGCCGTAACTGATGAGTCCGCCTCTAATGACCTTCCCGCTCGGGAGTTCGTATGTGGAGGTTGCGTAGGTATCGCTGTACGACGGATCGCTGAAGTCGATTTCCGCCGGGAGGTCAATATATTCGTACCCTCTCTCAACAGCCATGTTTCGATATGCAATGGCGGCATCGATCGCCCCTATCTCAAACTGGCTAATGAGCTGTGTTTCGGGATAGATCTGTTTTCTACTGGGAATTGCTTCTCGTAGATCCGTGTCCGTCCCGTAGTACTCAGTCGCGAGTTCGAGCATGAGCAGTGCTCGATATCCGAGCGGATCGAGATCCGGGTCCGTTCGTCCGATCGCGACATCGCCACGCAAGAGGGGTTGGTACCAATTCTCAGCTCCGGCGTCGGCGAGCTGTTGGCCACCTTCGGTATTGGGGTTGTACGCGATGACGATCGAGTTGGTCGCGAATTCGGCAAACCAGTCTGGGTGGAGTGGTGAGTCAAAAAGAGTGACATCCGCGACCGAGACAATATCGGGATTTTTCTGTCCCTCCGCGATGTGTCGAGCGACCTCAGCGGAGCCGTGGGCTTCGATTTGAACAGTCACATCCACGCTCGGCCGCAATCCGTTTTCAAGTGTATTGTTCAAGCTTCCCGCAGCGAGCATCGAGACAGTCACCGACTGTTCGTCTCTTCCTTGGAGGACACCGGAACAGCCAGCGGCTCCAGAGAGTGCAACAGCGATGGGAGAGAGAACCGAGCGTCGGCTGATCAGCAAATCATCGAGCGCCATATTTCAACGTTTAGTGTTTTCCCAATAAGCTTATCTCAAACATCTATGTTTGACTTTATATGCTGGAGACCCAGGGAACAATACTGACTGACCGGCAAGTAGAGGTGCTTGAACTCCGTGAGAGCGGTCACACGCAGCAGGAAGTCGCCGACAAACTAGGGACAACCGACTCGAACGTGAGTGCTGTCGAACGAGCCGCGAAAGAGAACATCGAGAAGGCGCGTCGGACGCTCGAACTTGTGCAGACGCTCCGTGCCCCAGTACAGTTCACTGTCTCGGCCGGGACATCTTTCGATGGCCTCGTCACCCAGATATATTCCTCTGGTGATGACGCTGGGATCAAGATTGCATACTGTCGACCGGAACTCTACACGCATCTCTACGGAATTCTTGAAGAGGTCACCGATGCTAATCAGCTCACGAAGTCGACGACGATTGGTCTCACGGAGGATGGCGAGGTGAAGGTGTATGCAGATGACGTGAGTTCCGTTAAACAAGATACTACCCACTGAGTAGGATCGGTCAATCCGTTTTATCCGTGATAGGTAGATGGGGAAAGGCGCGCGTCAGATCCATCTTCCGAGATCGTGAGCCAGTTGAGAAGTGACAGCGTCTTTTTGTCGGCCGCGAGGAAGAGGGTAGTCAATGGCAAGCAGTAGGATCCCCGTTGACAGTGTTATTGACGCGCACGTCCACCTGATGCCCGATCAACTGATGGCTGCCATCCGCGAGGCGCTCAACGACGCCGCGGGCTGGGAATTTGACCAGCCGACCAACAGGGAGGCGATCGAGACCACTCTCCGCGAGTATGGTGTCGAGCGGTACGTCGCGCTACCGTACGCTCACAAACCGGGTATCGCTGCCGACCTCAACAACTGGTTACTTGAAGAGGCGAACAACTCCGAGATGTGTCTCCCCTTCGCGACAGTCCATCCCGCCGACGACGTCCGCGCGGTCGTCGAGGCAGCCTTCAAAAGCGGTGCCCGCGGGCTGAAGTTCCAGTGCCCCGTTCAGGAGGTAGCACCGGACGATCCGCGGCTGGATCCCGCCTATGAACTCTGTGCCGAGTACGACCAGCCCGTCCTCCATCACGCTGGCAACGCGCCGATGTTCAAGGACAGTCCTCACGTCGGGATCGAACGGTTCCAGCAGTTCCGTGAACGGTTCCCCGAGGTGCGGGCCTGTTGTGCTCACATGGGGACCTTCGAGCACGAGGCGTTCCTCGATATCGCCCGTGCCGACGAGAACGTTTATCTCGACACCAGCTTTGCGATGGCGACGGTTGTCGACCGTCATGTCGACTTCGACCCCGCCTCCATCGATGACACTGTTTTTGAGGACCTCGCCGGCCGCGTCATATACGGCTCTGACTATCCGAACATGCCGCACGCCTACCAGCGGGAATACGAGGGACTGGTCCGTCGGGACCTCTCGGAGATGGCGCTCGAGACCCTGTTCCGGGGGGCGGCAGAGCAGTTCCTCGGCGAGGCGTAGATAGCTCAACTGCTCCTGGAGCAGGCGACGCAGTCCTGCGTCGAGAACGAACGGGACGTCCATCCCGACGATCTTGATACTCGCGGACTGAAGTCAAGACGTCCGGTAGTTTGATGCTATCGAGCGCAGAGAGTGCAGCATCACGAAGGCCGTCCAGTGTATCGAAGAGGCGGTTTCCAAGTTCTTGGAGCTCCAACGGCACATCGAAATCGTCGGCTTCGCCATCCGCGAGTGGGACTTTCTGGCCCCACCAACTGAACGTACTGAGACCAGCAGCTAACGGCAGTCTTTCTCCACGAGCACGTTGCTCCCGTAGTGAGTACTTAGGTAGAATCCAACTCACATATAATGTTTTTATAGTAGCAGTCCGTGTTACGGCATATGAACCGCGAGACGGAGAGTGAGGGATCGCCCGGAGCATCTATTTCGCTTTCGATACCCCCTTCAGATCCGGAATTATTCAAGCACAAGGCGACGAGTGATGTCCTTCTATTTTTAACTAACCATCGCTTCAGTGACTTTTCGTTGCGGGAACTCGCGACGCAGATCGGCCATTCACACCAGTCCGTCCGACGAGCAGTGAATGTTCTCAGTTCGAATGACCTGGTTACTGAATCACCCAAAAGCAACCAGCGACTCGTACAGATCAACAGGCAGCGCCTTTCTATCCCGGACGATTCGATCCTTCGGATTCCCCAATCGGAGTATCACCAGCCGGTCAAAACTGCTGTAACGAAGCTCCGTGAAAACATCAGCGATGTCGTCGGCATCATCCTGTATGGGAGCGTTGCTCGTGGAGATGCCGACCGACGAAGCGATATCGATCTCTGGCTGCTGACTCGGTCTGGACGGGCCGAAAGCCAACGAGAAGCGAACGCTATCGCACGCGACCTCGAAGAGATGGAATTCGATGGTGACCGGTACGCGTACGATATCGACGTCGAGGCCGTCCAAGCGATTCCGGCCTACACCGATGACATTCGAGAAATCATCGTCTCAGGAATTCCAGTCTACAAAACGAGTGACTTCGAAACCGTCGAAACCCTCCTTCTGGAGGAAGGAGCTGCCGATGAGTAGCGGCTCGGACCCGTCATCTGTGCTCGCAGCACTTGAGCGGGCGCAGGACGCCTTCGAGATGGTTGGACGAGGTTGGACAGAATTTGAGGCCGGAATTAGCGCCGATGCGGACTGGAAGACACAGCTGACGAAAGCGTGTCGCCTTCTCGAAGTTGTCGACACGCTCCAAGCACAAGACGGGTACTACACTGCCGTCATCGAGGTCTGTTTCGGGGCCATTGAACGGTCGATCGAAGCGTATGCCCTCTCGATGACGACCGATACACTCCAAGATTTCCAGGATCATCAGTTCAGCTACGAGCGTGCCCATCAGATCGGGCTATTCGAGAGGCAGACTGCAGAGGAAATGAGGAACCTCTACAGCGAGAACCGGACTGAGAGTTATTACGGCGGCGGTCGTCCAACCGAAGAACAAGCGGACGCAATGACAGAACTCGCGATCGCTGTCCATCAGTTCGCGGTGAGTCAGATCCGGGAGGGCGGCGTCTGTCTGTGCGGCTGACTCCACTAGACACGTAGAGAGAGCACTATGGACCGAAATACATCCACAAAACGAACGCAATTGATCCCGTTTATCGACTCGTTCGAGCGCTACCTCCAAGACAAGGGGAAGGGACGCGGTGGCGACGGCGGGAACTACCGACGCAACGCGGCGCGCGAACTCGAGCGGTTCGCCGAGTGGGCCGCCGGCGACCGCAGCGACGACGACTGGACCGGGATCGTCCCCGACAATGCCGACCGAGAGCCCACCTTCGAGGACCTCGACGAACGCGTCTTTCGGGAGTACGCCCGACACCTCGCCGGCGATCGAGGGCTCAAACAGAACACTGTCCAAACCTACTACCGCTATATCTCTGCGTGGTGTGGCTGGTGCGTCAACGAGGGGTACCTCGAGGCACACTACGCCCAGCGGGCAAGCGCGATGGCACCGCTCCCCGAGGATGACGGCCGCAAGCCGGGCGACCAGCAGGCCTGGACGTCCGAGCAGCGTCACGCCCTCACCCAGCACGCCGACGAGCGAGCCCGCAACGCCATCGAGACGTACACGACACTCCCCGATGATACTGACCCCCTCGACAGGCAACGAGCCCGATACACGGCACTGAAAGCCGCTCGTGACCGTGCCCTCGTATTCGTCCTCGCCTACACAGCTGTCCGGGTTGGGGAACTCCTTCGGGATCCGAACGACCCGCGACGGCGCGGGGTCCGGTGGGAGGAAATCTCTATCGACGGCGGGAGTATGGACGTCTATCGGAAGAAACAGCAGTGGGACGCCGCGAGCCTCCCTGACCCGGTGATCTCTCCACTTCGGAGCTATCGAAAGCTGATGGAGCCACCAACAGCGCGCTGGCCAGTGTTCCCGACGTTCGACCAGCGGACGCTCGCGACGCTTGTGCAGGACGAGCTAGCTGATCGAGGGGAACGCCCGGATGCAATCGACGAGCGACGTGGCGAGTATGCTCGTGACCTCTTGCTGGCTCTCGACGAGGACGTTCGACCGCCATCGATCACGACGGATGGTGCCCGGTCGATTCTCCAGCGACTCTCGGAAGACTGCGATATCGACATCGACCATCCGAAGCACGATTATCTCGCACCTCACGGCGGTCGACGCGGGATGGGCGAGGTCCTTGTCCGCGCGTTCGGATACACGGTTGCGGCCCGGTATCTTGACAATTCCGAGGAGATGGTACGAGAGCGCTACTCCCACATTGAGGCTGGGGAACTCGGCGACGTTGCCACAGAAGCGCTCTCAGAGATTGATGGTTAGTTGGATCTACACCACCGTGAACACGCCCGCGACGATGAACCACAGGGAAACGAATCGGACGAGGATGTCCTCGTGATTGACCTACTGCCCGATTCGCTTCAATATCTGTGATTAGTCCGGTCGTGTTCGACGTCCCCATACGATCGGGAATCATGCACAGCTGACAAATACGTTTAGCGGGCACTGTCTAGTTGTCTGTTTGAAAAATGAGCAGGTCGTTGAGTGAATTGACTAGGATGCTTGCAGATATGCTCAGCAAAAGCTATGAGGCGGATTTAGGAGAATGTTGGGAGAATGAGAGGACGACAAACGCTCTGATGAGCGACGTCATCCGCCTCCATCAGACCAGTTGTTCGCTTCGAGAGACAACACACATGCGCTGAAAGCTCGAGCCGACTGGCCTCGAGTCCGATATTGCAGAGAACGTCAGAATGTCGTGTTGAATAGCGATCTACTTGCCTGATATCACGGGTTAGAAACTCGAGCATCGTCGACAGGGCGGAGACGACGGGTCGCGGGATGCTCTTCTCGTTCACGCGAACCCACGCCACGGCTGCAGCGTTCGACGACGAATTCGTCGTCGGAGAGGTCAAACTCGACGAGGCCCCGACTCCTCGCACCGATCGACGAGCCGTACGCGGCCCTCGAAATCAGCGATCAAATCGGCGTTGAGACGACCGAGTACGACGCCGACTACGATCGGGGCTGGCTCGAGGAGTACCCGTTCTTCGAGGCGAGCATCTTTGAGGAGTGATCGGCTCTCAGCTCTTTCGCGCTCGGCTCGAGAGCAAATTTCAGTGACTGTCACAGCGATTGGATTGCCCATCGTGGCGATCGAACCTGCTGAGAGCGCTTGAAATGTAAGTGTCTCGCCCGCCGTAATCGTGCTTTTCCGACGGCGAGTCGAACAGAAACGGTAACCAACCGTTAGTCCTCGGTGGCTCTGATGGAGTCCGTCGCGGATCGTTTGCTGACTCGCTCACGGATCGGTTTCTGGAGCTGAACGGTCATCAGGCCCAGGATGACCGCGACACAGCCGAGCCGAATCATGTCGTCTGGATAGACCATCGCGAGCACACCCAGAATGAAGAAGACAGTCTTGACGGGGAACTTGACGAATGGACTTTCGTGGAAGAACGTCCCGTAGTAGTTGAGGCTGTGAGAGATCCCCAGCGCGCCGGCCAGCGCGATGAGTCCTGAGAAGAACGTGTCGACCCCGAAGCCGCCGACGACGAGCTCGGGGTTGTAGATGAACGCGAACGGCAGGATGTAGATCGGTGCTGAGATCTTCAGGGCTTCGTGGGCCGTTCGCCAGAAGTTACTGTCGGCGATCCCCGTAGCGACGACGACTGCAATCGCGATCGGCGGCGTCAGTCCTGACAGGATCGCAGCGTACAGCACGAAGAAGTGGGCCGCGAGGTCAGGGACGAAGAACTGCTGAATCAGAGCCGGTGCGATCAGCGCAGCCACGATGACGTATGCGGCGACTGTCGGCATCCCCATTCCGAGGACGATCGAGATGACCATCGCGAGGATAACCGCGGTCAACATGACGCCACCGGAGAGGTCAAGCAGGGCCAGCGAGAGAATGCCCGGAATGCCCGATGCGGTGAAGACGTCGACGATGCCATTGATGGCAGCGATGATGATCGCGATCGGTGCAAGGATCATCGCCCCCTCTCTAAAGCCGTACGCCGCGTCCCCGAGCAGACTGACGAATTCGGCCCAGAGGTCACCGCCTTCTGTCGCCGTCTGGATCAATGGGAACCCGAATCCGGTGATAAACATCGCGATGATGGTGTACAGCGCGGCCGTGAGCACCGTGTACTGGAGGACACCGAAGATGTAGACCAGAATGGCGAACGGAATACCGAACCGGAGACATTGGATGACGAACTCCTTCTGAGACATCTGTTCGTCGAACTGGCTCTCCACATCGATCTTGGTCGTCTGTCCGCGGAGCTGCCCGATGCCCTTGTAGTGGACGGCGAAGGTGACGGAGCCGTAGAAGATCATCGCGGGAACGATACCGGCGATGATCACGTCGACATACGTGATACCGAGCAGCGATGCCATCACGAACGCAGCCGCACCCATGATTGGGGGCATGATCTGCCCCCCGGTCGAGGCGACGGATTCGATACCACCGGCAGTCTCACCTTTCATTCCCGTCTCCTTCATGAGAGGAATGGTGAACGAACCGGTGATCGCCGTGTTCGCCGCTTGACTCCCGGTGATTGAGCCGATGATGATGCTCGAGGTCACCGCGGAGAGGGCGACGCCGGATCGGATGTAGTTGGCAGATCGGAGACCGATTCGCATGATAAGGTTGAACGCGCCGAATCCCCGCATCAGCCCCGCGTACAACAGGAATAGGGCGACCCACGTCGCGATAATTCTGGAGATCGACCCGTAGACTCCTTGGAAGTCGAGCACCATGATGCTCATCATTCGGTTAACGCTGAATCCAGCGTGGCGGAGGATACCCGGGACGTAGTTGCCGTAAAGTCCGTACAGTATCACACCGACGATCACGGCCAGAAACGAGAGTCCGTAAGCCCGGTACGACAGGTATAGGATCACTAGGAAGAACGCGGCGGCTATCACGTACTCGCGAGGCAGTGCTGTTCCGACGCGAACCCGCAATAGCTCGTTGTAGAACACGATCATGTACGCCGTCGTTCCGGCGGTGATGATCGTGGAGAGGGAGAGGCCAATTAGCTCCAGTTTGCTCCCGTCCTCGTAGGCTTCGATGAGTTCGTTTCCGAGATAGACGAGCATAATCGATCCGAGAAACGTGATGGTGAAGAGAATTCGCTGAATTCCTTGGGTGAACGCGTAGTACAGGATCCAGGCCCAGGCGAGAATTGCTGCTCCCGTGACTACGTTATTGGCGATCTCTAATCGGCTTTTGTCGGCTGTGGAACAAATCATGTATGGCGGTGACGGGCTGAAAAGGCGTTACTCGTCGCCGCGAGTCCAACTGTCGTCCCAGACATCGTTCTCTTCGTACCAGTCTGCAGCTCCCGGGTGGATCGGAATCTCGTCGGTGTGGGTCAGCGCGAACGTGAAGTTCGACGGGTCGGACCAGTCGAGGATCGTCGGATTCGCCTCCTGCATCGACTCGTAGTTGTTGTGACAGATATCCATCAAGTCGTAGATGGCGTCCGCGGAGACATCCGGACTGAAGAGGTACGGGTAGGTCTCCGTCCACGTGTGTTTCGTGAAGTTACCGCCCTGAACATCCTGCTCCCACCCACCGATCTCGTCGACTTCCTCGTAACCCGCGCCGCTGAAGTCTTGTGCCGCTTGCACGTACTCGTCGGTCACCTCGATCGCCCTGACGGAGACGCGGGAGTCGATCTCCGCCGCCCACGAGGGGAGCTGGGTGTAGTTCGAGGTGTACACGATGAAAGCCTCGACCCGACCCTCTTCGAGCGCACTTGCCGCCTGCGTCGTCTCGACGTTGACGACGTTCTCAGAGAGCCCTTCCCAGAGGCCGGCGTTGCCGTACATCTCCTCGGTCATTGCTCGCAACCCCCAGCTGGCGGGGAGACAGTAGACGTCCCTCCCGGGGAGATCGTCGGTCGACTGGATGTCGCTGTCCGCCAGGGCCATCCAGTAGAGATTCAGCGAGAGGTGACCGAATCCCAGCTGCGGGAATTCGGAGACCGGATCGTCTGCGAACGGGCCAGTCTCGGTGAGGGCCTGATTCAGGATGTAGTTCCCCGCGGAGTAGGAGTTGAGCTCTCCGTCGGCGTACAATCGGATAGACTGCGGATCACCGCCCGCATCCTGCGTGATGAAATTCAGGTAGTCCGACTGCTGACTGACGACTCGCTGAATCGCCTGCGAATTCCCATACGTCGATGAACCGGACGACGACGAGCCGACAGTTAGGTCAACCTGGTCGCCGCCGCCTCCGCCGAGGCAGCCAGCGAGTGATAGCACCCCGATTCCAGCAGTGCCCCGTAGCAGATCCCTCCGTGTGTGCCTGTCATTCCCAAACATTTCTATACATTATGTAGATTGTATTATTTAAACCTTCTCTCCCCTACTCCGAGCCCGGTGTCAAGACTGTGCACTACCCCGGTCTCGAATCCCATCCCCAGCACCAGCTGGCCACCGAGCAAATGAGGGGGGCGACGGTATCGTCTCTTTCGAAGTCAATGGTGACCTGGAAGCGACATCGGCAGTTATCCAGGAACTCGACCTATTCACTACCGCAGTGGCTTGGGGGAATGGCATCGCTAGTCGATCACCCGTAGTTGATGTCTGCATCGTTCTTGGAACCAGAGACAGACGAGCTGCCGGAATCACTGAAGCTAGTCCGATTGCCGGTTGGAATAGAGGCCGCGACTGACTTAGTCGCCGATCGTGACAACACGCTATTCCAGCTTCAATGACCTCAGTTCGACCCTGTCCGAAAATCATCGGCTGGCCCAGCGATATTCACGTCTGACTCATGCCGGATAGAGCCTGCCCTCGCTCACATCCGTCCGGTTGGTTGGGGTTCTCAGAAAGGGATAGTGCTACGGTGAATCTGTCAAGAGAAGAGGCGTCCTAGGATGCCAGGTCCTGCATTCAGGCGTGGAGACGATGTATCACTCCGAACGGCTCTATTGAATCCGCAGAAGGCGTGGGTTTCATTGGTTGAGGCTTGTTCGATGTTGTAGACTGCGGCGGCAAGCGTAATCTCTCGAAATCTATCAGTACCCTCGGAATCGGAGTGTAAACGCAAGAGATCAAAAACGGAATCGGGAGCGCTCTTTCTTTTACTTCCGGAGCCGAAAAGTTCTCAATACTCTCGGTCCAGTTTCAGTGCGTCCACCGCTCCGTGCCCATATTCGAAACGACACTCAGCGTCCTCCAGGAATCGCCGCTTGCAATCGTTCCGCTCGCCATTATCGTCGGGTTCGTCGCGCGAACCGTCTCCCGGAGCGGCGTCCTTTCGTGGGTCGTACGCTGGGCTTTCGTGTTGGGAGTGATTCCGCCATTCGGCCTCTTTCTCCTCGCCGAACTTCTCGGCAGTGGACTCGTTCGTGACTTCGCGCGGGCGCTCCTCGACGGCGAGATTCGACTCGCGGTCCGGGTCCTCGCGGTGATCGACTCCCTGATTGCCGCGGTGCTTCGGGCGTTCGTGCAGTTCGTCGCCGGTCTCGTTCCGACTGACCTGCTCGCCAGTTTCATGTCGGCGCTCCCGTCGTGGAACCCGTTCGCGGCACTGTCAATTGCGGGAGCCCTCATCGCGATATTCATCGTCCACTTCGTCACGGGTGTCGTCGTGATTCGACTCACGCAACGGGAAGACGGTTTGTCCGTCGCAGACAAGTGGTTGATCATTGCTGGAGTGGTGCTGTTCGTTTCCGGAATGGTGTGGACGCTCCTGCAGTCCGACTCGCTAGATTTTAGTCGGTTCGAACTGCAAATCGCCGTGCTGGCGTCCTCGATGGGGATGATTTCCGGTGTCGCCGCGTCTAACCTCCCCGTCGACCTTCCGGCATGGCGGTCGGACAACACGAGGGACGATTCCGAGTCAGGGTCGGAGACTGATACCTCCCGACGTATCACTGGACTGCATCGGCTACGGGGCGCTATTCGGTCCCTTTTTCGGCGATAGTTCAACGCGTCGAATACGGCGTCGTTCCACTCGTCGATGCGCTCGTAGCCGCTGATGAGTCGGTGGGCCATCTCGAGATCCGTGAGGTTCGCGATGATGACGAAGTCGGCCTCGACGAGAGTATATGAGAAAAAGAGACAAGATATCAAATAAATATATAAAATAACAGTAGTTAATTAGGGGAAGATATACGGCGATTGGAATCACAGTATATAGAGAGCTATGGTTTCACCAGGGGAGCTTCGAGTGATTGACGAGTTGACTCCAAACGAGGCGTACACGCCCGAAATTTCCGACGAGGGAGCCGTCAGCTACTCAGACGTGACGCGACTCCTCGACGATGACGACGACGATCCGGCTGACGTCCTCGAGCGCTTCGCTACCCGAGGCGTGTTGGCGAACGAGTTCGTCTCGAAGGTGTACGTCTGTCCAGAGTGTACCACCGAAGGCCTGCAGTACACCACCGTCTGTTCGGCATGTGGGAGCGCACACGCCATCGAGACAACCGTCCTCGAACACGTCTGTGGATACGTCGGTCTCGAAACGGAGTTCGACGCCGCGGATGGGTACCGCTGTCCGGATTGCGAGATGGATCTCGAATCCTCCGACGTGGACGAGACGGACCGTTACGTTTGCGAGGAGTGTTCGGAGATGTTCGATATCCCCGACGAACGCCTCTGGTGTCGCGAGTGTTTCTCGCTGTTCCCGCCGCTGGACGCGATCGAGCGAGTACTGTATCGGTACCGTCTCACAGCCGACGGCGAGCAGTGGCTCGATCGCCAGAAAGACGCCCGGCAGACGATCGCTGAGATGTTAGCGGACCGCCGTTTCGAGACGGAAATCGACACGACCGTCACCGACGACGGGGCGTCTCGATCGGTCCACCTCCTCGCCGAGGACGATCTACTGGACGAGCGGCGGATCGTGAGCATCCACGAGACGCCCGACGAAGAGCGCATCGATGCGTTCTGCGCGTTCGCGAACTCGATCGATGCCCATCCAGTCGTCGTTACGACCTCGGGAGCCGTCGAGGAGGACGTCGCGGCGCGTGCCGACGGCTCCGAACTGACGCTGCTCGCCTACCGAGAGAACGGTACGATCGAGACCGACTACGAGACCGTCGAGAGCGCCGACACCCACCGGCAAGGATTCTTCCAGCGCCTCACCGCCGCCCTCGAGGTTCCCGGCCGGAAGGGACAGTGAGACCGCTCCACCGAATGATCGCTCGGCTCACTGTTATCCCTCCATATTCACCCACGCTCAACGCGATCGAACCGCTCTGGAAAAGTACCAAACAAGAGATTTCGAGGAGAAATATCACTTCAGAGCGGTCCTCACTGAGACAATTCTCCGGTTGAGTCGTGCCTCGCATACAAGGGCGAAGAACGCGGCGTTGAGGAACTGAACGAGAACGAGTGGGACCGTCGATCGGTCGACGACGGTCGGGTCCTCGCAGATCGGGCGCTTGCCTCCCGCTTGCTCAAGGTCGGTCATAGCGCCTCATCACGATCGGGACAGTGCGGTCGTTCGGTTCGCAACGTTGCGAGGGTTCACGAGCACGTCCGACCGCACTCGCACTCAAGCCGCTGTTCGAGCCGCTTGGCTGCGTCCACTGCCTCACGCTCCATCCGCCGAACACGCTCGCGGTGTTCGCCAGACTCACTGTGGTCAATGTTCGCACGGACTGTCTCTCGCAGCACGAGGGGCCATCACGCCTGTGATGGGCAGTGTACGTGTGACGCCACGGTCTACTGGAGGGAGTTGTAATCGTGCTCGACACACCTCTCGCTTTGCGACGCGGCCGATTATTTAACCCCTCGAGTCGTGTATTGTCAGAAGATGGCTCATGGCAATGCCAGTTTGTCAACTCGAGTAGTGTTCACTGTCGCAGAAGCGCTTGGCACAGATCCTGTGGACCTCCCATCGCTCGAAAAAACGATCAGTAGTGAGGCACTCAATAATCTCTTCCATGAAGAGACAGCACTTCCCGGCGCATATATAGTGTTTCCATACTGTGATGTGTGGGTGATGGTTCACAGCGACAGAACCGTTGATGTCTTCACAGAGTACGTAGCTACCACTGCCGTCGACGACGTTCCTACCGATAGTGATGGGAAACCAACTGACGATCGAATGGTTGTACTATCTGCTGAAAATGAACGACATGCATTCGCTGACGGCGAATTGGAGACACTCCACGAGATCGTTGCGGAGGCAGACGATGCTACGGAAGCGTGGGAAGACACCATTAACTATGCTGAGCAACGATAGACCCTCTCTATCGCAGAGTTTAGTCAGGCGAACCGCCCCGGGTCAAGCATCGAGGCATTCGCCATGTCCATCTTCGATGCTCGAGACCATCGCTGCGATCGTCTGTCTGACGACCGGCGTCAGGCCGGCGGGTGGTCGTCACGCACATTTCCGGATTCGAGGGCCAGTCCCTACTCAGCCAGAATATATCAGTGGTCAAGAGTGAACAACTAACAAATGTGTATAGCGATATTACGTGCTTTTATGGCTCGAGTTACTACCCGTTACCGATGAGACCATCAAACGATAGTGGTTCTACAGTCACCTCTACCGCTACTCGATTTCTGCGTTACCGTGCTCTTCGATTGGTGATGCGATCATGATGCCATGGGGGCATCTCGCCTTCGGCTATGTTCTGTATTCACTTGGCCATCGTTTTGTGACACGTAAGCCGCCAGCCGGATTTGGAGTCGTTCTCGCAATAGTGGTCGGCACTCAGTTGCCGGATGTCGTCGATAAAACGCTCTCATGGGGACTCCATCTCTTTCCACAAGGTTATTCGGTCGCCCACTCCATACTCGTTGCTGTCCCCGTTGGGTTGCTTATTCTCGGTGTAACAGCTTACAGAAACCGGGATATCGGTATCGCATTTGTCCTGGGGTACTGGTCGCATCTTCTTGGTGATGCGATGCTCGCCGTTCCAAAACGTGGTGTTTCACCGGGCGATCGGCTTCTCTGGCCAATCGTTACGCTTCCGCCGTACCGAGGCGACCCATCATTGTTTGGGCAAGTCGAGAGAATCTTCAGTACATTCTTCAACGAGATGTTGACTACCGAACATTTTGTCTTTCTCGCTATTTACACGGTACCGTACCTACTGGTATTCTTGCTCTGGATAATTGATGGCTCGCCTGGCATCGCGTTTCTTTGGCGAAAAGAGAACCACCAGTGAAGGTGTCAGCGCACTATTCGCACGCCACCGAAGAGATCAAAGTGGGAGAGACAGAGAATTGCCAGACTAGAGGGCATCATAGAATCAGTCTCATACCGTGATGATCGTACTTCCCGGATCGTACCCCGTTCGTAATTAGTGAGAACAACGACGAGCTCCAGGCATAGAGCAAAAGCCCTCCCCGTCAGTCCTCTCGCATAACTGCTAACCGGAACTGGTCGAACGACCGAATTACCTCGACGAACTCGCCGGGATCGACCGGTTTTTCGAGGATTGCATCTTCGTCCGCATCATGATCGAGGTCACGGGATTCAATCAGGTCTTCATCCATTCCGGTTAGGACAATCACCGGAGTGCCATCCAGTTCGGAGTGGTGTTCGATTTCGTGTAGAACTTCTTCACCGTCCACTCCTGGAAGTTTCAGGTCGAGTAATACGATGTCCGGTCGGGGAGCGTCCTCGTATTCCCCACGCTGATTGATGAAGTCGAGTGCTGCTTGGCCATCTGTGACGGTGTGGAGCGTGTTTGCGATATTACCATCTGAGAAGGCTTCTTTAATGAGGCGAACATCGCCCGGGTTATCTTCTACCAGCAGTATTACCGCTTCTGATGACCCGCTTCCCATTATGTAACAATTTGGGTTAACGGGTATAAGAGATTCGATTAGGTGTCTAGTAGGAAGAATTTCAAGCCGCCAGCATTGGCTGCATCTGTCAACCCTCGTTCAGTTCGCATCTGTAGGTACCGAATCAGGTGCGTCCGCTTTACGCTCGATTGTAAATAAAGAGATTGTAGAACCGACTACCGTTATTCCTTCGATTCAAGCACTTGTCCAGCTCGCCGAGTGTTCCATCCGCGACGACCAGGTAATCGTACTCGGCGGGCTGAAAGCGATACTCGCTCTCCCGTCGCAACGGTACGTAGAAATGGAGTTCAGACAGCGAGACGATCTCGCCGGTCACGGCACAGACGGCGGATCCGTCGTGGTTGGTCGTTCGACGGGACACGGACGAGACCTGCCAATCGTCACGATCGGGCGGCAAGCGACCGCGGAACCGTTGGATTCGGGATTGCGTGTCGAGCAGAGGAGAGAGTCGAGACTTGAGGGCTATGGGTCCATCAGCAAAAGGGGACAGACGCGAGTACCGAGATTCTCTGGTGTCCCTTTTCGACCGGCCGCCACAACCGGCCGTATGGGGTCTCCATATCCCGTGGGATATCGCTTTGGGCGTGAATCAGTTGGTGAGACGGACAGGCGATTACTCGTCGCGTTCGGGGGTGGACTCGAGCATTCGTTCGGGCGTGTAGGAACGCCCACCGCTGGATTCGTGTTCCGTCGTCCCGATGTAGACCGATCGGAACTCGGCGTCATCGTCGCTCACACCAAACCCTCCGCGTCGGGGTTCGAAAAGTGACTCGAGAGGAGGGTCGCGCCGGTCCCGACACCAGCATTCAGTGCGAGTTGTTTCAGCCCCGGCACGAGCGGTACGTCGAAGAACGGGAATCCGAGCAACACGACACGCTCTTCTGTAGCGTAGCGGAACCGGGTTGAACAAGCGGTGATTTGAGAGTATTTCCTTCGCGTTTTGACGCTTCAAGCCGTTAGGTCGATCGCGCGCACCAACGAGAGTGAGTACCTCGAAATTGCGGATAACTGCGGACATTCCCTGAAATAGAAACTCATAGCGTCTTCAACTCGATTTGGAGAGGCACCCCCAAAATTCGGTTATTAATAATGGAAATATCCAATGAAGGAAAGCTATATGGGGCAAGCAAGGAACTATACGCTTGATGTCAAGTACCACGTCCAATACCACTACCGAGCCTCCACTGATCACAGGGATACCCACTGGGATTGTCCCCTATATAATGATTGGCGCAGCACTTGTATCGGCAGCGGTCCACTTCTGGCTCACGCCAGTTGTCATCGAATTCGATACGATACAAGCCATTTTATTCGTCCTCGCAGGCCTCGGGTTCGTCGGCGGCATTGTCGTCTATGCGAGTCGATTTTGGCGACGTGAATTCTATCTTCTTGCCGCTCTGTTTGCCCTCGCTCAAATCATCGCATACTTCGTCATGAACGGCCCGCTGAACACGATGGCGATTGTTTCTAAGGCTACCGAAGCCGTTGTCGTACTCGCCGCGGGATATCTCTATATGACTGCTGAACCGACTACTGATTCGTTGTAATTCTGATCTTGAGCAGGCGTTCTCTCGTGTGGCACGTCACCGTTCAGTCTAGAAAGCGGCCGTCGCCGTGACGGTCACGCAAGGTAGGCAGAACGTCGACCGATCAACGTTGTCAGACCTGCCGCACCCGGCGGACGCGACGGCGGGCGCTGTCTTTCGACTAGCGATGTATAGCCAGTATGGTGACTAGCGCCGATTCCAAGTAACTTGGAATCGGAGTGAGGTTGATATGGGTCCGGGAGAACATATCTCATGTCGCGTACACCCACGCGCGACATGGACTCAATAGGCTCCCACCTACCATCACTCGTCCCAACTTCTCAGCCCTGTCCGCGGTGGGATCCCCCCTCCCGCCGTCGGACCTCCCGCTGAGTAAGTTTCCTTACCGACCACCCACCAATTGCTTTTGGCGTTGGCCTCAACAGGATGGAGACCCTCCATTTACCTGTCGCGTCTCATCCCGTCGCGACACGCCCGCCGGACCCCCAGTCATCTATCGGTGGGCGTTTTCAAGAACCCAAGTATCGGGCCATGAAGTACTTATAGGAGGTCGTGATAGGCCCGACTGTCGCGTGGGCCACGCGCGACAATTACGATCATCCCGTCCGGCGTCAGTCGTTGCCAGACGCTCTCGCCGGGCGTGGGGCTATTCGGTTTTGGAGTCGTCCCTCGTTTCAAGTGACAATCAGTCGGTTAGACGTCGGTCTAGAAGAGTCGGTCGTCTCGTCCTCTCGTGAGCGCGTGGTTACACGGCACTGTTGGGAGGATGTTCCGGTGTCGCTCGTGGCCTCGGCGAGTTCCTGCTGACGACCGACTTGGTCGTCTATCTCTGGCCAACGTGTCCGAAATAAGGTAGCTCATGGACACGTCGAATACCAATTAACGTTCCTCCACTATGTATACTACTCCTATACAATATCTTTCGCTCAATCGATTGGACCGAACACAATACGGAATATTCCTGTTCGGTGCCGCGAGGACGAGATATGCAAGAAGGTAGGCCGCCTATCAACGTATCACCTCGTATGGGTCGGCGCTGCGTGTGACGTATTCGAGCGTGGCTGGGTAATTGAGGAAAAAGGGAGATCGGCGGGGAGACTCACAGAGTCCAAAAGGTGAACCCGGCTTCCACGGCTGACCGACGGATCAGCAAGAAACAACGGAAGCTCATGCGGAACTCCGAGCCTACGGCACTCCCGATGGACTCCCGTGGTCCGAACAATCGGGAGTTATAGTGAATTTTCACCCGCTATAGGCGTAGCTGACTCTCTCGAGCGTGAGGATACGGGGCAGAACGACTCCCCTGCTATATCTCTACCTTGTGGCGAGAGCCACTTAAAGAACGAACGGGCCGAATCCCTCGTGAGAAACCCATAACCCATCCGATTGAATCGGAGTCATGCAATCGTATCACTCATCCCCGTTTCGCTTATCGAGAACACGGTATTGACGTGGTTGTTCGCCTTCCGGATAGATCTGAACGTATCCGGTTGGACAATACTGCCGCGTCACGAAGTCGGGAGTATCTGGGAAAGTATTCGCGAGTCTTGTGTTTTCATCGATCCCCCCAATATCGGTTACCAGTTTGAGGTATGACGGCAGTTTCACAACGAGACTTCCTTCGTATCCGATGAACTCAGCTGGTGTCTCGAGTCCAGCTTCATCGAACGTTAGCTCTCCAGCATCGATGACTTCGGTTGTCTCACTTTCGCCGGTCGCGCCTCTGTTGGATAATCCTAACATTATAGCGCACCTATGATACCAATTGGGCAATCTGTTGAATATTTTGTGGTCTCAGTACATTGCCGTATTTTGTTCGTGTTTTTCTTACTCAAGGATATTGGTTAGCCGAGACACCGGACGCAACTCTACATACATCGGATTCGAGATATGCAGTGAACCTATGCAACCGTCGAAAACATCTCTTCATTCTGGTAGATTCGGTAAATATAATTATATACTCCATGCAAAGAGTGGAGGGATTGAATGTAATCTGGACCCATGGGGCCGCTCATAGGGTCAGATACTGATATACGAATATACTCCTGATATCCGGGCCTATACTGAACCTGTCCCTCGGACACACCAGGCTGAATTAGAGTCATCCCCATTCGCGCCACGGAATCACACATAACTCCGACAGGGTGACCGACAACCCACTCCCCAAAACCTACACTGCACCGTGATCGTCTCGCGTGTACGCTTTCATCGGTGCTCATATCAATCCCGGCCCCGCCTTCTTCCAAAGGGCTCAAAGTTCCCAGATGAGGGTCATCGGGTGACTGAAGTCAAGATTAGGGGACACTCCCAAATCGCAGGTTCGATTTTACCGCTTCCCATAATCCGTTGCTAGAGATCAAAGTATCCAAAAAACGCCGGATAGTCGCACCAATTCTGCTGAAGTGATACATAATTCGGAGACACTATCCCCACGTTCAATACCCCTTAACGCACTAGAATCGGATGCCCCGAGAGGGGATCAAAGGCATCGGGCTCCGATCACGTTCAATCACACCCCTACCCACTCGGAGCCATTTTCTGAACGACATCACGTTGAGTTGGGCTGTCCCAGCAGGGACAGCGGCCCGAACCAAATCTGATCAACGACGGCCACCAACTATGATACATGATGAGCCAGGGAAGGCGGTGGTACGTGATGAATGCAGCACGATCTGTACTCACGGAAATGCCTGACGAGGAGGGCGTTTCAATCAGTACCAATACTGGTTGTGAGTGTGACGATCCTGGACTCTATGTCCTTGATGCGGAGATGGTGTTTGATGGATACGAGGAGCAGACAGCAAGCGGTTGATGTGTGAAGTACTACTCTCGCTCGAGGAACCTAGCTCTCCCGTCGTCACCCACCCCTCGAGCGCGACGCTCACCTGAGGGATTACTGGGCACAGTAATATGGACGATCTGCAGGGGGTGGTCGTGTCGACAACACCTGTCTGTTCATTCGCCCCTGCAGAGGAGGACTTACGCTACCTCGGTCACCACTTCCCGACAGAGCTTTTCAGTGCTATCGCCGAGTCGAGGAATCCCCGTTCTACCTACACCTAACTCGTTAGGGAGAGGTTTTATTACCGATAGAGACATTGGATAGTAATACGGCAGGGCCCCAACACTGAATGACACGTATCCCCTGCGTGTTGTCCTGCACCCCCCTGCCGTCACCCCACCCCTTCGATACGATGGTTTTTGTCGGGTGGCACACATGGTGATCCGTTCGTACTCCTACCTCAAAGCTCTCTACCGCTACCACGGAATGCTGTTGCTCCTCGCCGAGGAGACCGTGGCGATCTGGTTGATTGCCCACCTATACGTGTGAGAGAGGCGTCGCGAGAAAGAGCGTCGCTATCGCACGTCGGCCAGAGCCACGAACGATCCTTCTTTGGCGACCAGCCGCTGTTGAACGATCCGTTTTCGACCTCGCGCGGGTAGACGCCGAATCCGTCCGGGAGATCGTTCTGCGCGACGGCCGTGTGCTCGAGGCGAATCAACGAGTCGGTGTGAAAAAGAAACTCGACGGAGACGCAGGTGACGGTCCGTAAACGGTACAAACAGTCGACGGTTCTTATATAGTGTCCGTGTGAGTGACTAGCATGTCCGCGGAACAGCCCCAACCGCCGCTGAAAGACGACGTCATCACCGCGGTTCAACTGACGCTGGCGGTGTTGTTCGTTCTCGGCGGCCTGGGGATCGCGCACATCATTATCAGATCCTACTACGAGAAGGGGCCGGTCGTGTACCCCCTTGAGGGGGCGCTAGTCCTGGCTGCGGGAGTGGTGGTCATCTACCTACTCGCCTATCTATACGAATGAGGTCGGGAAAAAGTCCGGGCGACCAAGTGTCTGCTAGATCCACGAACGACTCGCCACTCGCCGCAACCCACGCCTACTCAGCCGGTTCGCTGCTCACGTCGAAGATCGCCAGTTCGGCCGGTGCGTTGGGGTTCTCGATTCGGGCGTGTGAGACGGCGTCCCGGCGCTGGTTGGCGTGCGATGACGCGAGGTCCGACGGCGTGACGTACTCGAACGGGGCGGATTCGGTGCTCGTGCTGTACTCTCCAATTGGTCGTCAAACTCCGCGTGCTGTTGTTCTCGACTCTTGAACACGCGACCACAGCACTCGCAGTGACAGTCGTAGCTACCGTGATACTCGGTCCAGTGGGACCAACACTCGGTGCACGGCGGCGCGTCGGCGTCGAAGCCGATCGGCGAGTAGTTGAACTCGCTCATGCCGCCATCTTCTCGAGAAGCGTCTCTTTGGCCGGGGATCGGCCGAAGTGTGATCGAGCAAGAGGGCTGTACCCATTAGAACTTTCTACTCAGAAGGGGTTGCTGAACACAATGGATCATCTCGACGAGATCTCTGTCGAGGAATTACAGGATGCCCTCGATAACGTGGAGGGGAAGAAGCCGACACAACGTCTCTTCGCAGTGATAGCGTACAAAAACGGCGTTACGCAGACTGAACTAGCCGAGTGGTACGACGTTCAGCGACGAACGATCTATAGTTGGCTCAAACGACTCGACACCGACGAGTCGCTTGAGCAGGCAGTTACTGACGCTCACCGACCTGGGAGGAAACGAAAACTCCCAGAAAACGAACAACAAGAATTCGAAGAAACCGTCCACGAATCTCCTCGGGAAGTTGGGGTTGACGCACCGGCGTGGACGCCGGCACTCGTTCAGCAGTATCTCGAGGAGACGTACGATGTCGAGTACTCGATCCCGAGTTGCAGGCGACTGCTCAAAGAAGCGGGATTGCGCTATCAAAAACCACGCCGGACAGTCGCCGAGTCTGAGTCCGACGAGCAAGAACCGTTCCGCGAGGAACTCAAAAACAGTGGCGGGAGATGGGTGCCACAGTAGTCTGTATCGATCAAACCAAGAAATCAGTCCAGGTTAAGCCGCGTGCCGCGTGGTTTCCGTGCGGCACACGGCCGTCCGTCGAATTATCCGGCCAATGCGACTGGCTGTGTCTCTTGGGCGCGATCACCGAGGACGGTGATCGCTTTTTCGCTCGATTCGAAGAGTACGTTACTGCCGATCACGCGAAACATCTCCTTTTCGCGTTATGCAAAGAGTTCGAGGATAATTTGATCGTGATTCTGGACGGAGCGCCGTCCGTTCACGCGTCGGCCATCGCGGACCTAGCGGCCCGTGACGACCTCGCATTCATCACGCTCCCGGCATATTCGCCAGAATTGAACCCTGTCGAAGAGTGCTGGCGACAGTTACAAACAGCTCTCAGCAACCGGTTCTTCGACTCATCTGGCGAGCTAACAATAGCGATCGATACCGCTCTCGAGCAACTCTCTGTCCAAAAAGTGAGCAACTATTTCTAACGTCTACTATATCCTCACTAGATATTGCCAGAGGGTGTTATAGGGATCATTCAGGTGGTTCGTGGTCTCGTCGAGAAACACGGAGGAGAGATGCTCAAACAACGATAGCGTCTCGGTCGCCACGACAGTGAAGTACAACTCTACCGAAGGATCATCTTGCAGGGTCGCTGAACTCGTTCCACCTCGGCGTTCACCCTGCTCTTTGGTGCGCTAGCTGTTCTATGACGCCCTCACTGCCAAGTACGGATACTATGTGGATTAGCGATCAGTAGAGATTGCGTTCCTCATAAATCTCCGCAGCTTCCCGCACGTGTTCAGCATTGATCTCAGCGTCGTACTCATTTTCAAGCTCATTAGCGATATCGTGCAACTTCTCTTTCTCTGCACCGCTCGGCCGGAGTGCGTTATAAATCTCGAGGATGCGATCGTCCGGCACTCGTGTTAATTCAGCAGCTCGTCGGAAGTTTTGAGCGAGTTGTGGTCGACCGTTCTCATCCGCTATCTGGGCTTGCTTCTCGAGGGTTTCTGGCGAAATCACGAGTTCTTCGCCATCTATTTCACCCTCAACCACTTTTTCAAGTGTGATTTCTGAGAGTTTTGTTCCGTCCGGAGTCTTGACCTGATCTGGATGATCCGATAGTGGATAGTCGATATCGTCTGTCATGGTTATTCGAAGGACACCTCTATTTCCATCGGCTCCTCGGTTTCGTTTTTATATTGCATTTCCTTGATGTGCCAGACCGCCGCGAGCGCCTGGTACTTCGGACGCGCCATTGGATCATTCGCGACCGGGACCGGCTCCGGATTCTCTCCTTTCGCATACCGGGCCGCGTTCTGACCGATCGACCGGTACGTCTCCGTGTCGATCAGGGGCGCCTGCGGAAACAGTTCCAAATTGCTCAGCGGAACGAGATCCTCCTGGTGGATGAGCGTCGTCCCGCGAGTCTGGATCCCGATCGAAATCCCCGATCCACTGAGGGTCGCTCCCCTGAGCCCGATAACGCCGAGATCTAGACTGTCAGTGAACCGAACGACACGGGGAGTGAGGCCCTCCTCTTCGATACCGGCCATCATCTCGCGGAGCACTGCTGCGAGTTTCACTCCCGCGAGCGTTTCGTCTTTCATCTCGTTGAACCCGGCGCTGATCGAAATCACGACCTCGTCCGCGTTTCGTCCTTCTTCCGCGGGACCTCTCTCGTTCAATACTACGCTCCATTTGCGTTGCGTTACCTGCGACATTGGTGATCAGATGTCCTCCGGATCGACGGCGAACCGAACGGCTTTCTTTTCCTCCCACTTCTCTCCCGTGAGTCGATGCCCCGTTCCGGGGCCCTGATACTCGTTAGGATCGTTGACCGCGCTCACGACATCGAACGCTCCGTCGCCCTTGAAGACGCCGGAAGTCTGGATGTAATCGCCCGCAACGCGTCCCTTGAGGATCCCCAGCATGTTTTCGGCGATACCGTCGAAGCCGTTTTCGGCCAGGATTTTCACGATATCAGCACCGGTTATCCCATCGTCGATCAACTCTTCTGCGGCCTCGATGTCCTCTGCCGTGCTGCGTTCGGGCATCTCTTTGCTGCCATCGGCGTAGATCGCAGCCTCGACTTCGTCGTCGGTGATTCTGGGGAATCCGAGCACTTCGAAGACGGCCTGTAGCGCTTTGACGGCGCGCTCCCGGCACTCGAGAACCGCATCTTCGTCGACTGGTCTCGTGCCCCCTTCGACCTGTAAGTCTCGCTGCATCACGTTGTACTCGTCGAAGTCGGACGAGTCGAACGTCGATCCAGCGAACATGTTGTCGTAGTTCGGAACGGAGCTGTATCCCGAGAAGATGAAATCTGTTCCGGCGAGGAACTGCGGCATCATTCGGGCGGTCCGTCGCTTGTCCGAGTGGGTGAACGTCTGGTCGTTTCCAGAGGCGACCTCGAGATCGGCCATCATCGTGATCAGGTTCTCGGCGGCGACCTCTTTGACACCGGCCGGGACTGACGCGGGGATCGCGATACAGCTGATGCCGCCGTTCTGAAGGCCCTGAACACCGCACCCTTTTGTGACCAAGATACAGCGAGCCTCCAGATAGAGCATCGATTTCCCCTCGGCCTGCCCCATGTTGAGTTCGGAACCGGCACCGGACGTGTACCGCATCTTCAGCCCGCGCGATGCGTATCCCGACGCGAGGAAGGCCTTCGACCAGGGCGTATCGTCACCGTCTCTGAATACGTCCTCCGTCCCGTATACGGAGACGGTTTCCGCATAGCCGGTTAGCCCCCGCATCCCGAGTTCGAGTTCCGTCGCTTCCTCGACGGCGCACTGCGTGATAACCCCGCCGCGACCGCACTGCGCACCGATCTGCTGTGCTAACGCGGTCAGCGGCGCCATACGGGCCACGCCGACGGTGTTTTCCGCCTCGTAGAAGCCGCGAAGTGCGGCTTCGGCGGCGTCCGCAGCGATCTGAGCGACGTTGTCCTCGACGCTCGTCACGTGACACTGGTTTCCGGGCGTCTGTCGGGTTCGCATCTTCTTCATCGCCATAATGATCTCGGCGATATCGAGGTGATTGACGACCTCGACCAGTTTGGCCGGAGTCATGGCCGTCGACAGTGCCACGATTTCGTCGCGCGAGACGTTGATGTCGACGAGATCACGCGCGAATTCCTCCGAATCGAGACTCATAGCCTCCTCGGCCTTCTCAACGGTGATCGCGTAATCGGCGATGAAGCGATCGATGAAGTCGAAATCGCCGCGGTCCTTGCCGTCCATCTCGACGATTTCTCCGTCCTCGATTTCGATACTCGGGTCCGGATCGTTCGGGCTCTCCATCGCCACGAATCCGACGTCGGGCCATTCGTTTACGAACCCATCTTCAGTCACCGCTTGACTGTCCAGTTTCTCGAAACGCTTCGAGCGCGTCGTACCTGGTTCGTCAAGTTCACCAGCGTCGTCGATAGTAGGTGTGTCATCCTCTGACATTGAACATTTTTAAATTGACGATTGTACATATATACCTTAGCTATTTTTACTATTCGGTTTCCAACTGAATAATGTCTAGATAAAATTTACTTATATTCCTTATCTTCTATTATTTTCTTTGGATACTATCTCGTTCGGTAACTGATATCTCGCTTCTCGTGCGGTGGATACCGCGTCTAGTCTTCATCGAATGCATCGACTCCCGCTCGTGCGACTTCCTCGTCTTCGTCCACGCTGCCGCCGGAGACTCCGACAGCACCGATGACGTTACCGTCGCCATCCCTGAGTGGGAAGCCGCCCCCGAACGTGACAATCCGCCCGTCGTTCGTGTTTCCGATGCCGTACAGCGGCTCACCGGGCTGTGAAGCGTCGTGAATCGCTCGCGTATCCATCTTCAGCGAGATCGCGGAGTAGGCCTTGTTGCGAGCGATATCGATACTCGCCAGAAGAGCGTCGTCCATTCGATGAAATCCGACGAGGTTCGCGCCCTCGTCCAGCACCGCGATACACATCGGAACCTGTACCTCGTCGGCCTTTTTTTCCGCTGCCGCGATGATTTCCTTCGCAGCCTCCAGTGTTACTTCCGTCATGCTCGTCTCGCCCCTTCATAACGGAAGACAATAAGTATACGGGTGATGTTACCATTCAGTACATGACCGGTAACCGTAGCAGAGTTCCTTGAGACGGACTGGACACGCTACGGCGCCGTTCCACCCGCAGCGGATGGTTCTGGATAGCGCCGCTGACTCGCCGGCGAGATCGTGTTCGGCTTGGAGCAGTCTCGACTCTCGCATCGGGAAAAGTACTTTACCGATCCCCGTGACAGTTAACAAGTCGCATATGGAGCACATTGCAGGCGTGGATATTGGGAACTCGAGCACCGAAGTTGCGCTATTGCGTCGGTCGGAATCAACGGATACCGAGTTCATTTCGGACGCGCTGTACAGAACGACTGGACTCAAAGGGACGAAGAAGAACGTTCCCGGAGTGATCACGGCCTTGGAGAGGGCGACAGAAAAAGCGGAAATCGACCTCTCGGAGATCGATTGCGTTCTCCTCAACGAAGCGGCCCCGGTCATCGGCGACGTCGCCATGGAAACGATCACTGAGACGGTGATTACGGAATCGACGATGATCGGACACGACCCGTCGACGCCGGGTGGAACGGGAGTTGGGACGGGGACGACCGTAGAAATCACGGCGGATGAGGACCAGAACTCGGTGGATGATCCGATCGTCTTCCTCGTTCCGGAGTCCGTCGATTTCGCGATCGCTGCCAAGATTATCGACGAGTGGACGGAGAAAGGATACGAGATCAACGGTGCAATCGTGCAGAAAGACGACGCGGTCCTGATCAACAATCGGATCGAGATCGATATCCCGATCGTTGATGAAGTGAACGAGCTGTCTAAAGTGCCGCGCGGCCAGCGCGCCGCTATCGAAGTCGCACCGCCGACGACCGGTAAAACGATCGACGAACTGTCTAATCCGTACGGGATCGCGACGGTGTTCGACCTATCTCCGGAAGAGACGCAGAAGATCATACCGGTTTCGCGGGCTCTCGTTGGCAACAAATCCGCGGTCGTCGTCAAGACCCCGACGGGCGACGTCGAAGAGCGGACGATTCCCGCCGGGGAACTCCGGATAATCGACGAGCGCGGTAATACGACCGCGGTACCGGTCGACGAGGGCGCGGAAACCGTGATGGACGCCATGATGGACAGCTGGCCGGTATCGGACGTGCGGGGGGAGAGCGGTTCGAATATCGGCGGAATGCTGAATCGAGCCCGAAGCAGCATGGCCGAGGTGACGGGACAGCCCGTTGAGTCCATCGAGATACGAGACATTCTGGCCGTCGACACCCTCGTTCCACAGGAAGTCGAGGGTTCCGTTGCAGAGGAATATTCGATGGAGAGTGCGGTGGGCTTGGCCGCGATGGTGAAGACCCGGCGGCTCCCGATGCAGCAGATCGCGAATGGTATACGGGAGAAAGTGGACACGGGAGTCGTCATTCAGGGTATCGAAGCGAACATGGCCGTTCTCGGTTCGCTCACTACGCCCGGAACCGACTATCCGATAGCGATTCTTGACATGGGTGGCGGGTCGACTGATGCCGCATACATGGCCGAAGACAAGTGCATCACGTCAGTTCACCTCGCAGGCGCCGGCGATATGGTGACCATGCTCATCGACTCCGAACTCGGGTTAGAGGATCGAGACCTCGCAGAGGCCGTAAAGATCAATCCATCTGCGAAAGTCGAGACGCTGTTCAGCGTCCGCCAGGAAGACGGGACCGTCGACTTTCTGGACGAACCGGCCGATCCCGAACTCTTCGGTCGGACCGTACTGCTCGGCAATAACGGAGAGATGCGCGCCGTTCCCCTCGACACGTCCCCGGCCGAAATTCGACGCGTTCGACGCCGAGCGAAGCGCAGCGTCTTTGTCAAAAATGCGGAGCGAGCGCTCAATATAATTACACCGACGGACTCTATCCGCCAGTTACCGTTCGTCGTCTTGGCTGGTCGCTCCGCCCTCGACTTCGAGATTCCCGAGATGATCTCGGACGCGATGGCAGAGTACGGAATCGTTTGCGGGAGCGCTAACGTCCGCGGTGCGACGGGACCGCGAAACGCTGTCGCGACGGGACTCGTTCTGTCACAGAGAGACGACGGATCGTATCTGGACTTCGAAATTCCGACGGAGCTCTCGTCGGCACTGGATCGAACGACCGTCTGACCGCGCCGAAGCTAGAGTTTTGTAACTGGAACCGGTATCGAACACGTCATGGATACGCGTCGAGACGAGAATGGAGCCGACGTGCCTTGCATCGTTATACGATATGCCGGTTGTGAGAAAATAACGGAGGTGAGTCACGTCGAATACGGAATCGAAGAGGAAGGCGTTCCGTGGACCGTTCAACAGGGATACGGAGGAGACGGTATCACGGTCGCTCGCGGCGCGGCGGCCGATTCCTCGCTGCGGATCGGCGTGAGCGTGACGCCCGACTCGCGTATCGTGGTTCACCACAAACGTCTTCCCGACGACGAACCGGTGTTCGATATCGCCGACGTCACAGCGGAGACCGCACGGAAACTCGGTGCGAATTCGGCTCGTCTCGCGAAAGGGACGCCGTTTAAGACAGTCGAATAGCCGGTTCCGGTCCGGTGGTCCCCGGCTCACGTCAGCATGGTTCCCGCAGCGAACGCAGCGAGTACTGAAAAGACGTCGGCGAGGCGTCTCCGGAGACGCGGTGACGCTCAGTTACTCATAGCGGAGTCCGGCGGTCCCAATACGAGACCGTTCGCCTCGAGCCAGCGGTTACAAGCGACACGCGGCCTGTAGTCATCCCGGTCGGCCCCGGTTACGCGACGAACGGACGTCCGATCGCGTGCTGTCGTTCTATCTCAGCGTGTGTCACGGCGTGATAACGGCCCGACCGTCGACCTCACCGCGTTCTAATTTCTTCGCTACGTCGTTGATTTCCGCTAGTTCGTATCGGTCAGTGTGAAGCGTGACCTCGTCGCGTTCGATGAGTGCGACGAGTTCCTGAAGTTCGGTATATCGGCCGACGATATTACCCTGATAGGCGAACTCGCCGTCGACGAGCGCCTGTGCCGGTTCGTGGATGTGGCCGCCGTAGCCGATGATGTGATGATCGCCGCCCACAGCACAGATTTCCGGTGCCAGCGAGGTCGTCTCGTCGGCGCCCACAAAGTCGAGGACTTGCGCCGCGCCAGTACCGTCGGTGATATTGTTAAGTTCGTTCGGGATGTCCTGGCGCTCCGGATTCAATGTATAATGCGCACCGAGATCGTCGGCGAGGCCCCGCGCTGACTGCTTCACGTCGACAGCGACGATCTCGGCGGCGCTCATCGCATTCAGACACTGGAGTCCGATGTGTCCAAGGCCTCCAACACCAATGACGACAGCGAAGTCGCCGGGATTTAGTCCCTCGACGGCCTTTTTGGCGGCGTGATAGGCCGTGATACCGGCGTCCGCGTGGGGGGCAATATCGACCGGGTCGACGCCGTCGGGAAGCGGAACGACCGATCGTTCGCTAGTTAGCAACTCGCCGGCGAATCCGCCGTCGGTCGTGAGCCCGTTGAACGACTGGTTCTCGCAGTACATCGTCTCACCCAGTCGGCACGGCCGGCAGATACCGCAGGTCTGCACCGGATGGCAAATGACGCGGTCGCCTTCCTCGACCAGCGACACTTCCTCGCCAACCTCGACTATTGTACCCGCGTTCTCGTGACCCAGCGTCATCGGAAGATCTTGCTCGACGTACGCCGTCCACATCCCCTCGATGATGTGGTTGTCCGTCTGGCACCACCCCGCCCCTTCCACCTCGACGACCACATCGTCAGAAGCACCGATAGTCGGTCTGTCGATCTCGTCAAGCGAGAGCGCGTCACCCATCTCGTCGGTATAGCTATGTAAGCGTGCAGCTAGCATGCTGTAATCTAACAAACCCAGTACGTATAATAAAAATATCGGAACGGTCCGCCCATAGGCGTCCACAGGAAGCCGTTCGAACGTAGCGACCGGATATTGGGCCGTGAAACGGTGTCTCGTCACTGTCGGCGAGACACGAGCAGACCGAGGCACCGATAAGCCGCGGCGGATGAGACGATCGAAAGGGTGTCCCGGGTCAGTTCGACGACCAGCGAGCCTCGTTCAGCGCATCGCACACGCCACCCTGACCGGTCATGTTGACCCTCGCCAACCGTGCGCGCTTGTGGATCAGGTCGAACTGCTCGGGTTCGATCGGTTCGCCTTCGGGTGTCCGGAACAGGACGTCGCAGTCGTCGTCGATGAGTCCGGTCGCGCGAGCTTTCTCCACGTAGGACTCGAGCGGGTCCGCCGAGACGGGTATCTCCACGGACCTATCCTGTACGGTGACGGCCACTCCATCATCGAACGAGAGGTCGCCGTACTCAAGAGCGACGATCTGCTCGGCGGTCACGCCCGCATCGAGCAGTTCGTTCAGGGCCTCGTACTGACGGGCGAGGCGCGCCTTGGAGTCGAGCGTCGCGCGAATATCGGCGACGCTTCCGTCAGCGTCGGGGAACACCTCGCCGAAGGACCGACGAGCGTTAACCCCTTCGGTGATCTCCGTCTCGTGCATGTGCTCTCGCAGGACGATGGACGCCTGGTCCACGCCCGGAAGCGACTCGACCTCGTCGCGAGCGTCCGTCGCCATCATCCACGCGAAGGCGGGCGAACACCAGGCCGTCGGAAGCATGAACGAGACGTCGACCGTGGTTCCCTGCACGACGATTTCGCTGATATAGTCGAGTGCGACGATGGATTCGTCGAGTTCCGGGTCGGTCACGTTGTCCAGTCTCTTTCGAACGTCCGAGATCGAGGGTGGAGTATTTCGGGAGTTGTCGATTGACATCAGTCTGCTGTCCCGTCGATAGTCTCGTAGTGGTCTGCTATGCCGAACTCCTGTGCGATGTCGTCGGATCGGAACTGTTCCTTCTTGGCCTCGATGTCGATGTCGTACAGTTCAGCGGCGTTTTCTCCCATGATTTTCTTCAGTACGTCCGTAGTGAGTTCGACGCCGTACTCGTCTCTCTGCTCGTCGGTGAGTTCTGCGTTCATCACCGCGTCGACCAGCCAGTTTGGGTCCCACAACGCGTAATCAGAACCGAAGAGGATGCGGTCTTCACCCAGCCAGTATAGTAGCTCGCCCATTATCTCGCCGAACTTCCGTGGGCGATCCAGGGCCATCGGCGCAGCCACTGCCAAGCCGCCATAGACGTTCGGTTCCTGAGTCGCGATCCAACAGAAGTCGTCGAGTCGCGGTAGTCCGACGTGTTCGACGACGAACGTCAGCTCGGGGAAAGAAGATGCAGCATCGTCGATATCGCTCACGTCGAAGGCGTCACGGTTGAGCGGACGGATAGTCGGACCTTTGTGGGCATGAACCTTGTCGATACCCAGGTCGATACACTTCTGGAGGTATTCGAACGAGTCGTCGCTGTCGAGGCGCCACCCTTTCGAGTCGTCCTTCCATTCGGCGGTATAAACCTTGACGGCCTCGATATCGTACCGCTCCTTCTGACGCTCGAGGTCTCGCAATCCCGCCTCGCCGTCTCGTGGATCGAACCGTCCGTTGAGGATGAACCGCTCCGGATACCGCTCCGCAAGTTCGGCGTTCTGATCAGTGGTATTGAACCCATCTTCGTAGAAGTCTGTGAGGTACGACGGCTGGAAGATTGCCATATCGACCGCTGCGTTGCCAAACAGGTCCTCGGTCATCCGATCCGGTCCGTAATGACGGTACTGCTCGAGGCTCCACTGTTGGTCTTCGGGGGTAAAGCCCGTATGATAGTCGTAGAAACATTGAATGAATTGCTCACCGCCCCTGTGCTTGATGTTTTCCTCTCGAGCGTCCCAGAGATGGACGTGGCCGTCAATAACGAATATCTCCTCGCCTTCGTGATGGTACATCTCGTGTGATTGTTAGTGCCATTCACCATAATAGTTCCTCCTATATCCAATTCGCAAATGTATTCCTCCGAATTCGCCGATATCACCCGAATCTGTTCGGTGTATTAGCTGGTGAACTGACCTATTCGAATAATGGAACCGTGCGCGGTGAGAGAATCTGATAATCGGGGTGACCGTTCCAGCAATCCCAGACAGACGCTACACACTTATTTCCGACCGGCTGCGTGATTGAGTGTTTTTGACGAAAAGCGGGTAGCAGTTCATCTTTGTTGAAGAACAATCCGCGTCCGGATACATCGGCTTCGATTCGGAATCAAACCGGTCGTTGTCCATTGTACACGAACTACTTCAACCTCGACTCCAACTGGTGAAGTATGACGACCTGGGACGGTATCGCGTTAGATCACGGGCGGTTCGTCAGAGTAGAACACCGATCGATGGAATTTACATCCATACGGGTGTAATACCTAAGGGCGGGCCGCGGAGTATATCCGTCGATCCGGTGAAAAATGATTTCGAAGCACGCGGCTGACGGCTCCTTCCCCTGAACTAACGGATATCCGTCTGGGCGATAACAATCATCCCAGAGTCCATGCTATGAAGGCATCGATTCAACACAGGCGAAAATTGATGATGGTTCGTCCTAGTAGAGGGTATATGGGCAGAGAAAACGCGCCGACTCGGATCGAATCGGTCGAACGGTCGCTCGAGATCGTTCAAATCATGACCGATCTCGGGACCGCCTCGGCGACCGAAATCGCCGAGCGATTAAATCTAGCGAAGAGCACCACTCATTATCACCTGAAAACGCTCGAGGACATGGAATTCGTCGTTCGGAAGGAAAACGGATACCGAATCGGGATGAAACTGCTCACGATGGGTCATGACTTAGTCAACCAGATGAACCTGTACCGTATCGGGAAACCGAACGTGGATCGCCTCGCACAGGAGACCGGCGAGTTGAGCATTCTCATGGTCGAAGAACATGGTCTTGGCTATTACATCTACGATTCACGTGGTGACAAGGCGGTCAACTTCGACACGGTCGGGAGTGAGAAATATCTCCACAACAACGCGCTCGGGAAAGCGGTCCTGGCGCATCTCCCTGATGAACGTGTGGATGCCATCATCGACCGTCACGGGCTCCCGAAAACGACAGAGCAGACGATCACCGATCGCGAGACACTCGATGCGGAACTGACCACGGCCTATACCGAAGGCGTCACGTTCGATCGGGAAGAGCAGCTAGAAGGCCTCTGCTGCGTGGGTGCACCGATCCGGAACCCACAGACTACCGACGATCACAGCATCCAGGGCGCTATCAGCGTCGCGGTGCCAGCCAGCCGTGCCCAAGGCGAATACTTTACCGATGAACTCGCCACGGCAGTCACCGATACTGCGAATCTGATCGAACTCGAGTTGGCCGACTACTAGCAATCACATCTGCTATTGAACTATCTAAAGTGATTTGAAAATTCTATAACTTGACAGAAGGAATAAAAATTGGTTTCTGAGGTCTCGTTCTTCAATCTCTAGTTCGTGGCTGTAGCATACTTACCCCGACGCCGCACCCCTATTCAACAGAGTAGAATGAATACTGGTCTGGAAACGGGCCAGCTATTTCGAAAGTAGTTTATATAGGTCTATGGAGGTTCGTGTTATGACGGACTCACCTGCTCAGAATACGGGCACCTCTTCAGCACCGAAACAGAACTCGAATCGAGAGACGACACCTATCATTGCCGTTGTTTCTGCAGTTGCCGATGCTGCTGGGACAGACCCGCTTGAATTGCCACCGCTCAGCAACGCGATTAACCCTGAGGCAGTGAATGACCTGGTTGACTGCAGACGGAGTTCTGGCCTCGAGTCGATTTCCTTTGAGTATGCAGGATACGACGTTGTTGTCTCTGGCACTGGCGATATTCAAGTGACACAGTCCGAGTGAATCACTCACTGGTACGTCGACTCCCTGCACATCTTTTTCGCCGTTTTGCTGGCTCCAAATCGACCGGAGACCAGCTCTATTAACCAACAGATCGACAGTAGTAGAATCAGAGTTGGTTACCAAAATACGCTCTTCTGTAGAATCCGGGAGTGTCCCCTTAGCAAGACACGTCAACGCTTACGTCGACGGCGAGACGGTCGTCCTCGATCTGGTGGAGTTCCCGACCTCGCCATCGTCGACGCGATGACGCTGTCAGACGGGCACCGCCAGGATGTGGTGGAAACGATCGATTTCAATCGAGGATCCGGACCCCGTCCAGCATCCCAATGCCGACGGCAGGGACGATGGCGTCGTACTGGCGACGGCACTGGACACCGGACAGGTAGACCCCCGCTCGAAGAACCCGTCCGTGATCGTCGTCGTATCTCGTGTCTGAATATTTGAAAGAATCAATCACACTCTGCATGGATTATTATGGACACCAGTTGTATTTGAGTTTACTACGGAGTTCGTCACGTTTCTCGGATAAGTATTTATAATGGGGGATACTCGGATATCGGTATGTCGTTGTTCAAGGTGTTCGGAAGCAGCCAACGCCTGGAAATCCTCCGTGAGTTGACACACCGGCCGATGTACGTTTCAGAACTTACGGAGGCTGTCGGAATGGACGGCAAAACCGCCGCACACCATCTCTCGACGCTCGAAGATGCGGGATTGTTAGAGCACTATTATCAGGGGAACCGGAAGTACTACCGGCTGGTTCAGAGCGTCCAGTTCGAGGCGTCACCGCCGCCAGAACGATCGTTCGTGTTGCAGACTAACGGCCAACCGACAAAGAGTCAGTCCGATTGATCAGTGCTGACCGATTCGTGCCCGAACAGCACGGAGCCATCTCGACGCATCGTCGTCTGTTCCAACTACCGCATCGTCGGCCAGCGGAATCCCACAGTTCGAACATGCGGCTTTTATTCTATGACGAACCAATACGTTTCCACTCCATTGTCGGGCTCGTTCCGGGCAATATCGACGTAGCCGTGCTTTGCGATTTCGTCCGGAAGGACCGCGTCGAACCGTATGCGAACGGGATCTCGAAGGTGTGAGTATCGTTGTAGCTGAGACGGACGACAGTGCGTTCGCGGGTCAACAGTCTGTCGGGTCTGCTTCTCCACGGTAGTTCAATCGAAGGGGACCAGCCCGTGAAGGGGACACAACTCAGTCTCCGAGCCCGTCGCTTCCGATTGGAAAATATTCGTGGCAAGGATCGACAACTGAGCCGCGAGAGTCTGACGCTACTCCTTGCTGTCATCGAAATCTGGAAGCGGATCGGAGATCATACCGATTTGCCCGCCACGTTCGTCACTGATCGTCTGGAGGGCATCGTCGAAGTGGGCAGCGGTAATGTGAATACGCTCGGAATCTGCGTCCGGGTCATCGACGAACTGGCGGACGGCGATCATTGCAGCCTCGCGACAGACCGCTTCAATATCCGCACCGACGTATCCTGCAGTCCGATCGGTGAGAGCGTCCAGATCGACGTCGGCAGCAAGGGGTCGATCGCGCGTGTGGACTGCAAAGATCTGCCGCCGCGAGGCCTCGTCCGGGGTGCCGACGTGGATATGTCGATCGAACCGGCCGGGGCGCATCAGTGCGTCGTCGAGGAGATCTGGGCGGTTCGTCGTCGCGATGACGACGACATCTTCGAGCTCTTCGATCCCGTCGAGTTCGGTTAGGAGCTGTGAAACGACACGTTCGCTGACGCCGGAGTCAGTACTGCCGCCGCCGCGTTCGGCGGCGATAGCGTCGATTTCGTCGAAGAAGACGACCGTCGGCGCGTTCGTTCGCGCCTTCTCGAAGATCTCGCGGATCCCCCGCTCGGATTCGCCGACGTACTTGTTGAGCAACTCGGGGCCCTTGATCGAGATAAAGTTGCTCGCCGCCTCGTTGGCGACGACTTTCGCGAGCAGCGTCTTCCCCGTTCCCGGCGGCCCATACAGCAACACGCCTTTCGCCGGCCGGAGCGACACGCGATCGAACGCGTCGGGGTGTTCCAGTGGCCACTGGACGGTCTCGCGGAGCCGTCGCGTCGTTTCCGCCAGGCCGCCGACATCGTCCCAGGTGGCATCGGGGACTTCCACGAACACTTCCCGGAGTGCCGATGGATCGATCGATCGAAGGGCACTTTCGATATCGCTCGTCGTCAACTCGAGTCCTGCGAGGGACGCGGTATCGACCGGAGCGTCGATATCGTCGTTCCGGTCGTTGGCTACCGGACCCAGTTCGTTCCGATGGAGGACCTGTATCCCCGCCGCTCGAATCAGCCGTTCGAGATCTGCACCGACGAACCCGTGTGTCCGCTCGGCGATTCGATCAAGGTCGACGTCGTCGGCGAGCGGGACCGTACGCGTGTAAATATCGAGGATCTCGCGGCGATCGTCGCGGTCGGGAACGGCGACTTCCACGTCGTGGTCGAAGCGGCCGGCCCGACGGAGCGACCGATCCAGCGACTCGGGGTCGGTCGTCGCTCCGACGACGGCGACGCGAGACTCGGGATCGTGTGCGTCGAGTGTCGAGACGAGTCGGGCCACGCGTCGGTGACCCCGTTCGCCGACGAATTCGTCGGTCAGCGCGTCCAGATCGTCGACGAACAACACTGCAGGGGCGTTCTCTTTCGCCTCGGCCATCGCCGTCTCGAAGGGGTTCTCCTCGCCCGTGTCTCGGGAAACGACTTCCGAGCCACGAACGATCACGATCGAAACACCGGCTTCAGCGGCCGTTGCTCTGACGAGTTGTGTCTTGCCCGTCCCCGGCGGCCCGTACAGCAAGACGCCGTGAGGGGGATCGATATTCAGTGCTCGGAACCGTTCCGGGTTCGAAAGCGGCAGTTCGACGAGTTCGCGGATCTTTCCAATCGCGCCATCGAGTCCGCCGATATCGTCGTAGCCGATCGCCGGCGGATCATTCGCGGGACGTTCCGCCGCCTCGAACGCAGCCCCCGAAAGGCGAATCGCAGTCCAGTCGCGAACGACGACCGGCTCCGCGCCGGGTTCCGTCTCAGTGACGTGGACGCGAGTCCCGTGGCCGGAGTCGGCCGTGTGCCCTGCCCCGCAATCGCCAGTATCGCCGACGGTGAGGGTCTGTCCGGCAACGAGGACCCGATCGACGAGCGCGCCGGCGAGATCAAGCGCGATCGTCTCCGAGGCGGTCGGCGGGAGTTCGAGTGTGAGTCGATCGGCGGGTTTTGGGTCGACTGCAGTGACGGTTACCGTCGCCCCGACGTCGGCGCCCAAGGACTCTCGGAACGATCGAGCGAGTCGAACGGCGTTCTCACCGGTCGTGGCGGTCGATCCAGTCCGGACACGAGCCACAGCGGTCTGTTCGTCGATCGCGAGCTGGACTGCGTCTCCGTCAGCGACTCCAAGCGTGGTCATCGTCGCCGGAGCCAGAGTCGCGTTCGCGCTGTCGGTCGAATTGGACCGAAACGCTGCCTCAATGGTCAACTCCATCAGTCACGTACTCTCAATCCGAGCCATATTAACCCGTGGGTGGGACCCGCATTCCGAGAAGGGATGACTCGTCCTATATCGAGATTCGTTCATCACTATACCATCATCTCAGTATAATTCGCGTCGGAATATACCATCTATCCGAAGGTTTTAATAGACCCGCGTTGTTTTGCCAGAACGGCACATGGTAGAGATGCACACGCCCGAGATTACTGCTCGAGACAGAGAGCGATTAGCTGCCGAGTTCGATGTCAACGGGGCGGATGTCGACTCGGTAGACGAACTCAGAACGGTTGTCGATGCAGAGACGGTCTCGGAGTTCGCTTCGATACGTGAAACCATTCGGAACGAGTTGACTGGCCAACTCGACGTCGGACTCGTTGAATCGACGCTGGCGGATCTCGAGGCGATACTTCAAGGCAGTGAGTCGGTTCGAGAGGCCGGCGTTCCCGCCAGACACGGCGACGGTGACGCCGGTATCGACGAACTCTACCGTGAGCTGATCGCCCCCATCTGGGACGTGTACGAGCACCTCGTGGCGGCGGGCTTCTTCGAGAGCCTCGAAGAGACACTGCCCGCGTTCACGCCGGAACACATCGAGCACACGGCCAGTGGAATGGTGAGCGCAGACGAGTTGCTCGCCGGCCTGACCGACTGCGGCTTCGATGATCACGAGCGGACGGCACTACTCCTCGACGTCATCAACAACAACACACGCCTGTCCCACTGGGTCCCCACGCAAGAGATCCCTGACGGCGTCGAGTTCAACGTCGAGTACGTCCCGCCGCTGTACCACCGGGCGATCGGTGGCGGACTCCTGTGGATCAAGGCACTCGACAGACACCTGGTTCAAAAGGAGATTCTGCTCACCGAGGAGATCCTCGACGACGCACACTGGCGATCGAAGGCGATACTTGGTGGTATCTCCACGTTCTTGCGTGGCGTCCGCGCGGTTGCAGCGGACGACCAGTCGCTGACCGACGAGCAGGTCGTCGCCGCGTTGAGCGCCGGCACAGCGATCACCATCGTCAACCAGGAGGAGCTGATGCAAGAGGCGTTCTGGATTCACGAGGAGAAACGCGCACCGTCGCCGGCGAGATAACAGTACGAAGACAACTAACACATATGGCAGCAGAAGACCACGACTACGACGACGAAGCCGTCAAGGCCGCAAGCGAAACGATCGTCGAAGAGACCGACCTGGGGTATCAGGTGTTTAATGCCCCTGAAGAGGCAGTCCTCGATCAGCACGATATCGATCGAATCCCCCGGTTCGACGTGACCCAGGAGATGCTCGACGAGGGTAGCGCGGATCCCGAGAGTTGGCTGATGTTCGCCAACAACTACGAGGCCCACCGCTACACCACCGCCGACACTATCACGAAGGGCAACGTCGACCAGCTCGAACTCGAGTACGAGATGACGGTCGGTGCCAACTCCAGTATGGAAGGGTCGCCGATCGTCGTTCCTGGCGATCCGCCGGTGATGTACCAGGCCAACGGCCCGAGCCACGTGAAGGCGATCGATGCTCGCGAAGGCGAGACACTGTGGAGTTATACCTATCCGGCACCCGAAGACGCGGTGTTGTGCTGTGACGACAACAACCGGGGCGTCGCGGTCTGGGAGGACAAGATCTACATGACCTCGCTGGACTCGGGCGTCCAGGCACTCGACCGCTACACAGGCGAGGAACTCTGGTACACGTCCACTGCGGACTACAAGGAGGGATACTCCGCGACGTGGGCACCGATCATCTACGACGGCGTTCTCTTCACCGGAAGTGCCGGCGGGGAGTACGGCGTTCGCGGGTTCCACTGCGCAATCGACGCGGAAACCGGCGAGGAACTCTGGCGGATGAACCCCTGCCCCGAGGAGGAGTACATCGGCGACTCGATCAAGCAGTCGGGTGGCACCAACTGGATGAGTCCGACGCTCGATACGGAGCGCGAACTCCTTTACTTCAACGTCGGCAATCCGAGTCCTGACTTCAATGGAACCGTCCGACCGGGACCGAACCGCAACACCTGTTCGACAATCGCCGTCGACATCCACACCGGCGAGATTCAGTGGTCCCACCAAGAGTCCGCACACGATATCTGGGACTACGATTCCGCCCAGATGCGGATGATCCTTCGCAACGTGGAGATCGACCACCGCAACTACGAGGGAGACATCGTCTACAACGCCGGCAAGACCTCGTGGACGTACACGATGCATCCCGATACCGGCGATCTGCTGGTTCGTGGCGAGCCGATCACCCAGCAGATCAACTTCATGAAGATGGTGCCCCACGTCGACGAGGAACGCGAGTACGTCATGCTCCCCGGACTCTTAGGCGGACAGGACTGGCAGCCCTCGGCGTACGACCCCAACACGGGGCTTTGCTACCACAAGGTGCTCAACACGCCCCACTCGATCGAGTGGCGCAATGAGGAGTACAAGGCGGGCGAGAAGTTCTGGGGCGGTATCGTCGACGTCGAACCGGACGAGGAACACGTTCCTGACGACTACAACGGCCACATCAGCGCCATCGCGGCCGTCGACCCCACTACGGGACGGGTCGTGTGGCGCGACTGGATCGACAGCGATCGGTACCTCTGGGGCGGTACGATGACGACGGCCACTGGACTCCTGTTTGCCGGTACGCAGAACGGAAACATGGTCGCCTACGACTCCGAGAACGGCGAGCGACTCTGGGAGTTCGATCTCTCGGACAAGGCCATCGCTGGCGACCCGATCAGCTGGTACGATCCCGGAACGGAGAAACAATACGTCGCGATTCAGGTCGGCGGTAGCGGGTTCGTCGGTCGCGGGCCCCGCGGTGACAAACTCGCAGTCTTCTCGCTGGACGCGTAACCGCCGATCGGCGGCGGTATTCTCCCGTCTACCGACCACAGAAACGGAGACGTAACACATATAGTACAATGGATGACAGTATCGCGATCGGTGAACTCGAACGAATCGTCCGAGCCGATCCGACGGCACTCCCCGAACTGCGCGATCAGATCGAAGCCCGACTCGCCAGCGACGACCCGAACGAGCGGATGGACGCCGGCCGAGCGTTGCGTGTGGCGGCGACCGAGGACCCCGAACTCGTCGGTCCCTATGAGGAGATACTTGTCGAATTGCTGGCAGCAGAGAACGACTCGCTCCGTCTCTCGGGCGCGATCGGGGTCGCCGAAATCGCCGGCATCAATCCCGATCGGGTTCGTGGCGTCGCGCCCCAACTCATCGACGTCCTCGCAGAGACGAACGCCCCGTCCTTGCAGGAAGCACTCCTCCGTTCGCTCACCCGGATCGCGACGGTCGACCCCGCGGCGGTCGCGCCGGCCGATCCGATCGTCGCCGATCGGTTGCCCGAGGCAACGTATTCGATCAAGACGGTCGTCACGCGATCGTTCGTCGACGTGGTCCGGGCGGAGCCACGGCTGTTCGACGAGACTATCGGTGCGTACATGACCGTCATTCAATCCAACTCCGAGCCGATCGCGGGGTTCGCCGTCGAAGCACTCGCCGAGATCGCCGCTGCCGATCCGAGTGCACTGCCACCGCTTGAGCCAATACGCGATCGAATCGAGGAACTGGAGGCAAAGATTGACGCCGATCCACGGCCGAATATCAGGGTGGACGTCAAACAAGCAATCCAGGCGTTACAGGAGGTCGAAACCGGATAGGAGACGAGTAAATGTGGGGCCAGTGGATGCGGGATCCGTGGAGACGAAAGGACCGAATACGAGAGAAGCGAGACAGGACGAGCAGAGTCAGGACGATTGGATACGCTCAAAGGCGGTCAGCTATGCACCGACTACGATGAGACGCTCTCATCGTAGTAGTTGATATTCATGTAACAATTTTGTTATGAATGTATAACGATGTCTACCAGCGTAAACGTGATTACTACAGGACCGAGTGTGGAGGAAGTCATCCACAATTCAAGCGTTATCCGCAGGTTGAACTGTACCGTCTACGAGGTACCGATCACTCCGGTCGACGAGCGTGCGGACGACATCGTCGATCGAATCTCATGAAAAACGCCGGCAGCGAGTGCTCTGTGGGTAGCTATAGACCGCTACCCGGGTTGCCGTTTGCTTCCGGCGCTGCGTTGAACACGATCTGTAGGGTATCGCTATTCGGTTTTGCGACGCAGGTGAGCCGCAAATCGCGTACCTCGACTTCCTCGTCGGAGAGGGCGAGATTCATATCCATCTTCGCCTCGCCGCTTTTCAGGACTGCTGTGCAGACGTTACAGGTGCCCGATCGACACTGTGAGCCCCATTTGAGGTCGTTCGCCTCCGCCGATCGTAACAGCGTTTCGTTGCGATCGATCTCGACTGTTCCGTGATCGCGCTCGCTGAGCTCCGCCGCTGCAGCCTTTTCGAAGAGATCGTGGTCTTCGACGCTCCACCCGTTCTTGACGACGGCTCTGTAGTTGAGGTATTCGAGTTCCGCGGGAGGTGAATCCTCTGCCGTGTCGGTGTTCTCTTCGACCCCGGGACCGACCGCGGGGAGTTCGATATCCATATGCTGTGGTATCGATGCACACAGTTATATTTTTCCTCAATACCCGTCTCAGGCGTGAACTGTAATCTCCGTTCAGTCGGGCGATTCAGAGAGGGAGGATTGCATGCCCGATCGATCGGGGGCAGTGCCGACAACGATTGACGTATCCGTTCGCCCGCTCGCGTACAGCGGCGACGGTGAACTCGGCGTTGGCGACCAACTCGCGCCAGTACGTCGCCGGCCTGGTCTGGCATCCGCTGCCAATCAATATTGAACCATTCCTTGGTGATCATATCTGCGGTAGGCTCGGGTGCCTCACCGGGTGGGCAGGTCGGCTCTGCTGCGGTGATAGTTGTTAGAGTACTACCACCAAGTACCACGCCAGTAACTGCGATGAATGTGCGTCGTTTGATCCCCTCCCCTTTGATCCTGTTCGACATACCACGCACACACCTAGCCACTATTTGAAGTTAACATAGTGGTGGTTTCCTGACATATAACGTCTACGACCAGCAAGCGCTATCTCGCCGGCCTGAAGGTAATTCCTGAATCTGGTCGATCGCGCTGTCGGGGATGGCAGTAGCGCCCTCAAGGCGAGCTACCAATCTTCTTCGGGCTCATTCGTCTCGACGTAGCCGCCGGCCATCGGATCATGGCCCTCGTAGGCGGTGCTGATGATCGTCAGCGGCTCGGAATCAGCGATCATCTCGTGGAGGCGAAGATCTCGATTGACTCTATTTTCTAATCGGTGTCGACGACGATCTCGGATTTGACTTCGAACGTCACTGCTCGCGACGACAACGTCTCGGCGATCTCCTGACGTTGCTTGAGGGCTTCGCTCGCGATCGTCGCGGCCTTCTCGAAGCTACGTGCATTCCTCTGAATCGGTCGCCTTCAGAGCGACAGGATTAACTGGTCCACCTGTCGCCCGTTCGACGTGCAGCGGTGCAGCCGTTAACAGGAAGTCGTAGATGCCGTCGTCCGCACACTGAGCTGCGAGCTCTTCGAGGCGCATGACCTCGGTGAGCGATACGCCGAGATCGCGAAGGAGCGCGCCGTGCAACGGGATAACATACTGCTCGCCGTCGATAGTCTGGACGACCTTTTCGACGGCGACGTTATCCGCGCCGATCATTGGGATTTCCATCTCATGGATCCACCGGACGAGTTCCTCGCTGAAGGTTAGCCCGGGTTCGTTCAGCGGGTCCCACTCGGCGTCGGGGTCGACGACACGTTCCATTGCGCCGGTTCTGATCAGCAGAATGTCCCGCTCTTGGAGCTCGACACTCTGGCTCTCTGCGGTCGCGTGCAGGTCATTGAGGGTCACCTCGGCCCCGAGGTCGAGCCAGCCGCGGTCGTCGCCTTGCACCCGACCGACATCTAAGAGGACGCCGCGTCCGGCGACGCCCGAGTCGGCTAGGGACGCGATGTCGGCGGCGCCGTGGCCCCGCGTCGACTCTATGTCGGCGGGTTCGCCCTCGACGCAGCCGGGGACTGCGCGGTTGAACTCCTTGGTCTCGGCGGTCACCATCTCGTCGCGGCCGTTGTACACCTGGTCGCCGTACCAGGCGTGGCCGAGCGCGTCCATGTGGGTCGCGCCGTGGAGAAACAGTTCCGTGACGAACCGGTCGTCCGAGAACTTCATCCCGCCGGGTTCGGGTTCGGTCTCGCCCTCGGCGTAGGTCAGGGCGTCCTGCGCGTTGTCGCGCCGGCCCGGCGTCCGCCCCGGAAACAGCGGGTCGCCAGTCTCGGTTGTCGGTGGTTCCGTCTCCTCGGCGAGGACGTCTATCGTCTCCCCAGTTATCGGCAACTGGAGCGTGAACCTTTCGATCGATTTCGGGCCGCGCTGTATCGCCGCCTGCATTCCTTCGAACGCCTCTTCACTCCCCAAGAAGTTGAGTGCACCGAGTTCGTCGTCCTCCCCCCACCGACCCCAGTTGCTTGGGAGATCCGCGAACATTTCCTCGAGGTCGGCATCCGTCGCCGCAACCGTATCGATGCTCAATCCGGCCGCGGCCAGAGATGCGACTGCACCACACCCTCGCATGAAGTTTCGTCGGTCGACGGTCGATCTGTCGCAACCATCTGAATCATGATAGTGTTCAGTCATCGTGAGCCTCGGTAACATTACCGTGTATAAGCTACAATAAAAATACTTCTCTTCTATAGAGATTATCCTCGTCGGCGTCGACACCGAGGCGTGCTGTTTCGGTAAGCGTGAACAGTGAGGCGGTACGGTTTTCTGGTGCTCTATGCCAAAAATCGACCGCCTCAGTGGTTGTAGCGACTGGATTGGTTTGGGTTTTGTGGAGCGAGAGCGGACACCGCGTCAACTGATGGAGCTTGGTATTCGCCTCTATTTTGCTGGCCTCTCGCTTTCGAATACCGTTCGAGAATTAGAGAAGTTCGGTGTCAAACGCAGTCGAAAGGCAGTCCATGACTGGGTTCATAAGTGCGATCTACAGCCGACAGATGATGCGAGTCCAAATCACGTCGCGCTCAACGAGACAGTGATTCAACTTGACGATCATCGCTATTGGCTGTACACTGCTGTCAATCCAGAAACGAACAAAATTCTCCATATACGGCTATGCTCGACGACTACGACTGCGTTGACAGAACGGTTCCTGTACGAACTCACTGAGAAACATAATCTTGATGCCGTGTTTCTCGTCGATGGGGCAAAACATCTCCAGATTGCACTCCGTCGATCCGGACTCCGATTTCGATACGAAAAACATGGAAATCGGAACGCTGTTGAACGTGTCTTTCGCGAGATAAAACGACGTACCTCTTCGTTCTCAAATTGTTTCAGTCACGCACAACCGTCAACAGCCGGATCGTGGCTCCAAGCCTTCGCCGTCTGGTACAATGCTACAAACTAAACACGACCCTATCAGGAAGACGAGATCAAGCGACGGGTCGCCGACTTCTTCGATGACTGACCGCCGGTGCTATCGGTCTTCGAATGTCGACTCGATCGGTGTTACCGACCCTCGAACTCCGGCTCCCGGCGCTCTAACTGCGCCTCGAATCCTTCTTTCCGGTCGCGGGTCCCGTACACCCGCATCGCCAGCCGGTGCTCGGTCGAGAGCCCGGCCTCGAGGGGCACGTCGAACGTCGCCTGAAACGCCTCGAGCGCGTTTTCGATGCCCAGCGGTGCCTTCTCGGTCAGTTCGTTGGCGAGTTCCGTCGCGCGGTCGTCGACGGCGTCCTCGGCGACGACCTCGGTGACGAGGTTACACTGTGCCGCCTCCTCGGGGTCGACGTAGTCGCCCGTCAGCACGAGTTCCTTGGCCTTCCCGATGCCGACGATTCGAGGCAGGCGCTGGGTCGAGCCCTGATGCGGGAAGATTCCCAGGTTCACCTCGATGATGCCGTACTTCGTCTCCGCGCCCAGCACGCGGAGGTCTGCGGGGAGCGTGAGCTCGAACCCGCCGGCGATGCCGGCCCCTTTGATACCCGCGACGATCGGCGTCGTCGTCTCGTCGATCGTATCCAGTAGTTCGCGGAACGCGCGGTGGAACTCGTCGTGCTCGTCGACGTCCTTCTCGTGCATCATCTCGAGTTGGAAGCCGGCACAGAACACCGATCCCTCGCCCAGCAGTGTCGCGGCGCGGACGTCGTCGTCCTCGTCGACCTCTCCGATGGCGGCGGTGAGATCCGCGACGGTCGCCTCGTTCATCGCGTTGCGTTTCTCCGGGCGATCGATGATCACGTCGGCGCGCGTTCCGTCGCGCTCGATCCGAACGTGACCGTTTCCGATTTCGGACATACGGCCCACTCACCAGGGAGCAGTAAAAGCGTTTTCCCGGTCTGTCCGAGAGACAGGTATCGTCACCGATGTGTCGGCGATCGCATCTCGAGACGAGTTACGGCGCGGCCGTCGGGGTCGCGACGAACCGTGCGGGCGCGCCATCGCCCCCGCGGAGGGACAGCGGAAATCCGAAGACGGTCGGACGGGTACCGGCCAGCGAGGCCGGGATACTGAGGTGCTCTGCAATGACCACACCCTCCGACAGCAGTGTGTGATGGATCGGATACTCGTCCCAGCCGTCGGGTCGCGTAGCGCGGGGCCGGTCCGGACTCGGCGTGTCGACGGCCAGCAGTTTCACCCCCTGCTCGAGCAGCCAATCGCCGACGTCGGACGCGAGCCACGGGTACCGCTTGTACTCCTCGCAGTCGTATCGGTCGCCCCAGCCGGTCCGGATGAGGAGGATATCGCCGGATCGAACGTCGTCCGCGGCCGCCGCCAGTTCGGCGACGGTGATCGGTTCGGATTCCTCGCGGGCCACATCGACAACCGTCGCGGGACCGGCGAAGCGCTCGAGCGAGATTTCGTCGATTGTTGCGCCGTCGGCGATCATGTGTCGGGGCGCGTCGACGTGCGTGCCGACGTGAGTCGGTGTCCCGATCCACTGGGCGTTGACCCCATCGCGATCGACGTCGTTGATCGTCTCGAGCTCGGGGGCCGGAAGCGCCGCCGAGTGTGGGACGTCGCCGTCGAACGGCTGGGTGAGGTCGATCCAGTCCGTGTGGGGTAGGTCATCGGTCATGGTCGAAGAGACGGATCGGCGGACGGTAGACGCGATGGTCAGCGGTGGTATCGGTCAGGCACCGCCGATGATCTGCATCAGTTCTTCGTCTTCGGTGACCGCCGCGGCGTCGTCCGTCTCAGCGATGATCTCGCCGCGCTCGATGACGTATAACCGGTCGACGAAGTCCTTGATCTGATTGATCTGGGATTCGGCGACGAAGACGGCGGCATCGAATTCCTCGCGGATTCTCGGAATGCTCTCGATCAGGTCCTGCTTGATGCTCGGTGCGAGTCCCTCGAACGGTTCGTCTAACAGGACCAGTTCCGGTTCGGCGACGAGCGCGCGAGAGACGGTGACCATCTGCTGTTGTCCCCCGGAGAGTTTCCCGGCCGGCTGGTCGAGGAAGCTCTCCATCGCGGGGAAGATGTTGAGGACGACCGAGAGTCGGTCATCGAAATCAATCGAATCGTTGTCACCGCCCCACAGCGCCATTTCGATGTTCTCTCGAGACGTCAGCTTCGAGATGAGACGGCGGTCCTCGGGTGCGAAGCCGATCCCGAGACGCTTGCGTTCGTGGGTTGGGGCATTCGTGATGTCCTCGCTGCGGAACGACACGGACCCTTGCTGGACAGTCTGGAGCCCCATGACGGAGCGGAACGTCGAGGTCTTGCCGGCCCCGTTCCGACCGATGATGCCAACGGTTTCGCTCTCGTCGACTGCGAGGTCAATGTCCCGCAGCACGGTGATGTCCTCGATCGAGGCGTCGACACCGTCGAGTTCGAGCAACATCACTCCTCACCCCGGATGCGCTGTTTGACCGTCTGATCCTCGAGTACTTCCTCGGGCGTGCCGTCGATGAGCTTGCGCCCCTGGTCCATCGCGACGACGCGTTCGGCGTAATCGGCGACGAGTTCCATGTCGTGTTCGATGAACAGTACCGCCGAATCGGAGGTCTCGAAGAAGTTCTGTAGTCGGTCCATGATGGCGTACTTGTTCTCCGTCGCGACGCCGCTGGTCGGCTCGTCAAGGATGAGCAGTTTCGGTCGCATCGCGACACTCATGCAGACATCGAGGATCTTCTTGTCCCCGTGCGGGATCGCTTCGGCCTCCGTCTCCCGCTTCTTCGCGAGGCCGAATTCGTCGAGCAGGCCGACCGCTTCGGCGCGGGTGTCGTTCTCCCAGTCGAGCACGGTAAACAGGGAATTGTTCTTCTGATCCCGGGAGAGGATCGCCGAGCGGACGTTCTCGACGAGCGTGAGGTCGTCGCAGACCCGCGGAATCTGAAAGGAGCGGACAAGTCCTGCTTGAGCACGGTCGTGGACCGGCGACCCCTTCAGCGATTTCCCGTCGAAGACGATCTCGCCGGATGTCGCGTCGAGCACGCCGGTCAGCAGGTTTACGAGAGTCGTCTTGCCGGCACCGTTCGGGCCGATGATGCCGACAATCTCGCCGCTGTCAACTTCGAAGTCCATCTCGTCGACGGCCCTGAGATCGCCGAACTCCTTGGTCAATCCCTGGGTCTCGAGGACGGACATCAGCGCTCACCTCCGCCGTCTCGCCAGTTTTGAATCCTGCGACGGATCCGTGCCCCGATACCTGAGATGCCCTCGGGCTCGAACACGATCACGAGGAACAGGACAAACCCCATCATGAAGTGCCAGTACTCGGTCAACTGCTGGGCCTGGCTGCGGATGAGGATGAACGCGCCCGCGCCGGCGATCGGGCCGAAGAACCAGCCAGTGCCACCGAGGACGGTCATGAAGGCCAGCTCGCCGGAACGCGACCAGTGGAGCACCGTGTCCGGCGTGACGTGACCGTTGAGGAACGCGTACATCGCGCCTCCGAGACCGGTGAAGACGCCGGACATGATGCTCGCGTACCACCGGTAGCGCCGGACCGGGATGCCGATAGCGCGCGCTCGCTCCGGGTCGTCCCGGATGGTCTTGAGCGTGAGGCCGAACGGCGAGTGCATGAACGTCCACAGCAACACGACCGTCCCCACGAACGCGATCAGGATGACGTAGTAGAGGGCCCCCATCAGATAGCCTGCGTACCCCCATACCGTGAGGTAGTTGATACCGGCGATGGTTGGCGTCGTGATCGCGACGCCGTCGGTGCCCCCGGTGACGGTGTACATCTTCACCGTCAGCACGTAGATCAGGTGTGCGAGCGCCAGCATCAACAGCGCGTAGTACACCTCGGTGTGGCGAACCGAGATGAAGCCGATGACGACCGCGATGGTCCCCGCGACGAGGACGCCGAACGGGATCAACAGGAGCAGTTCGCTTATCCCGTAGAACTGCATCGCGAGTCCGACCGCGTACGCCGACCCGCCGAAGAAGGCGGCGTGCCCGAACGAGAGCAGGCCGGTGTAGCCCAACAGCACGTTGTACGCCAGCGCCGCGATGGCGAACGCGAGTATCTGCCCCAGCAGGAACACCTCGTACTGCCCCGTTCCGGGCAGGTACGGAAAGGCGAATGCGCCGACCAGCAGCAGGGCGCCGGCGGCGCTCGAGAGATTGCCGAACCGCTGTCTGATACCGACCGCAACTCCAGTTTTCGTGTCCTGACTCATGCTTCTATTTCTCCGAACAGTCCGGTTGGTTTAATCAACATTATGACGGCCATCAGGAGGAAGACGAGCGCCAACTCGAGGATTGGCACGTAGTACGCCCCGTAGGCCTGTACCATGCCGATGATTAGCGAGGCAGCGATGGCACCCTTAAGACTCCCGAGACCGCCGATGACGAGCACCGCGAACGCGAGAATGACGAACTCGAGTGCCAACCCAGTCGTCATAGAGGCGGTCGGGAGGTAGAGAGCGCCGCCGAGCGCCGCCAGCGCGATACCGATGACGAACACTTTAAGGTGGATCGACCGCGTGTCGATCCCGGCGAAGCTGACGGCTTCCTCGTCCTCGGCCATCGCGAGCGTGATCTTTCCGAGGCGGGTCTCCTCGAAGAAGTAGTAGAGCGTGCCGGCGACCAGGGCGGTGACGAGGATTGTCAGCACTGACCACCACGGGTACGTTCCTCCGGGGAGGCTGAACGTACCGAGCAGGTTCGACGGTGCCGTCGCGCTCACCGGCTCGCCACCCCAGATGTACTTCATCGCATCCTCCATCATCAGGATGATCCCGAACGTTGCTAGCAGTTGGTAATCGTCCTCGAGGCCGTACAGCGGCTTGAACGCGGTCCGTTCCATCACCAGGCCAATCGCCGAGACGACGGCCGGGACGACGACGAGGATCAAGACGAGAAAGACGACGAACAGGCCGACGAACCCGAGGCTCCCGCCGACCGCGCCGACGGTCGCGTGGACGAGGCTGGCAGCCAGATACGCCCCGAGTGGTAGGAAAGCCGCGTGGGCGAGGTTCAAGAAGTTGAGCATCCCGTAAATCAGGGATAGGCCGGTGCCAAGCAGGAACAGCGTCGCCGCTCCCGACAGGCCGTTGAGAAGGATTACCAGTTGTTCGCTGATGAGTTGTTGAACCATGAGTTGTATACTGGTTGTGGGCTACAATTGGTCGATCCACTCGCCGGTGGTCATCGACGCGGGCGGGTTGACCTGTTCGGAAGTGATCCAGACGGTATCCCTGAGCGCGACCCGATCCTCTTGGGGATCCGAGAACCCGTAGAAGGAGGGTTCGGTGACGTTGTGGCTCCCCTGTGGCATGTTGACGAAGCCGCTGGGCGAGTTAAAGCCGATTCCCTCCATTGACTCCACCCACTGGTCTTTCGAGGGGTACTTGCCGCTCAGGTTGTACGCCCGCTCGACCGAGTAGACGTACGCCCAGATCGCCTGCCAGGCGTGGAACGCGCCGTGTGCGTACGGCGGTTCGTCGTACTCGTCCTGGTAATTCTGGACGAACTCCTCGTGGAGCGTATTCCACTGCTGGGTGCCGAAGGGGTAGTGCGGGCCGCGAGCGCCAAAAATGATCCCCTCCGGAATCTCGTCCGGAATGTTCCCCATCACGTGACTCCCCGCGGTGAAACAGGGAATCGTGTCGTCGAACAGCCCCTGATTGTTCGCTTGCGTGATGAAATTCACTGCGTCGCCGCCCCAGTGGCTCGAGTAGATGAAGTCCGGATTGGTGCTGTTGAGCGCGCTGATCGTCGAACTGTAGTTGTCGTTCGGGAACGGCGTGAACCGCGCGTCGACGAGTTCGACGTCGATACCGAGGCTCTCGACGGCTCGTTCGAACAGATCCCAGTTGTTCCGCCCGAAAGCGTAGTCCTGATTGACGCCCGCGACGGTCTCGACTTCGGGGAGAGCGTTTTGCAAGAGCCGCGCCGCGCCGACAGCGTCGGTCGAACTGCTCGCACACGTCCGGAAGACGTACTGCGGGTCCGTCACCGCGTCGTCGAACAGGTCCGTCGTCCCCGTGTCCCAGACGACCGTCGGCTGCTCGAGTTCCTCCGCGATGGGTGCGACCGACAGCACGTTCGCGCTCGAGATGTATCCGAAGATCACGTCGAAGTCCTCGCGGGTCGCCAGCCGCCGGTACTGTTGGACGACCTCGTCGACGTTTTCGTCGAACTCTTCCATTTCGATCTCGCGTTCGCCCAAGATCCCACCGCTCTCGTTGATCCGATCGACGGTCATCCTGGCCGATTGCATCATCGGGACGCCGAAGACGGACGCCGAGCCGGACGTAAAGCCGATGCAAGCGATTCGGAGCGGTTCGTCGGGGATCGGGCCACCGCCCGACCCGACCTCACCCTGGTCTGCGGGGTTGCTACACCCGGCGAGCCCCATTGACGCCGCGACGGTCGCGGTTCCGGCTCCCTTTATGAACCGTCGCCGACCAATCTTCTCTTTGATATTCGGGATCCCACGCTTCACGATTTTGCCATCAGGATCGAACGACGATGCCATATCGTGCCATGACATTACAACCCATAATAAATATTATCCCTAGTTGAAATGTTATTTCGAACGATTGTTTACTTTAGGATAGTCACAGCGATCTAGAAACGATAGCTATTTCCGGTGATTTCGAGGGGTTCAACCGACTTGACCGTCAGTACTCATTCGAGGATCCCCTCGCGTTCCTCGAGCGAGGTCCGACGGATCTTGCCGGACGAGGTCTTTGGGAGTTCTGCGAGGAACTCGATGTCCTGTGGATATTCGTACTTCGCGAGTCGGTCGCGGATCTCCTGACGAAGACGCTCCTTGATCTCGGGAGATGCCTCGTAGCCCTCGGCGAGCACGACGAAGGCCTTCGGAACTTCCCCGCGCTCGTCGTCGGGAACGCCGATGACGCCGGCGTCCGCGACCGCGTCACTGTTCGCCAGCGCCTCCTCTATCTCGACGGGGCCGATGCGATAGCCCGCACTGATGATGACGCTGTCTTTCCGCGAGACGAACTCCAGATAGCCGTCCTCGTCCATTCGTCCGAGGTCCTCAGTGAGCAGCCAGCCGTTGCGGACCTTCCGATTCGTCTGCTCGGGTTTGTTCCAGTACTCTTTGAAGCAGACCGGGTTCCCCTCGTATCGGACGGCGATCTCGCCGACTTCACCGGTTTCGACCGTCTCCTCTGCGGTGTCCGGATCGACGATCGCGATCTCGTGGCCCGGCGCGGCGCGGCCGATCTTACCGTCGCGGAACTCGGCCAGTGCCGTACAGTCTCCGGCGAGCATGTTCGCTTCGGTCTGGCCGTACGCTTCGTGGACGGCAGCGCCGTCGAAGACGTTTCGCGCCCACTTGACGATCGTCCGGCCGAGCGACTCGCCACCGCTGGGCAAGCATCGAATGCTGGAGACGTCCCACTGACCGGGATTGTCCAGTCGCTCCAGCATTCGGAGCGCCGTCGCGGGGCCGAAGAAGACCGAGACGCCGTGCCGTTCGATGATCTCCATCGCGGTCTCGGGATCGAACGACTCGTCGGCGGTGTGGGCGACCACCGGTTTCCCGTAGAACAGCGCCGGGAAGACCACGTCGAACAGCGTTGCCACCCAGGCCCACTCCGACGGCGTCCAGAACACGTCGCTCTCCCGCAGTTCCATGTTACAGAACCCGGTGACAACCAACGGGAGGTTCCCGAGGAGCACCCGATGTGCGTGCCTGACGCCCTTCGGGTCACCTGTCGTCCCCGACGTGTAGATGATGATGGCGTCATCCCCAGCGGCCGTCTCCACGGTTTCGAACTCCCGCGAATGCGAGTCGACTAGGTCCCGGAAGGCGAGTTCATCTCCCTCGGGTTCAACGTCACCGACCGCGACAACAGTCTCGAGTGACGGGGCACTGCTTGCGACGTCTCGAAGCGTCTCGACGTTCGAGTCGTTGACGAAACAGGCGACCGCATCGGCGTCGTTCAGCCGGTAGGAGACGGCCTCCGTCCCAAATAGTGTACTCAGCGGGACCGAGACTGCGCCGAGCTTCCAGCAGGCAACATGGGCGACGACCGTCTCCGGCCGCTGGCGCAAGTTGATCGCGACCCGGTCGCCCCGCTCGACCCCGCGACTCCGCAGCGCGTTCGCGATCGCGTTAGCGGCATTTCGGAGTCGCCAGAACGTGTACGTTTCCCGGCCGTCCTCGCCGTCGTCGGCGAACATCGCGACCCGCCCCTTCTCGTCGGCCCACTGGTCACAGACGTACCTCGCCATGTTGAACGTCTCCGGAATCTCCCACTCGAACGCCTCGCGGAGGCTGTCGTAGTCGTCCCAGTCGTCGTCGTAAAAGTGGTACGCCTCGAGTTCGTCTATAGCTGTCATATTCTATCGAATTACTAGGCAAGTAATACAATTTATGGTGAGATATACCAACCCACACCTGTCAATCGATGTTTCAAGCGCATGGTTTCGGAAAAGAAGCCGGAAGGCGAATCGGAACCGTTCTTACTGAGAACAATTCGAGGTAGTTATAAGTAGACGAGCATGAAAAGCGTCCAATTAGTACAGTATGTGTGGACACGATTCTCGGCGGTCGATTCGGTGGGTGTGACGGAATGGGGGCCCAGCAGTCTCGAGTCGGTATCTTCGCGGCGTGTTTCCTCGTCTCGGTCGGCGCGAATGCGTACATGATCGCCCCGGCGAGCATCGTGCCACTGCTCGAGGCAGCCTTTGGAATCGACAAGGCCAGTGCCGGACTGGCGATCAGCGCGGCCGTCCTCGGCTCCGTTCTCGTCCAGCTTCCTTTCGGCTATCTAATGGATCACTACGACAACCGGCGGCTGATGACTCTCGGCACGGTCGTCTTCGCGCCCGTCGCGATCGTCGGATCGTTCGCGGGCACGTATCCGCTCTTCCTCCTGACTCGAGCCGTCGCGGGAATCGCCGGCGGTGCGCTGTTCGTCCTTAGTACCAACGTCGTCGCGCAGGTCTACAGCGGTCCCCGGCAGGGGTTCGTGACGACGGTGTTCATCGCGAGCGCGCCACTGGGGTTCGCCATCAGCCAGTTCGGCGGTCCGATCGTCGCGTCGGTGTTCGGCTGGGCGACCGTGTTCATCGTCTCGCCGCTGCTCTCGGCGGTCGGGTACCTCGTCTTTCGCCTCTCACAACCGACGTCGATCCAGACCGGCGACCAGATCACGTTCAGCGAGTTCGGGGACGCGCTGCGGAACCGATCGGTACTGCTCGTCTCGCTCTCCGGGTTCTGTTCATATCTCCTCTATATCTTCATGAACTCGTGGATGCCGACCTACGCAACGGAACGGCTGCCGCTGTCGCTCGGCGAGGCGGGTGCGATTACGGCGATATTGCCCGCGATCGGCATGGTCGCCCGACCCGTCGGTGGCTGGCTCTCGGACTACGTTGGCTACCGTCGCCGGCTTGTCGTCGTCTGCTCGCTCGCCTTCGCGCTGCCGGCGTTCTTCGTCGTCTCGAGGTCCATCTCGACGGTCCTCTTTTCGATTATTCTGCTCGGCGTCGGTTTCTCGCTCCAGTTCGGGATGGGCGTCTACTACGTGTACACGCGGGAACTCGCGGCGACCGGGTCCGGCGGGACGAGTCTCGCAGTATTCACGTCGGTCGCGTTCACCGGAACGCTCGTCTCGCCGACGCTCGGCGGCTGGCTGATCGGTGCGTTCTCCTGGGAGACGACGTTTCTCCTGTACGCCTGCATCGGAATCGCCGGCATCGGCGTCCTGTTCCTGACGGGCGACTCGAGCCCGACTCCAATCGAGTGACTCGTCAGTTGGAATCCACAGCTACGGTCACCCGCTCGTGAACCACTGACGCGAGCCACCGCTCGAGACCTGAGCCATCATCCGTCCCCGGTGAGCGACGTAATCGGACGGCCAGCGCATCACGTCCGCCACAACTCTTAACAGACCGATCATGGGGTACGGACGTGTGTCAGACCCGACACCAACGACGGTCGAGCAGACGACTCGTCGACGAGAAGCAGGAAGAACGGTCGCAGCCGAATCTAGGGTACGGCCCCTCGAGAACGCGGGCGCGTCCATCGCGGGGGCCGACCGATGAGCGCTGGAACCGACCCTGAAGCAGTCAGTTTCTTCAAGCGGGCCGCGGTTAGCGATCGCATGGTCACTCAGGGCCGGAAAGAGCGCCTCGGCCTCTTTCTGATCACGCAGGTCCCACAGGACATCCACGACGCCGTCTTCAAGCAAATCAACTCCACCGTCGTGCTGAATCTCGGCGACGAGGACGCCATCAAGAGCGTGAACATTCCGAGCAATCTCGAGTCTAACGTCCCCTACATGGAGAAGGGCCAGATGGTGGTCTACTCGCCCGATAACTTCGAACCGGTCGAGTTGATCGGCCTTCCGAAGTGTCTGATCCAGCACGGACGGGGCTGAAAAAACAGTCCGACTGACGGGGAGTCGCGCCCGCTGGCGGTACTCAACAGAAGTTCTGCGTGGCGTACACTCGGCCGTCGTCAGTGACGTAGACGCCGATACCCTCGTTCTCCCACTGGGTCGCGAGGATGTTTTCGCGGTGGCCCGACGAGTTCATCCACTGGTCGACGATGCCGTTCGCGAGTTCGCGTTCGGTCTCGTACTGGACGGTTTCCCCGCCGTCGGTCCGTACCGGCGTATCGTACCACGTCTGGGCGATGTTCTCACCCCCGGTGTACCCGTTCGCCCTGCACTCGTAGCCCGCCGCGTCGTACCTGTCGGCGAAATCGTTCCCCTCGGGGTCGACGTGCGAGAAGTAGCCGCGCTCGGCCATGTCCTCGCTGTGGCCGCGAGCGATGTCGCGGAGTTCGGTGTCGAACGAGAGTGGCTCGAGACCGCGGGCCGTCCGTTCCTCGTTTACTGCTTCATGAATATCTCGTTCGACCTGACTCCTGTCAAGGCTATCGTCGGTCGTTTCGTCTTCGGCACCCTCATCGGATTCGTCACCGTCACCGGTGCTCTCGTCGGGTTCGTCATCACCGGTTTCGGTCGTTTCGTTACCGTCTGAATCGTCACTGTCACTGACAGAATCGTCGCTCTCTCCGAGGTCGTCGAGCAGGTCCTCGAGGAACGTCGAACCGGGCAGGTCCGCGTCCAGACCCGACCGGAGATCGGTCGGCACCGACTCAAGGGCGTCGTCTCCGGACGCGCCCGTATCGACGCTCTCAGTGCCAGTCTCGGTATGCGTACTTACCGTTGTCACGCTCTCCGATTGCGTGACGGTTTCTGTCCCTGAAACCACGGACTCAGTGTCCATCGTATCGGTCGCGGACGATCCGTGGACGGGTGCTGCGGCCCCGACGCCGATCATGCTCAGTGCGAGAATCGCTGCGACTGTCGCGGTTACGACTGCGTTCGAATATCGTTTCATCGCGACCGGCCGTTCGGAGGAGAATCCGGTAGTAATACGGTCTATAAAACTGGTGGAACTATTGGAAATGGTCGAATAGATCAGCCGTACCGAGGGTACAGTCGGCGATCAGTCGGAAAGCGTAACGTATCGTCTCGGTTGCGGTCAGGAGAACGGTCGTACTGGCGACATACGGCATTGGCGGGGACGACGTTCGGGGGACATCGATCAAAACCGCCCGTCACTTCCCGGACTGGTGCTAATAGTACTGCTTGAGCCCGTCGCCAGCCCCTCGAGGTCGGGAAACGGCGTTCGCGATATTTCGACAGCGCTCCGAACAGTAGTTCCAGCGACCGTCGACGACGGGTTCGGCACAGACACGGCAGAGATTCGAGCCCGTCTGCGGGAACAGCGTATCCATCGATTTGTCAACTTCTTTTGTCCTCGACTTGGCGAGATCGTTTGTCCGGCACTGCTAGATTGAGGCTGAACTGAGCGCGGTTCTTCGAGGACGAGGATAGGTTCTCAGATGCTACCATAGATCTCGAGAAGGAGATCATGACCAGCGGTGACACTGGGGTACTGTTAAGCAGGTCACTGTTGAATGTGGGCATATGTCATACGAATTACGGTGTGACACGTGTGAGTTAGATCAGACGTTCACGGAGTGGGCCGATGCGAACTGGGCTGCCAGCAACCACGAGGCAGACAATCCGACTCACTGGGTGACCATCCTAGACACCCAGCCAGCCTGAGCCACGCGGAGTCGCTCTTGTACAATAATGTGGAATCTCGTATAGTTACACTGAAACGCCGCTAATCTGGAGGTATGTACTCTGCTCAGCCAGCGTTCGGCAGTATGTTTCGGCAACTGATTGAGTTAGGAGTCGTCTCGCCGCTAGAGTCACGATCTCTGCCAATGCCGATCGTGTGCTCGCGGCCAGCTCCACCCGGAGACTGCGCGACCCTGTCTGCTGGCACGTGGCCGGGCGAACGATGCGAACAGTGAGTCAGGGCGCTCGCAGTTGATCTTGAGCGGCGCGGAGGTGATTGACCGGAACGACACCCTGCGATAGATAACCGCTTACTCCTCATTTTCGGACGACCGGACGTTGAATTGTCCACGGAGCCCACCACAGTTCTAATCCGCCCCAAAATACGGCGGTTAACATACCAGCAGACAAGACGATCAAGTCCAAGAAGCCAAGCCACGAGGGAGTTGCGTTAGCCAAGCCATTGACGATCTTATTCGGGAGCAGGCCTTTGATACCGTTATTAATTTGGGTGGCCGATTCTTCGGAAGAAATACTGGTGTCTCCATTTGACGTTCGAGAGGGCAGGCCTGCCTCCTGAGCACTCGGCCCGCCTTCGCTTTCGTCACCTGTACCTAATCGCTCCGCCTCATATCCTGCTGTAAAGTCGAAATCCCAGACAATATCGCCCTGTTGGTTTATTTCCAACACTCTGTTCCCATGCGTATCGGTAATCAGAGTATTTCCGTTTGGTAATCGATCTGCGTCACGTGGCCATTGAATACGGCTGTCTTGCCACTCCCAGGCTTGTTCCCAGTCCCCACCCGAAGAGCGGTGATACTCCACAATCCGGTTATTCTCTGAATCAGCGATCGCCACAGCAGGCCCACCATCTGATTCGGGGATATAGTCGGGGTTGTGCTGCTCATATAGTGTACTGTGTTCTCCATCTTTACCAATCGTCCAGTTGTCGATGACGCCTTCGCCCGGCTCCAGGAATAGCACCTGATCGTGATTACGAGGGCTGAGCATAATTCGGCCATCCTCGAGCACTTCGACATCGTTCAAGTGAGCCCAGTCTTCCGAGTAGTCGCCCCCGGTCTTTAGAGAAAAGTGGTTCTGTAAACTCCATTCCCACTCAACAATACCGTTATTTACGTCGACGATGAAAACCTCGTCCGAATACATATCAGCCACAATGTAGTGCGATTCGTTGATTCGGTCGACATCATGCCATTCACTGTTATGATATTGTGGGTCAATCCGCGAATATAATGTGGTAGTCTCACCGGTTGTTAGGTTCACACGTTCAATCATTTGCCTAATGCAGGTGTCACCCTTAACCGGCTTACAAACCGACGTATCATGGACTTCATCGGTTGCGGGATACATGACTGTCTTTTCTCCCTTGGGACTGGGGTCGACATCCCAATACCCATCATGCGAGTCGTTGTAGTACAGATTTGTTCCATCCGGCCGCAAAGCAATAATATTTCCTTGTTCGTGGGAAGTTACGACTGTTATCCCGCTTCTCGAATCAGCTACAGGCGTTTGTTCCTCCCTCGGCAGGTCTGCTTGTGTTTGGAACTGCATATAGGGCTCTCTTGACGAGGCGTTATTTGCACCAATCAAAAATAATGATGCAAAAAGAATAATAATAGTAAAACATACTCGGAGGCGCTTTTTAGATAAGACTTGGCGATATTCAGCAAGTTTTGAGACCAATTCCATAATCGCTATTCCTATATTACTCCATATAAACATACCTACTGACGATCCTTTTGGTAGCAGGATAGCGTAGCTACTGTTAGTAGCCCGTCCCTGCCACGGCCACGGGCTCGCGCGTACTCCCGGCGACGGTGTATTCGTCGGCTTCGTCGATCTTGACGGACCAGTAGTGAGCTCTTCAAGGGTGGAACAACACCACGTGCGGTGTGTTCGTGCGGGCGCTGGTCGACTCTGGCGAAGTTACCCCACGATTTGGTGTCATTTTTACCTCGTGACAGGGTGTCATAGAAAAGTTCCCATTCCCTTTCTCTGTGACTACTCGACAAACGGCAAGTACAGGGCGTTTACTTAACGATGAGACGATAGAGAAGGCACTTTATTTCCCTCCACCCACACCTTTCTATGAACCGGCGAAAGGTACTCTCAACGCTACCTCTCATCGTGGGACTGTCTGGATGCAGTACTAAGGAGACTCCTACTAACGGGCAAGATCACTCTGCTGACGGGGAAGAGAATCAGCCCCCCGAAGCAGGTACCTGTCCGGCGGCGGGCTCCCCCTCCCGCCGTCGGGCCTCCCGTTGGTTGAGTTTTCCTACCGATTACCCACCAATTTCTGTTGGCGGTGAACTCAACAGGATAGCGACCCTCGATTCGACTGTCGCGTTCCCCCACACGCGACGTGCCCGCCGACCCCCAGTCATCTAGGCGGGCGTTTTCAATCCCCCAATATCGGGCCATAGAGTACGTATCAGCAGTCGGGATCATCACGACTGTCGCGTGGCCATGCGCGACGTCCGCTCATCCCGTCCGGCGCCAGTCGTTGCCCACGCGACGCCGGGCGCTCCGCTGTTCCGTTTTGGGAGTTTGAGCTCCCGTTCTGCCTACACCTGACTCGTTAGAGTGTAAATTTATTACCTATGGTAGTGATCAATGATACCATGGAAGGTGATCCATCGCACTGAATGATATCCCGACGTGTTGTCCTGCACCGCCTGCCATCATCCCACCCCGCCTGCCCTTTCGATACGATAGATCCCGCTCGCGGAACCTGGTTTTCCCTGCTTGCACCTACCCCTATGCGTCTAAAACCCGGTTGATGCGTCTCAGCCGAGTACGGGAAAAGAGTAGACATCTAAAGCAGGCCTTTCTTCTGAAGGTGCGCTTCGGCACAGTCCGTGCAGATCCCGACGTGTGTCCCGTCGGTCTCCTCTGACAGAACAAGCTGGTCAAATACGTCGAAGACGAGCAATCCTACCGAGAGGCTCCGTTGATGACAAGACTCCGCTGGTGGGGCAAGGATTGACCAGCGTCTCACGTTCTAACGGTCTCAAGCGCATCTTGTACAGCATCGTCACGCGCTTCGGACTCGATATACCACCGACGGCGTTCGTCTTGAGAAATATTCGAGGAGTGACCGCCTACCCAACGATCGGGGGTGTCATCGGCAGCTGTTGGTTAACTAGGACCGACAAGGACTTTCCCGAGTCGCTCTTGCGTAGGAGATGGACGTCAATTGAACGGTTGGTGATCGAGGGATCCGACTACGTCAACGATTCCGGCCCGGCAACCCCGCCGTGGAACTATCCAGCAGTATACGTTTACGCTCGAGTGGTCAACAATTACTTGATTGGAATGGGATCTGCGGTCAGTGAGATGACCGGTCAGGAGACGACCACTGCGAACGATCACGAAATCGTTCAGTAACACTCGAGACGTCTGGGAGGCAAACATCGTGGACGAGAGCAACTACAACTTGGCTTCAGAGGTCCCCACCGACGCCCGTGATTTATGGGAGAATAAACCCGACCTCCGTGCGAAGTATCCAAACCGGCTTGATGCAACGAGCTACGACGGCCGCAGCGGCGACCTCGGTGAGCGGATCCGAGAAGCCAGCGGGCAGGATACGATCGTTGAACTCGGCAGCGGGACCTACGAAATTTCATCGGAGGTCACGGCACAGGGCAACGTCGTTGGGATCGTTGGTGATAACGCACGGATCCACTACGTCGGGACTGGCCTCGAGAATCTATTCAACATCACGAACGTCTCCGAACTCGCGATGGAGGGCGTCACGTTCGACATCACGGAAGATCCGGCTTCGGGATCGACCGACGTGTGTATTCTCGTTTCGAGTGGCATATCAAACGCCGCGTGGATTGAGGATGTCAGACTCGAGGGACAGCGCCATCGGTGGCAGAACCTTGGTAGCGGCTACGAGACGGTCGGAAATAGATACACGTTCTTGGTCCAGGTCGACGAGGGCGCGACGGCGTTCATGCATCGGTGCGAATTCCCCGACGGAGGGACAGACATGTCGGCGGAACTCGGCACGACCGACGACCACGCGATCGGGCCAAATTGTGATTGGGCATCTCACGGCTTGCACGTCTGGAAGGAGTGTACCGCCGAAGGCTTCTTCGACAACGGGTTTTACGTCCATTCAAGCGACGCCGATGGCGAAGTGATATTGTGGGACTGCCACGCCAAAAACAACGCTAGAGGTGGAATGCGAGTCTCTGAGAATCACACGATTATCGGCGGCACGACAGAGGTCATTGATCCGATTCCCGGCGACCACGTCGGAACGCCGCTTGTGGTCAACGAGGGCGCGAATATCGATGTTATTGGCCTAACCATCCGAGCAGCGGGTAACGACTGGGGAGGAAACGCCATTCAGTTGCGGACGAACGTCGAAGAGGTCACGTTCGACAAATGCGTCCTTGACATCCAAAGCGGGAACTCACTCCCCGTTCGGATGAACCAATCGGGTAGTGCGACTACACCCACCCCTCAAATCACATTTTCGGATGTGTATTTCCACGACGATAGTGCCAACACACCGGAAATGGTCGGTGTGTCACCGCCTGGGAACACGGACAACGGCGCAACGTTGACGCTTCCAGACGCCAGCACCGCTCGGATTCTATCAGTCAATAACGACGAGTTCCTCATCGGGACGAACGGAACCCTCAATGTAGAGGGAACGACCTATACAGACCCTACAGTGACGGCGTCGACCCTTGGATTGGGTGATCCGCTGGATAGTGGCGGTTATCTCCCCGAGTTCTATTTTGAGTATGAAAATCCACCGGGAGAGTCGTAATAGTACTCAGAGACCCATCTCTCGAGTGGGGGATACTGGGGAGAACGACTTCCCGTTATACCTTACTACGAAAAGGGGTCGGTCGTGTACCCTCTTGAGGGGGCGCTAGTCCTGGCTGCGGGAGTGGTGGTCATCTACCTACTCGCCTATCTATACGAATGAGGTCAGGGAAAAGACCGGGCTACTCAGTGTCTGCTATAGTAGTCATTAGAAATAATTACTCATCTTTGGGACCGAGAGTTGGTCGAGGGTGTTGTCGATCGCTGTTGTAAGCTCAGTAAGTGACTCAAAGAATCGGTTACTGAGAGTCGCTTGCAGTTGTCGCCAGCACTTTTCGACCGGGTTTAGTTCAAGAGAGTACGCCGGCAATGTGATGAATACGAGGCCGTCACGGGCCGTCAGATCCGTGACGGCCGACGCCTGAAAGAACGGCGCTCCATCTCACACAACGAGCAGATCATCTTCGATTTTTTCATAATTCGAGAATGGGTACTGTCTAGTTTAGCACCTCTACTGGTTTCTGACCGTTGCGTGATTGGTGCGGTCGTTGTGTGTTATAGTAGTGTACGAACTGATCAAGCCTTTCTCTAACGCTCGCCCGACTGCCCACCCAGGAGTTGTAGAAACGGTCAACTCTCATTTTTAAGTGTGAAACCACTTTTCGATCAGGTTTCGGTCAACGCAGTCGAGCCGACCGCTCAATCCTACTCGAGAGAGGGCAGTCAGATAGCCGTAGCCATCAACAAGAAACGCGGGATTGGAGAGATCGTGTTCCTCGGTCAATCGGTGCAGAAATGCAGCAGCTGGATCGGTTCCCCGTTGTCCAAACACTGCAATATCAAGAATAAGCCGTCAGTCTGAATCGATTGTAGCGTACACTCAAGACCAGTCGCCGTTAATTTTGACACCGGTCTCATCAATAGTGACCCGCGACGGCGGGTCTGGGACGCTGTCAGCCAGCCGATGGACCCAGTGCCAGATCGCTTGATGAGAACGTACTACGCCAATTAAGCGAAGAATCGGTTGTGTCTCTCGGATCAAATAACTGGTTGTGTGGAGTTGGACGGAGAACATCCTGACCGGCGTCGCCGTCCGCTCACGCTCCCAACATTCACCAAATTCCGCCGTGTAGCACTCGCTGAGAAGGTCTGGGAGCATCATTCCAATCTAACCCCACGACCTGCTCGTTCCTCAAACTGCTTGTCCGTTACTCGAGCGACCTGGTCGTGTTGTTCTGCGACGCGTTCGGCCTCCTTGAGGACCGTCGTGAGATATCGATCAGTTATGATTCGACGGAGATCGAAATGCGCCTCCGTCCCTTGGCGGGCGCAGAAAGACTCGCTCTTGTGTAGAGCTACGGAAAGACCCTGTTAACCAACTAATCGAGTCAAATCGGGGTGGTGTTGGTTAAAAAGCTGCGGCTTGGCTGCGACGCGCCCCATCCTCCATCCAGATCGTTCGTGCCCACCGCGAACCTTGGTCGGAAATTGTCGCCTCCAATCGTTCCCAGACCGTCTTGAACGCTGGCGATTCACCAGTTAGGTCCGGCAGGGTTGTCTCTCACTGTTGGCGGATCACATAAACCAAGAAATCCGTCCAAGTCGGGCCGCGTGGTTTCCTCGCGGCACGCGGCTGTCTATCGAATTATCCGGACAACACGACTGGACGTGCCTTTTGGGCGCGATCACCGAGGACGGTGATCGCTTTTTCTCTCGGCTCAAAGAGCACGTGACCGCCGAACACGTCAAACATTTCAGTCTCGCGTTATGCAAAGAGTTCAAAGATAATTTGATCGTGGTGCTCGATGGAGCACCGTACTTTCAGGCGTCGGCCGTTACGGACCTGGCGGCCCGTGACGACCTTGCGTTCGTCACGTTACCGGCGTACTCTCCCGAACTAAATCCGATCGAAGAGTGCTGGAGGAAACTACAAACGGCTCTCAGTAACCGATCCTTTGGGTCACTTACTGAGCTTACGACAGCGATCGACACCGCTCTCGACCAACTCCTGGTCCCAAATATGAGAAATCATTTCTAATAGGTCCACTAGCAGGGAACATGGGTAGGTGCTATTTAACAAGTCCCTGCGCCCCTACAATGATACTTGTTATCAATAAGCAATAGGTAACCGCCAACGGATTTCCGACTAAGAGAACCGGGTCCCTCGAGCGGGATTTATCGTATCGAAGGGGCAGGTGGGGTGACGGCAGGGGGCAGACAACGCGTCGAGATACATGCCATTCGGTATGTTGGATCCCTGTTGCATTACCATTCATTACCTCTATTGGTGAGAAATATATACCCTAACGAGGCAGGTGTAGGCAGAACGGGAGCTCCTCGACGAGTCGGGGCTGACGCCCGGCGACTTGTCAAAGTGTTCGCCACACTCGGGACAGCACTCACAGGTGACCTCAATGACCTCGTCGGGGTTAGCTACTGTCCGCTACTCTGGATCGTGTCCTTCGTCCCGGCCTGGCGTTCCGCCGTCGGTTCGGACATCGTCGTCCTCGTCGTCTTGCGCAGTCGGCGACCGATGAGTCGCTGACCGGCGCTTGCTCGGCAGGGTGTGGGTTCTCGTACTTCCGGAGCCGTGACTCGAGCTTTTCGATCCGTTTGTTCTTCTCGTCGAGTTTCTCGCCCTTCCGCTTATTCTCCTGCTCCAGTTCGTCGACTCGTTTCTCAAGTTGGAGAAACCGAGAGAGCAGCTCGTCTTTGGTGAGATCGTCACCGTTCACAGAGTCCACCTCTCGGCGAGGACAGCAGAGCCAGTGGGATGGGCTCCGTGGCGGAGTCCATCCCTCAGAGCCGCACCAGATCTCTGTTGCCCGTGCATATGGCCCCCATTAAACGCCTCCTACGAGATAGTGACGAAATCAGTCTGGGCTAAACACATACGCTTGACTTGGAATTTTTTCCCTTCAGGTGGAGGTGGATGTCAACCTGTATTTTTCATTCCTGCTGCAATCCCCTTGACCGTCAGTCGGAGCGTTCGCTCCTCGATATTCGTTCGGTGGTTCCATTGAGAAAGGTACTTGGAGCATGTTCAGTGGGTCAACATACGGGTTCCGTTACCCCAAGTTTTCGCCGAGCCAGTCGCGAGTATGCAGCTGATCACGCTGGCCGATTTCCGTGATCAGGTCGGCCACTCCTCGTACATCTCCTGGAGCGTTTCCATAGGTGAGGTACTAAAGGTTCGATTACGTCACCGCCCTCCTCACGCGTTCGACGACCTCGTCGTGGGCGTTCCCGTTCGACGCGACGAGTCCTTCACAACCCGGTTTCCAGGGATTCCCCTCGATGTCGGTTACCGTCCCGCCGGCTCGTTCGACCAGCGCGATGCCGGCGATGGTGTCCCACGGGTTCGGGTCCGGTTGTAGGGACACGGCCGCATCGAGCGCGCTGGAAGCGACCATGCCGAGTGTGACTTGCGCGCAGCCGAACCGACGCAGGTCGCCGAACTGGCGTATCAATTCCCGAAGGAGGTCGCCGAACTGTTGGTCGCGTTCGGGACCGTATCGAAGGATCGGTGCGACGGTAAACCGCTCGAGATCCGTTCGAGGACTGACGGCGATCGGTTCGTCGTTCAGGGTTACGCCGTCGGCATCCGCCACGAACGTATCGCCGAGCGACGGGGCAACGGTAACTGCTGCGACGGTCTCATGGTCGCGGACGGCGGCGACGGTCGTCGTCCACAGTTGTGTCCCGCGGACGAAGTTCGTCGTCCCGTCGATCGGATCAATCACCCACGCGTTGCCGTCCTCGGGAACGGACTTCAACTCGTCTTCTTCCTCGCCGACGATAGTCGCGTTCGGATACGCGCCGCGAATGATCTCGATAACGCGGTGTTGCGTCTCGGTGTCCGCTCTGGTGACGAAGTCCATCTTCGAGTCTTTGGTTTCTACGTTCAAGTCGGTGCGGAAGTGGTTGTGTGCGATCTCGGCCCCGTCGACCGCTGCTTCGTACGCTGTGTCAGGTCGTGTCATTGTGATCTGTGGTATTCGTGACTGGAGTGCTAAACCGTGGCGAATTCGCGAGAAAGAGGGCGATCAGACGATTCGTGTCCCGTCCTCCTCGAACAGCCACGACTCCTCGGTCTGAATAGTGACGTGAACCCGCTCAGTCCCCCTCGAGATCTCGCCCTGTGGCGTGACCGCCGACAGATCGGTGCCGTCCGCAGACAGGTGGACGGCGTCCCGGTCACCGAGGGGTTCGACGACGTCGAGGTCGGCGACGAACGCCCCTCGGTCGAGTTCAAGATCCAGATACTCCGGTCGAATCCCGTAGACGACCGTCTCTCCCGCGTACTGTTCGAGGTGGTCGGCCTGCGTCTCCGTGGCCGGGATCGCGGCGAAGTCGGAGACGAGTTCGAATCCGTCGGCCGTCCGCTCGACGGTACACTCGATGAGGTTCGGGGACGGCGAGCCGATAAAGCCCGCGACGAACTTGTTGTTCGGTTCGTTGTAGATCTCGTAGGGCGTGCCGATCTGCTGGACGTACCCCTCGTCCATCACGACGATTTTGTCTCCGAGCGTCATCGCCTCCTCTTGATCGTGCGTCACGAAGATCATCGCCGTATTCAGTTCCCGTTGGATCTTCTTGACCTCGACGCGCATGTGGTCGCGGAGGTTCGCGTCGAGCGCCGAGAACGGCTCGTCGAGCAGGAACCCCGCGGGCTCCATCACCATCGCGCGGCCGAGCGAGACGCGTTGCTGTTGGCCGCCCGAAAGCGCCGACGGTTTCCGATCGAGGGTCTCGGAGAGGCCGAGCGTTTCCGCAACCTCCTTGACGCGGCGGGTCTTCTCCTCGCTCGAGAGGTCAGTGTTCATGTCCAGTCCGAACCGGATGTTCTTCCGGACGCTCATGTGCGGGAACAACGCGATGCTCTGGAAGACGAACGCGAGGTCCCTGTCTTTGGATTTTAAGCCGGTGATGTCTTCGCCGCCGACGGTGATGTCGCCCCGATCCGGCTCCTCCAATCCAGCGATACACCGGAGCGTCGTCGTTTTCCCGCAGCCGGAGGGACCGACGAGCACGACGAACTCGCCCTCGTCGATCTCGATGTTCACGTCGTCACAGGCGACGACCGAGCCCTCGTTGAACGTCTTCCGGACGCCGTCGAGTCGAATCCGGTTGCCCGAGGCGCTCGCGCCAACTGCGTTCTGGTCACTCTGCGATTCGTCCGATCGTTCCGTTCGGGTTTCCGAACCGGTATCTTCCGTCTGTTTCATGGGTTTTCGACTCATACGTTAAACGCACTCTCCAAGTAGTTGCGCGCGACGAGGTAGATGATCGTCGGAGGGGTGCCGATGATGATCGTCTCGGCCATCAGCTTCCCCCAGTATACTCGCTCACCCGACCCGCCGCCGATGGTGCCGTACAGGACCGGCACGGCCGGAACCGGCCCCGTGCCGGTGGTCAAGAGGTTGGCGAAGAGGAAGTCGTTCCATCCCGTGAGAAACGCGAGGAATCCGACGGCAACGATACCGGGGGCCGCAAGCGGGAGGATGACTCGAACGAACGCCGTGAACTGCGTACAGCCGTACACCTGCGCGGCCTCCTCGATGTCCGTTGGGAGGTTCTCGAAGAAGTCCCGAAGGATCCAGATGGAAAACGGGGTGACGAACACTTGGTATGCCAGAATCATCCCGAAGATGGTGTTGTAGATCCCGAGCGCGGTCCACAGGTCCATGATCGGGATGATCAGCAGGATGTACGGGAACATCATCGCCGAGATGATCGCGTAGAAGCCGATCGTTTTCCCGTAGAACTCCTTCCGGGCGAACGCGTAGGCTCCTGGGATCGTGATGGCGAGCGCCAGCAACGCGGTGCCCGCACCGATCAGGAAGCTGTTGACGAGATTCCCTCGTAGATCCTCGAACCCGCTCGTCCACGCCTCCAGTGTCGGCTCGTACGGGACGAGGTGCGGATCGGTAAAGAACTCGCTCGGCGGCATAAACGACACCGAAAGGATGAACAGGAGCGGAACGAGGTTCGCGAGCACGAGAAACGCGACGACGCCGTACGCGGTCGCTTTCAGCGTCACGCCGGTCGCGTCGTAGCCGGTCGCACTCATGCTCCCGCCCCCTCGCTTGCCCGCTCGAACTCGCGGATGAACACGAAGACGAAGCCGAGGGTCATCACGAGCAAGATGATACCGATGGCGTACGCGACGCCCATCTGACCCCGTCCATAGGCGAACTGGTACAGCAACACGGCCAGGATGGACGTATCGTATCCCGGTCCGCCGTTCGTGATCTGGAGCACCTGCGAGATTTTGGTCATGTTCCAAATGATTCGGATGCTCAGCGCGACCAGAATGGCGCTTTTCAGCTGCGGAAGCGTTACGCGAAGGAACGTTTGGAATGGTCCCGCGCCGTACATGCGAGCGCTCTCGTACAGTTCCTCCGGGATGCTCTCGAGGCTGGCCGAAATGATGAGAAACATGAACGGCCAGAACGTCCACGTCGTCACGAACATCACGACCGCGAGCGACATGGGCCCGCTGCTGCCCCAGTAGATCGTCGACTCGATGACGTTCCACTCGGTAAGAAAGCCGAAGACGGGGCCGAAGTCGGGCTCGAGCAGGTACGCCCAGATGGTCCCGATCACTAGCGGCGGCATCGTATACGAGAGCAGAAACGCCGCGCTGACGAGACTCTTCCCACGGCGGAGTTCCCGGACTGCGAGTGCCGCCGCGAGCGCGACGACCAGCTGAAACACCGTCGTCAGCGAGAAGATGACGGTCGCCTTCAGGGACGTGTAAAACGGCTCCCACTGAAATAGGAACTCGTAATTCGCCAGCCCGACCCACGTCGGCTCGCCGCCGAAGGGCCACTCGTTGAAGCTCATGTAGACCCCCTGCATGAAGGGGAGCCACATGAGCGCGAATAGGAACAGCAACACTGGCATGATCAGCAGATACGCGAACCAGTTCTCTGAGAGTACCGTTCGGTAGCGCTCGGTTCTGCCACCGACGTCGAGTAAGTTCCGTGTCGACATGTTAGATATCCACCTGATTGCGTATTTCTTCGGCGGTCAGGTCACAGGCCTCCTCGGGGCTGATCTTGCCACGGACAGCTTCTTGGAATCTCGGTCCGGCGATGTTGTACTGAATCGCGTTCATCTCGGGGTGGCTCGACCACCCGTGTTCCATCCCCTCGACGGTCGTCTCGAGCGTCGAGATGTAATTACTCCGGGAGAGGGCCTCGTCGTCCTCGAGCTCCGGCCACACGTCCCGCCGAACGGGGAGCGTCGCAAGCGACTTCGGCACCTCCCGCTGGAAGTCCGCAGAGAGCAGTTTGTTGATCCACTGGATCGCCATCTCCTCGCGTTCCTGCCAGACGTCTTCCGAAACGCCGTCGGGCTTTCGCATAAGCGCGACACACTGCGTGAAGAAGTCGCCGCGGTTGCCTGCGTCGCCCTCCCAGGACGGCCCGAACACGATTGTTCCGTCCCTGATCATGTCTTCCGCGCGGCTCATGAACTGGCCGAAGCCCTTCGTGCTCCCCTGATACATACTCACCTCCCCCTGAATGAGCATCTGGGCGGCGCCTTCGTTCGACGCCGTTGCCGCCTTGGCGGAGGAGAGTCCGTGCTCACGGTAAAGGTCGACGTACTGTCTGGTCGCTTCCTTCCAGATGTCGTTGTCGTAGTTGACGTCCGACCAGTCCTCGTTGAGATACATCCCGTCGTATCCGCCCTTCGAGGCGGTCCACGTCACGAGCGCCTCGTCGGTGACGTCGCCGTGCTCGCCGTAGATTTGAAACCCGTACTCGCCCGGGCCGTCCTCCTGAAGCTGGGTCGCCAACTGGACGAGATGCTCGTAATCCTCGGGCGGAAAGTCGTCTTCGATCGAGAGGCCGGCCGCTTCGAAATGATCCGCCCGCGCGATAAAGGGCGCGCCGACCTCGAGGCCGACGGGTATCTCGTACAGTTCCTCGTCGAAGCCGCGATAGCAGCTCCGGGCCATCTCCAGTGCCCACTCGACGTTCTCGAGCGCCTCGTCGTCGAGTCTATCCTTGTACTCGCTGACGGGTTTGACCCAGCCGGGTTCGATGAACTGACCGGTGAGCGAGTTCGTCGAGTCGTAGAGAAACGGCCGATTCCCGTTTTGGATGTTGTTCTTCCATTTGCCACCGTTAATGTCGTTCCAGTTCGACCAGTTCATCTCGAGTTGTGCGTCCTGCTCGCGCTGGAACGTTTCGACGGTGGTTTCCATCAACTTCGCCGCGACTTCCGATTGGGAGTGGAAGTACTCCCAGTACTCATCGGAGCTACTCACGCCGTTTGACCTGTCGACAATATCGCTGAGGCAGCCTGCTGACCCTGCAACCCCAGCGACACCGGCAGCTGCGATAAACTGGCGTCTTTGCATCTGGCCTGCCATACTGGCACATGCAGTATCGACTCTAATAAACATTCGGGTGAGATGATGAATAATAATCATGGAGACACCGTCGACAGCGCTGCCGGTTGGACAGGATTAATAACCCCACCGCAAGTGCGTTAGCGCACTGTCGCGGGAGAGTCACCGTTCTCCCGTCGGCGGAGTCTACCCATGAGCAACGATACACCGGACGTTCTCGTCCTACGCTCCGATACGCACGGACTGCCAGCGCGTGAGTACGCCGATATACTTGACGCGCAATTACCGGATCACGACGTGAGACTCGCCCGAACTCCGGCTAAAGAGCGCGAATTCATTGAGCACGCCACGGTCGTCTCTGGCGTTGACATCGACGAAAGTCTACTGGAGCACGCAGAAGACCTCCGATTGTTCGCGGGCGTCGCCGCGGGCTACAATCATCTGCCGCTCGATACCCTGCGGGAGATGGACGTCGCCGTCACCAACGCCTCCGGAATCCACGCACCGAACATCGCAGAGCAAGTCGTCGGCTATGTGCTGGCCTTCTCGCGACGGCTCCAGACGGGACTGAGACAGCAGCACCGCCACGAGTGGCGCCACTATCAGGGCGACGAACTGATGGGGAGTACGGTCACCGTCGTCGGTCTCGGCGCGATCGGAACGGCCGTCGTCGAACGGCTCTCCGGGTTCGATGTCAAGACGATCGGGATCAGATACACTCCCGAGAAAGGAGGTCCGACGGACGAAGTCGTGGGCTTCGACCGCGAAGACGTCCACGATGCGCTGGCCCGGACCGAGTACCTGATCATCGCCGCGCCGCTGACGGAGACGACGCGCGAACTGCTTTCGAGCGACGAGTTTGAGACACTGCCACCGAACGCGACGGTAATCAACGTCGGTCGCGGAAAAATCATCGATACCGACGCACTCGTGACCGCGATCCAGACGAATCAGATCAACGGGGCCGCACTCGACGTGACCGATCCTGAGCCGCTCCCCGCGGATCACCCGCTGTGGCGCTTCGAGAACGTCATTATCACTCCGCACAACGCGGGCCACAGTCCGAAACACTGGAATCGGTTGGCCGATATCGTCGCCGACAACGTGACGGAACTATCCGCGACGGACGATACCGGGAGCCTCGTGAACCTCGTCTGATCGGTGGCTAATAACAGACGATTGGTAGACGTATCGCGATACTCCCGTTTCGATCGCTCCTGAGAGAACGGAAAGACGAACGGACTCTCGGCTTACGGGCCCCAGCTCGGATCAATGTCTAGAAACAGCAGTTCGGCCGCTCGCCGACGAGAGGTATCGTTAAAAGAGTGCGAACCGAAGACGGAAATATGATCGACAGCTCACCGGAATCGACGCCGAACAACACGCTCGGATCGGTCGAGAAGGCCTTTACCGTTCTCGAGCAGCTGAGACAAACGGGGAAAGCGGGAGTCTCAGAACTGACGACGCAACTCGAGTTCCCCAAAAGTACCGTTCACGTCTATCTGCAGACGTTACAGGATCAGGGCTTTATCGTACAAGACGACGGTAAGTACACGTTGAGTTACCGGTTTCTGGAATACGGCGGGGATCACAGAAATCGATCGCGACTGTACGAAGTCGCGAGACCGGAAGTGGACAAGCTCGGATCCGAAACCGGTGAGGTTGCGAATCTGGGGATCGAAGAGAACGGACTGCGAGTCCTCCTCTACAAATCGGAGGGACCAGACGCTATCCACGACAACGCACCGATAGGAGAGTACGCGCACATGCACTGGACAGCCCTCGGCAAGGCGATGTTGGCCCACTACCCGACGAGTCGCGTCGAATCGATCGTCGACACCCACGGGTTGCCGCGAGCGAACGAGCACACCATCACGGACGTCGACGAACTCTTCACCGAACTGGAGGACATTCGCGAACGCGGCTACTCCGTCGAGGACCAGGATCGGAGGCAGGGCGTTCTCACGATCGGCGCGCCGATCGTGGATCGACGATCGGACGAAGTCATTAGCGCCGTATCGGTTTCCGGGCCGAAGAACCACTTGGACGAGCACGACCGGTTCGAAGAACTCGTCGCAGCGGTCGAGAAGGCGGCGAACGTGATCGAACTTCGCTACGCGCACTATTGACCCTGAGTTCCCGCTCTCCAAAATGCGTAAAGCGGTTCGGCTCGTCCAACAATGTTGTGTGGAAACGAAACTGATCAAACATGAGACAGTTTCAGGCCCCCTAACTTTACAAGCATATGGATATAATCCTCTGGTCTCGAGATCGATCTATTTACGCCGGGACGTATAATATCCACTCACCGTCGACAAATTACGTTGTTATTATTGATTATTCGGCAGAATTATTATCACCAAGCATCCTTCATCCAGGATAGTTGGACGATAAGATTCCCACCTCGACGGCCGCATTCCTCGTCGTCCACGGTGGGTGTCTGCCATCGGTGATAGTCATCGCGCTCTTGAAGCAGGTCTCACCGGCAGTGTCTATAGTAACCGTTAGAATTTTCTGCTCAGAGATTGATGGTGAACGTAGTGGAACATCTTGACGAGGTCTCTGTCGGAAAATTGTAAGATGCTCTTGACAATGTGGAAGGAAAGAAGTCGACACAACAGCTCTTAGCGGCAACCACGTACAAAAGCGGCGTCACGCAGACTGAACTAGCCGAGTGGCACGACGTTCAGCGACGGACGATCTATAGTTGGCTCAAGCGACTCGTCGTGTCGAGTCGCTTGAGCTGGCAGTTACTGACGCTCACCGATCTGGGAGAAAAGGAAAGTTCCCAGAAAACGAACAACAAAAATTCGAAGAAACTGTCCACGTATCTCCGAGAGAAGTGGGGGTTGACGCACCGGCGTGGACGCCGGCACTCGTTCAGCAGTATCTCGAGGAGACGTACGATGTCGAGTACGCAATCCCGAGTTGCCGGCGACTGCTCAAAGAAGCGGGATTGAGCTATCAAAAACCACGCCGTACAGCCGCCGAGTCTGAGTCCGACGAGCAAGAGCCGTTCCGCGAGGAACTCAAAAAAGCGGCGAGAGATGGACGCCACAGTAATCTGTATCGATCAAACCAAGAAATCTGTGCAGATTGAGCCGCGTGCCGCGTAGTTGCCGTGCGGCACACGGCCGTCTGTCGAATTATCCGGCCAACGCGACTGAACGCGTCTCTTGGGCGCGATCACCGTCCTCGGTGATCGCTTTTTTGCTCGATTTGAAGAGTTGCCGATCACGCGAAACATTTCATTCTCGCATTATGCAAAGAGTTCGGATATGATCTGCTCGTTGTGTGAGATGGAGCGCCATACTTTCAGGCGTCGATTGTCACGGATCTGACGGCCCGTGACGACCTCGGATCCATCACATTGCCGGCGTATTCGCTGGAACTAAATCCGGTCGAAGAGTGCTGGCGTCAGCTTCAAACGGCTCTCAGTAACCGGTTCTTCGACCCACTTGGCGAGCTCACAACAGCGATCGATACCGCTCTTGAGCAACTTTCTGTGAAAAGTGGGCAACTATTTCTAACGTCCACTAGAGTCCCAGCAATTGCCTCCAGCAGGAACCTCAATGGAGTGAAACTGAGCATCAAAACTGTAGCATTCCGACCAAAGAACGCCTCGAGTGTCACCACTGTGATTGCACAACCGATCATCGATTCAGTGTTCACGAATCGCTCCCCGACGCAACGTGGACCAGCCACGCAATCTGGCAGTGCCAGGTCTGCAGGATGCCGTGCTATGGGCCGAGTCTAGAATGAATCGCTACGCATCAGGTCTTAACCAACAGACGGTAATGTTGCAGCGCGGATGTTGGTTAACGGTGATGGTTGTCTGTGCTGTCGTGTTTTGTTTGTCTGCGCCGTGACCGACTGAGGAGTATCCAATGGACCCACGCAATACATTGCCTGAAGTAGAGCCAAGAACAGAAGTCCATACGGAACACCGCCAACCCTCGCAGAGGTCGAACCACTACTGACTGGGGCTGCGTACGATACATACCAGCGTTGCTCTTGAACAAGAGCGATACATCAGACGACACGCCGATCAAAGTGGAGGCCCCAGCGTCCACTACTTATGGCTCTACCGCTGCTTGAATCTGGCGTCTTGATCGATTCCTAGCTGGACGACGGCGGCTCGATGGAGACGCTCCGGACGATGTACGACGAGTGGCCGTTCTTCCGGACGACCCTCGACAACGCCGCGCTCTCGTTGTCGCGGACCGAACTCGAGATCGCCGAGCACTACGCGGGGTTGGCCGGTCCGGACCTCCGGATCGGTTCTTCCCCCGCGTGACCGACGAGTACGAGCGGGCGACCGAACTGCTGACCGAGATCGGACAGCGCGAGCGCCTGCACACCCGCGATTGGCTCAGTGAGATCTTAGAACTCCGGAATCCGTACGTCGACCCACTGAATATACTACAGGTGTACCTACTCGACCAGACCGATCGGACGGGAATCGAAAAGCGGACGTTACGGCTGACGGTCAAAGGAATCGCTGCTGGGACGAAAAATACGGGATAGGATATCGAGGGACCGTCTGTGAGACGAACGGCCAGAAAACGCGTTACGTCCATCGGAACGGGTACTGTCTTTACGGTTCATCCTCTTCGAGGTACAGACTCCGGTTGATAATGAGGTTAGCGATCATATTACTATCCATGATCTCAGTTCTGGCCTCGTTCGGATCCGTCCCCTCGGGATACCGCTTCACTTCGAACGAATCGAGAGCGTTCCGGTTTTCCGTGACCGGTTCAATAACCTCGATCAGTTCATCATCGACTTTGTTATGGAGCGTATCTCCGGCTTCGAAACCGACAACTGGAACGTCGTCAGGCCAGTCCCACTGGAAGTTGCGAACATATTGATCGAACTGCCAGACCAACTGTTCGATCGCACTCTCCTCAGTGACGGTGTTTTCGGTCGACTGTTCGAGATGACGGTCCCAATAGTCGATAGTGCACTCCTTCAGATCAGCCTGAAGGTTGTCTTCGACGAGTTTCTCTTCGATCGGATAGCCGATCTCGATCGCAATGATCACATGCTGGTCAAGGTGATTGAGACATCGTTGGCATTCCATCTCGAAGATAGAGATATCTATCGGGTTTTCCAGAGTGAGGTGGGCGAGTTCCTTCCCACAGTTCGGGCACCAGAGGAAAAGAACGTCGTTGTCCGCACGGTACATCTCACTGAGGACCGTGAGCTCGTCGAAGGCTTTGTTTTCGGGCGGCTGCTGATCTGCGTTCGATGTGCTTTCTTCGGTCTCGATGTCCGTCCCCGCGAATTTAGCTAATTCTCGGTCCTTCAACAGCGCTTTGATCACTGAATCGTGTGAAGAGTGAGACTCTTCCTCGAGAATCTCTTCAATCTGTTTTTTCGTCCAATCTCGCACCCTGATTGTTGCCATTGTGTGTGAACTCTTCACCCATCCAAATAACGCTTCCCGTCTAGTCACCCAAATCAGCATGTAAAAGAAACGGGTGAAACGAGACAGCGCTAACAGCAAGGAGAGAAGACGATTTACTAGCCATCTACACGGCTCATCCGTACAGAATACGCTACGAACGGCTGTTGGGCCCGTGGCAACGTCCGTCGGGCACTGCGGGTTTACTACGGAGTATCCGGGTTGTCCGGAGCGATTCGTCGCCGTACCTCCCTCGGAGAGACCCTAATCTGCTCGGCACCAAGACGCTGCGTGACGAGGTCTATCAGCGCGGTTTCTTTGAGGAGTCGCCGGGCGAGATCCTGATTGACACCCAATTTGGTTTTAACCTCGTAGACGGTGCTCGACTCGTTGACGATCGTTGTGAGTTCACCGACGGTCAAACCCTTTGGAATACCGTGTCCATCGGCGATGAGCGAGTCGTCACTGCCTTCACTGTTCGTCTCGGCGAGAAGTTCGGCCACGGACGTATCGCCTTTCTCGGATGGGGCCCCATCGTCAATGCCGCCTTCGGGAGCATCGTCACGGCTGCTTTCGCCAGTGCCATGCCCGTTAGTACCGGTCGTAACGTCCGAGTTGTCGGATCTAATAGATGCTGGCCGTTTCTTCGTCGCCGTTCCTGGAACGCCGCCCTCATCCGATCCCGCTGACTGATCTTCGTCGAACGATGCGGTAGTCTCACCCCCAGCCATCTCGGAGGGAATCGCGTTCGGCTTCCCAGATCCGCTTTCCTCCGCGAGGTCTTCGCTCGAGAGATCAGGGGTATTCTGATCAGGGCCGGTATGGTTTCGCACCGGTTTGGTATCGCTGGGGTCATGGATATCGTATTCGACCATGTATCGTCGAACCGTCTCCGAGGTGACATCGACACCCAGCGCCTCGGTCATCTCGGGGAAGGTATCGTACTGTTCGTAAACGTCTCGTAACGAATCTGGATCTTTGTATGCTGGAACAGCGTTCGAGCTAGCCCGCTCCGAGGACGCACCGACGCTGGTCGGTGAAGGACCATAGCCTTTCTTTGACTCCTCGACCGATAGCGTCACCGAGAGATCGATATTCGCATGTCGGTCCTCGAGGTTGACGTTATCTCCCTGGACCGAAATTCCATTGTGGAACTCGACATCAGCGAGGACCGGTACCCCGACAGTCAGTCTCGCGGTTATTTCATCACGTTCCTGAATCACTTGCTCGCTGATTTCGACGTTCTTGACCTCAGCATCGGTCGTCTCTAAGTGCTCGAGTACCGCAGTTAGTTCCCCAAATGCGTCACTAACTACCATATGACAAGGTTCGACACGGCCACATTATTGGGTTCCCATACAGGCCAGTATTGCCGGTGGATCCGCGAACTCACGATACAGGGTGAAATGAGTGAGAAGAGGTCAGTGCGACGAAGGATAGGAGCGGTGGTTCACGTCGGTAAATCCACCGTCGAGGTCAGTCGGGCGAGGTGGTCGTTCGATCTAATGGTGTTTCGGACCGGTACCGTCACCCACGGTCGATCGAGGCGCTATGGCTCGTGAATCTCTCGCGTCACTGCGCCCGGACAAAACAGTTGTGACGGAACGAACCGTAAAGATGGGAGAAAGAACGGTCACTCAGTCAGTGATGACCTGCCTGTTCGTCGCGACGGTCCAATTACCGGGATCGATCTCGCGGCCCTCGAACGCAGTGTACTCCGGATACGCGGTGAACACGAGGTATTCCGTTCGTTCGTGAAGATAATCGACTAGCGTATGCAGGTTATCGTCCGCTAGCCCACCGAGACCGTCGACGAGCAAAAGCGGCACCGCCTCGTCGACGTCGAACGATTCGTAGCCTGCAAGCGCTGCGACGAAGCCGATAAGTTCGAGCTCTCCCTCACTGAGTGCATCGAGACTGGCTTCTCGACCGTCACGAGCGACGACGAGATCGAAGTCGGCAGTGAGACGGGCGGTCTCGAACCCCGTTCCAAACCGGGAGAGGATTTCATCCATCGCTTCGTCGAACGCCTCTCGAGCGCGGTGTTTGATCCTGTCTTTGCGATTCCGGAGTTCTTCGATCTCGGACCGAATTTCCGCGCTCTCGGCATCGAGCATCTCGACTTGTTCGGCCCGAGTTTCGAGCTGGGATAGCTCGTCTCTGACGTCGTTCAGTTCGGCTTCCCGATACTTTATCTTGCTTTCGACGTCGGAGATCGCTTCGACGGTCTCGTCGACGGTATCTGAGAGTTCTTCGGCCCGTTCCTGAGCGTCTCGGTATCGATCCTTCGCTTCGTCGAGACTCTGACGTCGATCAGCAAGCGTGTCCTCCAGTTCCGTTATTTCACTTTCCAGATCACGCTTTCGACGCTTCCCCTGATCGATCTCTTCGCGGCGGGCTTCGAATTCTTGGACTCTATCGTGATACTGCTCTTTCTGTGCCCGCAGATCCGTGATTTTGTCACCAAGGTGGTCGAGTCGTTCCTCCATCTCCCCACGCCGAGCCTCGTTCCCGCATGTCCAACAAACCACGTTGTCTTCAGTTAATTCGCGTTCGACCTCCGTCAAGAGATCGAGTCGGTTCTCCTGTAGAACCATCTCGTTCGCCGAGTAGACGGATTGCAGTACTTCGGAGTCCCGTTCAATTTGTTGCAGTTGGTCTCGAGCGGCCACAAGTTTATCCTCGATATCGTCGTCCTCCGGAATTTCGAGCGACTCGAGTTCGGACCTTCGCTGCTGGAGTCGTTCTTCGGTCCGTTCGATGGACCGTTCTAATCTGTCGGTCTGGTTTGCAGCTCGATTCCGTTCCGTCTGTACGTTACTCAACCGTTGCTGGGGTGACGTGTCATCGTTCCCGTCTTCGCCAGTTGCTTCGTCAGAGTCGTTGACGGCGATTTCGTCGCGCTTTTCGCGTAACTCCTCGATCTCTTTCTCGAGTTGGGTGACCTGTTCCTGTACACCGGGCAGGCGTTTTTTCGCCTCTCTCGCCTGTGAGAGTTCTGATCGTATCTGCTCGCGCTCGCGTTTCAGATCGGTGATCTGCTCGTCGATATTCTGAAAATCGAGCGGGCGCATGAGAACGTCCTCCAAGTTCTCGCCCTGGCGAACGGCACTGCGGACCTCGTTGCGCTCGTCGAGACAGGCAAACAGTTCCGTCCGAATAACGTCGTACTCGTTTTGGAGATACGGGGTGCCGCTTCGCCGAACGGTCCCGTTCTCGCGGACCAGCGTAATCGTGATATCGCGGTCGGGTGTCTGTAGCTTCACCCGTCCGCTGTCCTTGTTTTCGGTGAGTTCCGTCGACGTTCCGAGTGCGGTCTTGATAGCCTCGATGAAACTCGATTTTCCCTGCCAGTTCGAGCCTCTGACAGCGTTTACCCCCGGTTCAATGGTCGTCCTTCCGTCGAGTATTCCAGCGATGTTTTCGATTTCGATATTCCAGGTCATAATCAGTGTGAGGTGGCGGGTGTTTGGTTGTGCTTTTCACAAACGTAGCCCTGCTTGACCGCTACTTCGAGCGGGATACGAGTCGGACAGGACTCGCAACGCAGTTGGATCTGGACCTCGATGGATGATGATTCGACGCCATCGATCCGTCCTTTCGACTCCAGAGACGACAGTGCTCGTTCGGCTTTCTCCCTGGCGACCCCACGAGCCACCTCGATGCTCTCACGTTCCCAATCGGTCTCGGCAGTTTGTGGTGCTTTGTCCCCATCGAGACACTCCTGAAGGTGGTTTCTTATCGTCCCATACGACACCATGTCTTCGAGAACCCGTTCGGCGTCGATTCCGTCCGCCGATAAGCTCTCGACCATCTCCTCTCGGACGAGTTCGTCGTCGCTGCGTAGCGCCTCGTAATCGCTATCGACACGAGCGCCCAGCGAATCGCGGCCGTACTCGTCGTACACCTGTTTGAGGAGGCGTTTGTTGAACCACTCCGTGAGCGATCGGTACCCCATCGGCGTCCGGTCGTCGGATCCTTTCCACCGAGCGAGGAGTCCCTCGTCGATCGATTCGTACACCGGATCGGCGGAGTCCAAACCGTACCGTTCTACGGCTGCATCCACCTTGCAACCGGGATCAGTTGGCATTACCTATTCTTACTCGCGCATCGGTGATAAATCTTGACGAAGCGTGTACGATTCGTCCCACCCTCTCGTTTGGACGCCTGAATGGTGTGAGCTGTAGTTAACAGACTTAGCCTGTTAAGACGCTGGGTGGAGAGGACGCGAACAGAAGGGTAACAAGCTTAGCCTGTTAACTATAGTTCGTTACCTGCCCTTTCGTCAACAGTGAGGAAGTATACCGCTAGCCGACAGCCGGTACTGTCAGTTCAGAGTCGATCCCAGAGTTCGGCGCTCGCCTCGCCGACGGACTCCAGTTCCGCGTCGTCGACGCCACGGACACCCTGATCCGGACTGTACGCGGTTTTTCCGTCGATGACGGTCCGCGTCACGTCAGCCCTGCTTGCGGCACTGACGACGTAGTAGGGCGCGCTCTCGGGGAGCACGGGGTTCGGACTGAGGTCGAGTGTAACGAAGTCGCCGCGTTTCCCGACTTCGATGCTACCGATCCGGTCTTCCATTCCGAGGACTCTCGCACTACCGATAGTCGCCCACTCGAGGGCTTTCGCCATGTCAAAGCCGCTCGGATCGTTCTGTTTCAGTTTGTGAATGCCAACGGCCGACCGCATCGTTTCGAAGATATCGGGGTCCCAGCCGTCGTCGCCGATGCCGATCGTCATATCGAGTTCTTCCATCGTCTCGACGTCGGCGACGCCGACCGCGTTGTTGATATTCGAGTACGGGTTGTGCGCGACCTTCACATCGTTTTCGGCGAGGATCTCGAGTTCACGCTCCGTGGAGTGGACGCAGTGGGCAGCGATGACGTCTGCCTCGAAAAACCCCATCGAGTCGAGCGCGGGAACGGGCCGTTCCCCGTACTCCTTTATCGACTCGTGGACGTCGACCAGCCCCTCTTCCAAGTGGATCTGGATCGGCCGATCGTCCCGGACCGCACGGTCGACGCACTCGTCGACGACGTCCTCCGTGTTCGTAAACAGTGTGTGGAGGCAGTAGTGGCCGGTGATATCGTCGTACTCGTCCTCCGCCTCCTGGATGTACCGCTGGTTCTCGTCGATCCCCTCGAGGGCCTCCGCTTCGGAGTTACGTGCGGTCGTCTCGAACGAAATCATGCCGCGGATCGGCGTCTGGGAGACGCCATCAGCGACGGCGTCTAGGGCACCGGGGAGCGTGTTCGGCCCGGAATAGTTATCGCAGAACGCCGTGACGCCGCTTTCCACCATCTTGGCGGCCGATCCGAGGGCGGAGAACCGGGCGTCACGCATCGTGAACGCCTCGTCGACTTCCCACCAAATGTCGATGAGCGCTTCGTAGAAACTCTCCGGGGACGCGGTCAGCGGCGCGCCGCGAATCGGAAGCGCGTACATGTGCGTATGGCAATTCACGAGGCCGGGAATAACGACCTCGTCGCGAGCGTCTATCGTCTCCTCGGCGGATTCGTATCCGTCGGCGATGTCGACAATTTCGCCGTCCTCGACGACGACGTGGACCTCCTCTCTGACCTCGCGCTCATCGTTCATCGTGATGAGCGTGCCTGCGTTCAGTATCACACCATGGCAGATACTGTCGTTCTACAAAAAGGTACCTCCGATCGACTTCGTCGACCGTTCCCATATGGCAACACATCGCTGCCACAACCGGATTTTCGGCGTGGCCGCGTTTGCCGAGGCGTCACGCACCGGAAAGTGACAAGGTAACGATTGCATCGCCAACTGTTTTGGTCGTCCGCGATACGATTTCGTTCATGACTGATCGTCTCATCGAAGATGCACGTATCGTCAGTGCGGCCGGCGTTCGAGCGGGATCTATCGCCATCGACGACGGCCAGATACGGGCGGTCGGCCCTGGCGTTGCGAGCGAATACGGCGACGCAACGGACGTGATCGACGCTGCGGGGAAGATCGCCATTCCCGGTGTCGTAGACATCCACAATCACCTGCACGATCCGAACCTCTTTCCAGACGGTATCGACTTCGCGTCTCAGACGGCGAGTGCCGCGGCCGGCGGAGTGACGACCGTCGTCGAACTCCCGACGCAGAGCCCGATCACATCGCCGGACGCGTTCCGGAAGAAGAGGGACGAATGTGCCGAGCTCGCACACATCGACTTCGGACTGGTCGCGGGGAACGTCGAAGAGGCGGACATCGACATCGAGGGGATCATGGCGGAGGGGACGCGCGATTTCAAGACGTTCACGGCCGAGCCGTACCTCGCTTCCGACGAGACGATCGTGTCCCTGATGGCGGCCGTCGGAAACGCCGGCGGGAAAGTCCGCGTTCACTGCGAAACGCAAGGAATCCTCGACCACGCTCGAGCGTCGATAGACGAAACTACGCCGGACGTGTACATGGAGTCCCGTCCGCTCGAAGCGGAACTCGATGCCATCAATCGAATGGGATGGTTCGCCGAGTACGCCGAGTGTCCCCTGCACGTCGTCCACGTCTCTAGCGGGAGCGGGGCACGTGAAGGCGGACGGTTCAAATCACGGTCGAACGTTCCGGTGACCCTCGAGACCTGTCCGCATTACCTCGCGTTCTCGGCGGAAGACGTCAAGGAGAAGGGGCCGTTCCTGAAGGTCAATCCGAGCCTCAAATCGCCTGCAGAGGTCGATCGACTCTGGGATGCCGTCCGGGACGGAACGATCGATCTCATCGCCAGCGAACACTTCCCAACCTACCGGGAAGACCGAGAGCGCGGCTGGGAGAACATCTGGGAGCCGTACGCCGGACTGCCCAGCATCGAAACGATGCTCGAGTTCCTCGTCAGTGCCGGCGTTCACGAGGACCGACTCTCTTGGACACGGCTTCACGAACTCGTCTGTTCGCGGCCAGCACGCGAGGCCGGTATCTATCCGCGGAAGGGATCACTCCAAGAAGGGACCGACGCAGACATCGTCCTCATTCGCGAAGACCAGTTTACGGTTTCGGCCGACGACCTTCAGTATGCCGGCGGCTGGACGCCGTACGAAGGTCGCGAGTGGAGCGCACGCGTCGACACGGTCATTGCGAACGGCGACGTTATCGCCAGCGATCACGAGACCCGGTCTTCGCCCGGCCGGGGTGAGTTCCTCTCACGGCCGTAGCTCACCACTGAAACGGGCGTAGATTTCGACTGAGTGTCGAATCCGAAACGAGAAGGGGATTGCAGCAGCGCAGCCAGGTATAACGTGGCGCGGGATGTCAGTCCGCGCTGGTCTGTTTCGGAGTTTGCAGGTCCTGTTTGTCGTCGAGATGACGGAGCAGTGCCTCATGGACCGGACCGTTCGAGCCGACGAGTTCGTTCCGCGTCTCGTGGGCCGCGATCGGGTCGTACCGGTCACCGTTCGCGTTCGTGAGCGTGGCGCCGGCCTCGCGAGCGATAACTACCCCTGCGGCGACGTCCCACGGATACGTGTCGAACTCCCACAACGCGTCTGCGCTCCCAGCCGCCAGGAAGCAAAGATTCAGTGCGGCTGAACCGATACTTCGAACACCGCGGGTCTCCTGGTAGCAGTGGGAGAGGAACGCTCCGTTCGGATCATATCCGGAGAGGAGCATACACTCGTCCAGCGACGTTCGATCGGTCGTCGAAATCGGAAGGCCGTCCAGCGTCGCTCCTTCTCCTTCGATCGCGGTGAACATTTCGTCAGTTTCCGGCGCGTAGACGACACCCATTACGGGTTCCTCGTCCTCCAGAAGCGCGATGGAGATCGAATAGTTCGGATTTCCATGTGCGAAGTTCCCCGTGCCGTCGAGCGGATCGATCAGCCAGGTGTACTCGCTCGTCCCGACTTGCTCGTCGCTCTCCTCCGACCGGATCCCATGAGTGGGGAACTCGTTCTCGATGACGGTCGTGATGATGTTGTCCGCCTTGTAGTCGGCCTCGGTGACGATGTCCGATTTATCAGACTTGTACTCGACGGACTCCGTCTGTCCGTGGAGTTCTCTGAGTGCCTCACCGGCCGCCTTCGAAGCGTCCTCCGCTACCTGCTTGGCCCGGCGGACGATGTCTTCTGCTTCGGTGATCGAGACCACCCGGTCGGTATTGCCTTGATCGTGTCTGTCTTCACGGACGCTCCAGCCGAGTTTCTCGGAGATGGACGTGAAGAAATCATCGTCATAACTCGTATTGACGACGAGTGCCGACGTGTCGGCTCCACTGATAGTGATCGTATCGCCCTCCTCGAGACGGGTCTGCGCGCGTCCACCGTCCACGAGGAGGTTTGCGGGCCCCTCTGAGACGACTTCGATGGTGGTGTTCGCATCGACGATGAGCGGACGGATACCCATTCGATGGGTGTGCAGCGGCACGATCTGTAACGACGAGTTGTTCATCGGGTAGTGGACGGGGCCGCCAGCCGACAGTGAGACGCCGGTCGAACCGGTCGGCGTCGACACTGCAAGTCCGCTCCCTTCGTACTCACCGACGAACTCGCCGTCCGCGAACACCTCCAGCTCGGTGATCTTCCTCTCGACAGGGTTCTCCGGCGGCTCGTGTTCGATCATGACGTCATTGATACCGGTACAGTCGACTCCGGTACCCTCGACGTGTAACTGCTGGCGGCGGTCGACCGTCGCACCGCCCTGAATGGTTTCGTTGAGGGCGTCCGTGAGGTCGTTCGGGGAGATACTTGCGAGGAATGCGAGCGTCCCGGCGTTGATCCCGAGAATCGGGACCTGCTTCGGGCTGAACTGCCGGACGCCTTCGAGGTACGTCCCGTCACCGCCGAGAGTGACACCCAAGCACTCGCGTTCCGGGGTGTACACGTCGTCGATGTCGTCACCCACCTCGACCGCGTGGACAGGTATCTCGTGATCGTCCGCCCACGTTTCGAGCGTCGATAGTTCCTTCTCACTATCCGGACTGACGAGCGCGATGATCTCCTCTATTGTTGCTAAGCGTCTTCCGTACATGGTTGTAACTCACTGCTAGCTCTCCGTGCGCTATCCTCGGCGACCGGGCCAAGGGTAGTGGACTATGCTAGCGTCCAACGAATGATCGAGCGATTACCGTATAAAAGCACTGTCGCCACGACGAGTGTGGCACGAGTGTGTCGCCAGTGTGGCTCGTCCGTTCAATGTGTGACGTACGACGCAGTAGGCGTATAACGCACATGATTCGAAGGTCGTGACGAGGAGTTACTCGACGAGCGGCGTTCCGTCGGCGGCAGGTCCGAGACGGGGGCCGATTTGATCCGACTCGACATCGACGCGACGGCGCTGTTCGTAGTCCGACGAACGTTCGACGGGCGGCCGTCCGATCGCTGAAAGCATGTCACAGTACTCTTCGAACGAACGGAACTGGCCGTAACTGCCACCGGCGCGCTTGGTGATCTCTTCGGAGAGGATCGTCCCCATGAAATCGTTCGCTCCGCAGTTGAGTATCTTCAACCCCTGGGCGTCGCCGTATTTCACCCAGGACGATTGGATGTTCTCGATGTTGTCGAGAAAGAGGCGTGAGACGGCGATCATGAGTTCGTCTTCGTCGGTGCTGGCACCCGACTTGACGATGCCGTGTTCGGCAAGCGGGGTCTGTTCGTGCACGAACGACAACGGAACGAATTCGGTGATGTTCCCCGTCCTATCCTGCAGGTCTCGAATAACGTCGAGATGCTGGACGCGATGCATCTCGTTTTCGACGTGGCCGTACATGATCGTGGCCGTCATCGGCAGACCCACGGCGGCAGCTGCTTCCATTGCTGTGATCCACTCGTTGGTTCCGATCTTCCCGGGGCAAATTACCTCACGGACTTCGTCCACGAGGATCTCCGCGGCAGTCCCGGGAATGGAGTCCAAGCCGGCATCACGGAGACGACGATACACCGCCTCGTACTCCCAGTCGGTGCCGCGCCGAGCGTGATAGGCCTCCTCCGGAGTCATCGAATGGACGTGGACGCCGTCGACGCTCATCGCCTCCAGCTGGTCGCAGTACGTCCTGGGGTCAACAGTATACGCGGAAGGGGACTGGACGGTGGCTGTATACCATTCGACCGGCGGGTCCAGTGACTCCCGCTCGAAACGCGTCGGACATGAAACGAAGACGTACAGCCGTGACGATAAATGTGCCCCTGTCCGATTTCTGAACGGCGCTTCAGGACATTTGTGACGGGTTTGGCGATCATGTGCCAGCCGGTGACAGTGATTGCTCTGCTGTGTCTCGGAGATGCGGCTCATTGTCAGCGACAGCCGTTTTGAATGGTGTGCGGTGTCTTTTAGTAGGTGCCTTGCTTGATATCTCGTATGGCAATGGACCATGTCACTACGTTAGAGTGTACGATTTGCGAGAGGGAGTACGATCCCGACCAGATTATTTACACCTGTCCGGAACACGAGGGCGTCAAAGGCATTCTCGAGGTCAAGTACGATTACGACGTCATCGACGACAACTTCGACGCCGACCTCGACGGAGACATTCAGAGTCAGTGGAAGTACGAAGCGTTCCTCCCGGTCGACGACGACGCAGAGGTCGTGACCCTCAACGAAGGCGGGACGGACCTGTTCGATGCCCCGAATCTAAGCGAGGAACTCGGTGTCGAGACGCTCGTCAAGGACGACGGGCGCAATCCGACTGGCTGTTTTAAGGACCGCGCCAGTTCCATCGCGGTAACGAAGGCCAAGCACGCTGGCCGTGACATCATTACGTGTGCGTCGACAGGGAATGCGGCGGCTTCGCTGTCGGGATACGCGGCACGTGGCGGTCTGGACTGTCGCATCTTCGTTCCCGGGGCCGCACCTGCCGGAAAGCTCGCTCAGCCGCTCGTATATGGTGCCGACGTCCTCGCCGTCAACGGGTCGTACGACGAAGCGTACGATCTGAGCGTCGAGGTCACGGACGAGTACGGCTGGTACAACCGCAATGCGGCGATCAATCCCTTCCAGGTGGAAGGGAAACGAACTGTCGGTCACGAGCTCGCGGAACAGTCGGTGGTCCGCGGGGAGGTTCCCGACTGGGTAGTCTTTTCGATGGGGGACGGCTGTACGATCGCCGGCGCTTGGAAGGGATTCAAGGAGTTTTACGACCTCGGATATGTCGACGACTACCCGAAAATGCTCGGTGTGCAAGCGGAAGGCGCCTCGGCAATCCACGATGCGTTCCAGGGCCACGAGGATATCGACGATATTGCAGACACCATCGCCGACAGCATCGCCGTCGGCCGGCCGCGTAACACGATCAAGGCCTGCCGCGCTCCCCAAGAGAGCGGCGGAGACACCGTGTTGGTCTCCGACGAGGATATTCTCGAGGCCGAGAAGCTCCTCGGGACTACGGAGGGGATTTACGCCGAACCCGCAGGGGCGACGCCGGTCGCCGGCGTTCAGGAGGCGCTGGAGCAGGGCATCATCGAGCGGGACGAAACCGTCGTCGTCGTCTCGACCGGCTTCGGCCTGAAAGATACCGAAAGCGCGAAGAAAGCGACCGGCGACGTCAACCGAATCGAAGCCGAACTCTCCGAAGTGGAAGCGCTATTCGGGGACGCCCAGGCCGCCGCTGCCGACGACTGATCGTCGGGGACGCGCTGCTAAAGCCCTTCTCGATCCGGGATGCTTCTCTCGAACGGAAACTACAAACACCCTAAAAGGAGCAGGCGGTGCCATCGCTCGTCCGAAACGTGAACGAGTACGCGCCGTATCGCTACAGGTAGCCGTCAGCGAACTCGTCGATCATCAGTTCGCGGTCGTCCCCGAGCGGATAGAGAATCGGGCACTGACAACCGCTCTCAGCGTATTCGCGGACTTTTTCCCGGCACTGCTCAGGAGTCCCACTAGCCGTGAGCTTGTGGACGACGTCGTCAGGAATGAGTTCCATTCCCTGCTCGATGTCTTCCTTGTCCGCCGGCCAGCCGCCGATCGCGTCGCCGACCTCGTCGATGAGGTCTTGACTGACGCCGCTTGCCTTCATGATGTGGGGCTGCTGTCCCAGGTACTGCGTAATGAGTTCGCGCGCGTTATCGAGCGCTTTGTCGACGTCGTGGTCCATCGAACAGACGATCAGTTGCGGTCGGTCGATATCCTCGAGCGACCGGCCGCCGCGCTCTGCGCCAGTCGCAAGCGCGTCGAGTGCCTTCTCGTTGTACTCGGGACTGACGAGGTAGTTCATCAGGGCTCCGTCGGCGAAGTGACCCGTAAGCTCGAGCATTTTGAATCCGGTACCGCCGACGTACACTGGCACCGTCCGCGGTCCGGAGTCACCGTGGACGACGTCGAGTTCCACGTCGCTCATCTGGACGAACTCGCCATCGTAGGTGACGTTCTCCATGTCCAGGAGGTCCTGCGTGACCTCGACGCATTCCCGCATCGCGCGGAGAGCACCGCTTCGGTCGATACCGACCTTCTCCGCCAGCGGGTCCCACCAGGCGCCGATCCCACACTGGATTCGGTTTGGACCGGCGAGTTCCTCCAGCGTGCTCATCGTCTGGGCGATGAGTGCGGTGTTGCGCGTCCAGTTGTTGATGACGCCGGTCCCGAGCTTGATCTGATCCGTGACGGCGGCGTACGCACCGAGCGGCGTGATGCCGTCGCGTGCGAGTCGAGACTCCGCCTGCCAGATCTCGTCGATTCCCTGCTCTTCCGCGTACTGGACGAGTTCGAGATTCTCCTGTAACGAATGTTTGTCCTGCAGGTAGATACCAACACGGTCGCCTCTATCGAACACCTGTTTGCTACTGCTCATTGGAAACCCGTTGAGAAGTAACCCGACATCTACTAAATAAGTATGGGTGATAAACTCAGGCAATGCCGAACAAACGACTGCAAATCTATACGAACCGATCGCGCAAGTGGACCAAATCGGTGTATCCGTGCGTCGGTCATGTGCCACAGCACAGATCGTGTGTCACGACTCGTTGGACGACCTGTCGAGCGCCGGCCGTTCGGAGCCGCCCCACTCGTCAGTCGAGCGGAGAATCTCACCGTTACGAACGCCCGTCGTCGTCCCGTTCTCGACGGCCATCGCTCCGCCCAGAAGAACATACTCGAAGCCGTCGGTGAGCTGGAACGGGTCCTCGTAGGTGGCGTTCTCCGACACGGCGTCGAGGTCGAAGACGACGAGGTCTGCAACGTACCCCTTCTTCACGTATCCCCGGTCGTCAAGTCCGAGAATGTCGGCGGGGTGGCCGGCCGCCTTTCGGGCCACGAGCGGCAGGGACAGTACATCGCGCTCACGCACGTATCGGTCGAGGATGCGACCGAATGTTCCGATGGCTCTCGGATGAGGTTTTCCGCCGAAGATTCCGTCCGTACAGAACGTTCCTCGGTCGTCCGCGAGGAACCGCTCGATGTCTTCTTCCGACATGACGAAGTCCGCCATCGTCACGTCCAGACGCTCCTCGACGAGGAGTTTACACATCGCATCGACCGGGTCGAGGTTTCGCTCGGTCGCGATCTCTTCGATCGTGTCTCCCTGGTAGTCGCCGCTCGCGGTCCGTGTGATGAGGATGTTGTCCCAACTGCCTGCCGCGCGAGCCAGGTTTTCCCACTCACCCGGCGACGAGATGTCCTCGGCGATGCGCTCTCTGACGGCCGCCCGTCGCAGCCGTTCGAGGATGTCCGCCGTTTCGCCCTGTCGCGCCCACGGCGGCAACAACGCGGTGAGCATCGTCGAGCCCGCCGTGTAGGGGTACTGGTCGAACGAGACCCGCTGTCCCGCGTCGATCGCGTCGTCGAACAGATCGAGGATATCCGTGGAGTTGCCCCAGTTCTGTTGGCCGCCCACCTTCAGGTGTGAGACGTGTGCGTGACAGCCGCCACGCCGACAGAGCTCGAGATAGCGGTCGATCGATTCGACGACTCGGTCGGTCTCGTTCCACACGTGAGAGATCATAAACGAGTCCCGGGCCGCGAGCGTCTCGGCGAGCGCCTCGAGTTCCGGGTCGCGTCCGTAGGAACTCGGCGGGTAGATCATTCCTGTAGAGAGTCCGAACGCACCGCCGTCGATAGCCTGACCGAGCCTCTCCTGAACGTCAGCCACTTCTTCTGTCGAGAGTTCGCGGTCCTCGAATCCGGCGATGTGAGATCGCAGGTTCCCGTGAGGGGCATAGTGGGCAACGTTGACGGCCGGCGCCGCCTCGTCGAGTTCGTCGAGGTACTCGGAGACGGAACTCCAGGGCCATCTCCTGGCGAGCGTGCCGTCTAACGACTGGATGCGCTTCTCCCATTCCGTCTTCATGTCGTCCGGAACGGGAGCGACGCTGACTCCGTCCTGTCCGAGGACTTCGGTCGTGACTCCCTGTGTGAGTTTCTCCTCGGCGGTGGGGTTGGTGATCAGCCGCAGTTCTGAGTGGGCGTGCATGTCCACGAACCCGGGGGCGAGATACGCTCCGTCTAGGTCGATGTGCCGGTCAGCACCGACTGGATCATCGCTGATGCATTTGATCCGACCGTCGTCGACCAGAACGTGTGCGCTAAAGACTGGCCCACCGGTGCCATCGAGAACGCGTGCGTTTCGAAACTCTACGGATCCCGTGCTAACAGACGACATGTGTCGACTCTCGTGGATGGGCCGTTTGGTTCTTTCGGTGAGTTGCGCCCCGTCTGGCAGTGTTTGGCTGCCACTCTGTGGTAGAGCCCGTCGGAATGTTAAAGTCCGACCCACTGGTGCGTTCCCACATGGTCGAAGTGAGTATCGACGAGCAGCGATTCTGTCAACGGTTCGACGAGTTCGGAGAGATCGGGGCGACCAAAAACGGCGGGGTGAACCGCCCGAGCTTGTCCGACGAGAACAAGGAAGCCCGAGATACCATCGTCGAATGGTTTCGCGACGCCGATCTGACGGTCCGTATCGACGAGATGGGGAACATCTTCGGACGGCGATCCGGGGCAAATCCGGACGCCGACCCGGTCATGTTCGGCTCCCACATCGATAGTCAGTACAACGGTGGCCGATACGACGGTGTGATCGGCGTCCTCGGCGGCCTCGAAGTCGCCGAAACCCTCAACGACGCCGACGAGACGACGACGCGCCCGCTCGAGGTCGTCGCGTGGAGTAACGAAGAGGGCGTCCGGTTCCAGCCGGACATGCTCGGCAGCGGCGTCTTCTGTGACATTTTCGACCTCGAGTACGCGTACGAGCGCGAGGACAAGGATGGGAAGACGTTCGGTGACGAACTCGAACGGATCGGTTACAAGGGCGACGAGCCCTGTGAACCGCACGATATCCACTGCTATTTCGAGATGCACGTCGAGCAGGGACCGTTCCTCGAGCAAGCAGACCTGCCCGTCGCGGCCGTCGAAGGCGTGTTCGGCTTCTCCTGGATGAACGTCACGTTCGAGGGGCAGGCGAACCACGCCGGCCCGACGCCGATGGACATGCGTCACGACGCCTTCGTCGCGACGGCCGACGTGACCGACAGCGTCCGGCGGATCACCGCGACCGAAGGGACCGACCTCGTCGGCACCGTCGGCAGCGTCGACGTCTGGCCGAACGCGATCAACGTGATCCCCGAGAAAGTCGAGTTCACGATCGACTTCCGGTCGTACGACGACGAGGTCGTCGATGCAGCGGTCGAACAGGTCCAGCGCGAGATCGCCCACGCGGCCGAACGAGAGGGCCTCGAGTACGAGTTCGAAGAGATCATGCGCGTCGACGCCGACCCCTTCGACCAGAGCTGTATCGAGACGGTCGTCGACGCCGCCGAAACGGTCGGCTGTGACTACACTCGCCTCGTTAGCGGTGCCGGCCACGATGCGAATTACCTCAACAAGATCACGCCGACGAGCATGATCTTCGTCCCGAGCGTCGATGGCATTAGCCACCGCGAGAGCGAATACACCGAGTGGGATGACATCGTGACCGGAACCGAAGTACTCCTCGAGGCCGTCCAGTCGAAGGCGTCAGCGTAGGCGATGTCCGGGACGGCCTCGTGCTAGTCCCGTTCGGCATCGTTGCGACCACTGGCTGCTGCGTTCACACCATCCGGGCGCGAAGTCGCGATGCGAGCGCGTCGGACATCACCACGAGCGCGAACACCGCGGCGATCGCCGTGACGAGCTTCTGATACTGTAACCGCTGAATCGAGATGACGAGGTAGTAACCGATCCCGCCGGCGCCGACGAAACCGAGTATCGTCGCCGAGCGGATAGTACATTCCCACCTGTAGAGCGTGTACGACGCCACCGTCGCCGAGATTTGCGGGACCATACCGTGACAGACGGCCTGGAACCGCGTCGCCCCGCTCGACGCGACCGCTTCGGTCGTCATCGGATCCGTATCCTCGAGGAAGTCCGCGTACAGTTTGCCGAGCACGCCCGTATTGTGAACGCCGAGCGCGAGCGCGCCGGCGAACGGTCCCAGTCCGACGGCGGTGACGAAGAGAAATCCCCAGACGAGGCCGGGAACCGATCGGAGAAAACTCAACAGTAGTCTGGCACCGCGATGGAGTGCGTATCCGAGAGCGATTCGCGAGGAGGAGGCATTAGCATACAGCGGTCCCTGATGTGTGACGGTCGATGCACTCGCAAGCGCGAGCGGGGTCGCGAAGACGATGGCGAGGGAGGTGCCGACGATACTGATCGCGAGCGTTTCGACGACCGCCCACAGCAATCCGCCTCGGAGGGTTCGACCGAACAGAAAATCGTGGCTGATGTCTGGCGGATATCCTTCGGCGACGAGCAACCACATCTGGCCGCGAGCGTCCGACGACAGCAGGAGGAACGGATCAACGTCGACGATCCACCCGGCTACTACGAGGACTACCGTCACCGCGAACACGGACGATAGCGATCGTTTCGAGAGAGGTATACGACTACCGTGTAGATCGGTCCCAGCGTGCTGTTTTGTGTCTTCTGTCATGGATGTCGTCTCTGGCGAACGGTGATCCCGGACTCGCGGACAGAACGTGGCAGCAAATACCACCCCGCGGAGATCGGTGAGATTCCGTCTCCGTCGTCACTCGTACGTGAGAATGTATCAATGTTACCCCGACGTCGAACCGGCCTCCCGATGACGGACTTCGCTCTACTGATAGTTCGTCGTTCCGACGGACGAAAGGGACCTCGAGATCGAGTTCGTGCGACTCGTATCGTCGTCGGGGTTCGTCAGGCAGAAAGACCAATGGCGATACTCGCAGTTCACCGTCGACGGATCGCAGCCGACTGTGCGACCGAGTGAACGCTGCCGACCGCGACAGGAACCGTCCTCGCTCGTTACTCGAACCGGACGCCGATGTCGTGCATGCCGTCATTGTTCATCGCGAGGTTAATCAGAAGCGGTGTCACGCTCTCGACGACGCCAGTATTCGCGAGCGGGCCGCCGTCGAGCGCCCGGAGGCCGTCGATGTCCTCGGCCAGCGCCATGACCGTCTGCTTCGCCTCGCTATCGTCACCGGTAACGACGACGTCGGCCTTGAGATCGTTCTCGAGGCCGCTGAGCGCGCCCGCAGCGAGGTTCTGGAACGCACTCACGACCGGTACGTCGTCGGGGGCCGCGCGATCGATCGCTTCGGCGACGGATCCTGTTTCGGGCGGATCATAGTGAAAGCCGCTCGCATCACGCGACATCTGGACCGCCGGACTGACGAGTACGTCGTCCTCGCCGAGGACGGGCGCGACCGTCTCGACCGTCTGTGAGGCGTATTCGGGCGGGACGCTGACGACGACGACCTCGGCGGAATCGGCGGCCGTCTCGTTACTATAGCCGGCGATGCCGGGAGTGACACCCGTCTCTTTCAGCGACGAGTAGTACTCGTTCGCTTTCTGCTCAGCCTTGTCGGCGTCCCGTGATCCGATGACGACCGAGTGGTCAGTGTCTCGCGCGCAGCGCAGCGCGAGTCCTTGGCCGATATCACCAGTTCCTCCGAGGAGTGCAATCTCCATACAGCGACAATGCAGAGTGGCCGTCAAAACTGTATTCGTCACACAGCGATCGAACAAATCGGAAACACAGCCCTCACTGCCACATCGCTGTGCCAACAGACGATTCGACAGTTGCCGAACCGGATCTCGGATGACGCGGGACGGCCCTGCTGTCCAACGAGCCTGGCCAGTCGGTTCGCTGGTTCTGGGCCGTCTCAGGCCGGCGTTGAGGCAGTCACCCATAGATATATGTGTTGTTGTCTCGCATCCTACACCACGACGTGCGTGTGCGAGAGGCACACCTGCAACAATGGAGGGATTTCCGTGGAAATCGAACTAACGATCAACGACGAATCGACGACTGTGGCGGTCGAATCGGACGACGACCTGGCGACGGTACTGCGACGGAACGGCTATACGGGCGTGAAGTGTGGCTGCGATAGTGGCGTCTGTGGCGCATCGAAAGTGTTCGTCGACGGCGAAGTGAAGATGGCCTGCGGCGTAGAGGCCCGGAACGTCGACGGTACAGAGGTCGAAACGATCGAGGCACTCGGGACGCAGGACGACCTCCATCCGATTCAGGAGGCGTTCGTCGACCACTTCGCCGTCCAATGTGGCTTCTGTATTCCCGGCATGATAATCGAGGCTAAATCGCTACTCGCGACCAATCCCGATCCGACCGAAGCCGAGGTACGCCAGGCCATCGACGACAACCTCTGTCGGTGTACCGGCTATCAGAAGCCCGTCGAAGCGATCCTCGACGCCGCCGACCGAATGCGCGGCGATCGATCGGTCGCGGCCGACGGCGGCTCACGGATCGACTCTCGTCGAGCCGACGATACCGCTCACGACGGTGATTCCGATGAGTGACGACCCGAACGATCCTCAGACCGACGGTGGTACTGCGTCGAAGCCGACCTCAGAAGAGCCACAGGAGTTCGCAGAACACCCCCTCGAGTGGGACGAACCAGCGAACAACAATAAGGCACCGGGAGAGCGAAAGAGCGTTTCCCAGCCGGCCGAAAAGTTCGACGACCGAAAGCTCGTCACCGGCCAGGCCAAGTACACCGCGGACTACGAAGAGCGGTTCCCGGATCTCGCTCACGCCGCGGTCGTCCGCAGCGAGATTCCACACGGCCGCGTGAGGGCCATCGATACGACCGAGGCCGAGGAACTGGACGGCGTCTATGCCGTTCTCACACCGTGGTCAGACGACGTGCCGGACGCGAAGTACACGAGCGCCGGCCAGTCGTACCCCGAACCGAGCCCGTGGGATATGAACGTGCTCAACGAGCACGTCCGCTACATCGGCGATCCGATCGCAACGGTCGCGGCCGAGGACGCGACCACCGCTGCGGCCGCGGCCGACGCCATCGAGGTCGAGTACGAGGAGTACGACCACATCGTCGACCCCGAGGAGGCGTTCGACGAGGACGCGCCGCAACTGTTCGCCGACGACGAGGTCGAGAACAAAATCGTCGGCCATGACTACAGCCGCAACCGGATGGCCAACATCGAGGGCGAGATCGGGGACGTCGACGCCGCGCTCGAGCGCGAGGACGTGCACGTCCACGAGACCGAGTGGGAAACCATCCGACAGTCCCACGCACAGATCGAGAAACACACGTCGCTCGCCTACACCGACGAGGACGACCGGAAAGTGCTCATCACGAGCACCCAGGTCCCGAACCACACTCGCCGCCAACTGGCGCACCTATTCGATATTCCGATTCGGGATATCAGGGTGAAGAAGCCGCGTGTTGGTGGCGGTTTCGGCGGCAAACAGGCGATGGTCGTTGAACCGATTCCGCTCGCACTATCGCTCGCGGTAGACCGTCCCGTCATGTACGAGGCCTCCCGCGACGAAGAGTTCTACGCGATGCGCTCGCGCCACCCGATGCAGGTTCGTGCGCGTACGGCAGTCACCGACGACGGGACGATCGAAGCGATCGATCTCTACGCGCTCTCGAACACCGGTGCGTACGGAAGTCACGGGATGACCGTCGCCGGGAACGTCGGCAGCAAGCCGATGCCGCTGTACTCGAAGGTCCCGAGCGCTCGATTCGAGGCCGACATCGTCCACACCAACACGCCACAGACCGGTGCGATGCGAGGGTACGGCGCCCCCCAAGGGACGCTCGCTCTCGAAGGTCATCTGGACGAGGTCGCGCGGGATCTCGACCTCGATCCGATCGAATTCCGCCGGCAACACTACATGGAGGTCGGTGATCTGGACGAGATCGCCGGGATGATGGGCGGTGAGGGTGCGGAGCGGCGTATCCGTTCCTGTGGTCTCGACGAGTGCATCGAGCGCGGTAAGGAAGCCATCGGTTGGGACGATCTCGAGCAGCCTGCGGAGCCACACCGCCACCGCGGTATCGGCATGGCCCTATCGGCACAGGGGACCGGCGTTGCAGGCGACGAACTCGGCGCCGCACAGATCATGATGAACGAGGACGGCTCGTTCCACCTGCAGGTCGGCGGTGTCGACATCGGCACGGGCGCGGACACAGCGTTCATCCAAATCGCCGCCGAGGTACTCGGTTGTGACGAAGACGACATCATCGTCAAATCCTCCGACACCGATAACACGCCGTTCGACTACGGCGCGTACGCCTCCTCGACGACCTACATCAGCGGGATGGCGGTGAAGAAGGCCGCCGAGGACGCCAAAGAGCGCATCCTCGAGTGGGCGTCGCGGATGCTCGACGAACCCGCCGAGAACCTGGAGACGCGTGACGGCGAGGTGTACAGCAAGGAGACCGGTGAGACGGTTACGCTCGAGGACGTCGGCTACGAGTCAGTGTACGGCCACGACGATCGAGAGCATATCCTCGGCAAGGGAACGCACTCCACGGAGGAGAGTCCGCCGCCGTTTGCCGCGCAGTTCGTCGACGTGATCGTCGACGAGCAGACGGGCGAGTTCGAGGTCAACAAACTCGTCGTCGCCGTCGACTGCGGCGTCGCGATCAACCCCGGAATGGCGGAGGGGCAGGTCGAGGGTGCCAATCACATGAGCTTCGAGATGGCCGTCAGTGAGGGTATCACCGTCGACGAACAGGGCCGCGCAGAGGTCTCGGATTTCGATGAGTACGGACTACCGTCGGCGACGGAGACGCCGCCGATCGAGAGCATTCTCGTCGAGACCCACGAGCCGACGGGGCCATTCGGCGCGAAATCCGTCGCGGAGGTGCCGACCAACACGGTGCCGCCGGCGCTCAGTAACGCGATCCGGGAGGCCGTCGGCGTGCGCATCAACGAGATGCCCGTTACTGCCGAGAAGATCAGGGCAGCGTTAGACGAGAAGTAGAACGTTCGGTTTTCGCTTCGATCACGACCGTCGAACGGTCGTGGTCGTTGGTTGTCTGCGGGACACACCTGTGGAAATCCGTCCTACACGCCGTAACCCTGCAGTTTCTCTTCACCGGGGAGCGAGACGTTCGCGTCGCCACGCATCCCGTTCCCGCTATCTTTGCTTATTTCGGCGAGTTGGTCGGGAGCGTCCCAGTTGTTCGTTGCCTGGACGATGGCATCGCCCATCGACGCCGGTACCTCGGCGCTGAAGACGCCGCTGCCGACGAAGATACCGTCACAGCCGCGATGAATGTCCGCCAGGACGGCCTCTAGCGCCATCACCGCGACGGCGCTGGCGTCTTCCGCAATGCGAGCCTGCTCGCGATTGACGACGTCCATGACGACGACGCCTTTCTGCATGCGAGCGAACCCCCGTTTGACGAGTTCAGTGCCTCGCTCGAACTCCGTCAGATCGGATCGTCGCTCGTCAATACCGTCTCGAGTTTTCGACGGTTCGGAATTAACGTACTGGTGTGTCCCGTTTGCGTGGAAAATGTTGCGGCGTTTGCCCGCTGTGGGAGCATCAGTCCCCGTTCCACGCGACGTCGCCCCGGCTGCGTTCGCTTAGCAGTTCAGCACAGTCGGCGAGTACGCCCGCTCGGACGACCGATTCACTCAAAAAGGGGCCGTTGATCCGCGATATCGTCCGTTCGACGGCGGTTCGATCTTTCTCTTCCGACCGCTATCGCCACACTTCGGAGTAGCTATTTAGGTTCTCGAGACCGATACGCGAAGGAAGGGAGAGTCTCTCTCCCACGATGAGACTCATGCAACTCGAACTAGAGCTAAACGGCCAACAACGGACGTTCGAGGCGGAGAAATCGGACGTCCTGCTGGATGTACTGCGGCGGAATGGCTACACCGGCCCGAAACGCGGCTGTGATACGGGTGCGTGCGGGATGTGCACGGTTCAAATCGACGGCGAACCGGCGATGTCCTGTGTCACGCCGGCCGCGAAAGTCGCCGGATCGACGGTGGAAACGATCGAAGGACTGGGGACACAGAGCGATCTCCACCCGCTTCAGCAGGCGTTCGTGGACAACTCGGCGCTCCAATGCGGTTTCTGTATCCCGGGCATGATCATGCGTTCGAAGGCGCTGCTGGAATCGAACCCGGATCCGACCGAGACGGAGGTTCGGGAAGCGCTGGCGGACAACCTCTGCCGGTGTACCGGCTATAAGAAGATCGTCGAAGCGGTTCTCGACGCTGCAGACCGGATGGACGGTGAGCAGACCGTGGCAGCAGACGGCGGGGAAAACCGCTGCGAGGAGTTCCCCTCGACCTGCCCCCGTGTGGAGGGGAACCGATCGCAATGAGCAATCTGGAAGAGACACCGGGACGGAACGAGAGACCCGACGGCGATCGGGCGGAGGAGGAGGCCACGGAAGCGGACGCGTTTCCGGGGGAGAGTGAGGTGGCTGCGGGCGACCGGAAATCCCGGGACGAGCGCGAGCATCTGACCGCGGACGTCGAGAAGGACGATGCTCGGAAGATCGTCACCGGGGAGGCCCGTTATACGGCCGATTACCGCGATCGCTTCCCGGAACTCGCCGAAGGGAAAGTGATCCGGAGCGAAATCGCGCACGGATACGTCCGTGACATCGATACGAGCGAGGCCGAAGCGATGGACGGCGTGTACGCTGTGATCACGCCGTGGGACGACATCGTACCCGACAAAGCGTACTCGAGTTCGGGCCAGTCCTACCCCGAACCGAGTCCCTGGGATCTTCGCGTGCTCCGAGAACACGTTCGATACGTCGGTGATCCCATCGCAGCGATCGCCGCGACAGACACGGAAACGGCCGACCGCGCCGCGCGGATGATCGACGTCGAATACGAAGAACTGGAACCCATCTTCGACCCCGGGGCGGCGACGGATCCGGACGCGCCACAGTTATTCGATCCCGACGAGGTCGAGAACAAACAGCGCGGTGCCGACTACGAGCGGAACCTCGAGTCTCACTTCGAGGGTGAGCGAGGCGACGTCGAGCGGGCGTTCGATCGAACGGACGACGACCGAGTGATCGAGACGGAATGGGAAACACCGTACCAGTCACACTGTGTCCCCGAACCCCACACGACGATCGCCCACACGGACGAGGACGGCCGGTATTCGTTCATCACTGCGACGCAGGTTCCGTTCCACACTCGACGACAGATCGCGCATCTGTTCGACGTTCCCATTCGCGACGTCCGTGTCACGAAACCTCGCATCGGGGCCGGGTTCGGTGCGAAACAGGAGATGGCGATCGAACCGATCGCGTTCGCACTCCATCTGGCAGCCGACAAGCCGGTTAAACTGGAGATGACCCGCCGCGAGGAGTTCTACGCGCTCCGGTTTCGCCATCCGATGCAGATGCGCATGCGGACAGCGGTGGACGAGGACGGGACACTCGAGGCGATGGAGTTGTACACGCTGTCGAACTCGGGGGCGTATGGCACCCACGGGATGACCGTCGCGAACAACGTCGGAACGAAACCGCTCCCGCTGTATCCGCGCGTTCCGAACGTCAGGTTCGAGGGCGATGTCGTCCACACGAACCTTCCAATGGGTGCAGCGATGCGCGGATACGGCGCTCCACAGGGCCATTTCGCGGTCGAGTCGCATATGGACGAGGTCGCGCGCCGGCTGGACTTCGATCCGGTCGAGTTCCGCAAACGCAACGCCGTTCGCGAGGGTGATATCGACCGGAACGTCACCATTCTGAAAGACGGCAATAGATTCAACCGGAAGATACGGTCATGCGGACTCCGCGAGTGCATCGAGCGCGGGAAGGAGGCCATCGGCTACGACGATCTCGAGCAGCCTGCGGAGCCCCACCGCCACCGTGGCGTCGGAATGGCGATGATCGCCCAGGGCAGCGGCGTCGCCGGGCGAGAACTCGGCGCGGCCCAGATGAAGATGAACGAGGACGGCTCGTTCCATCTCCAGGTCGGCGGCGTCGACACTGGCACCGGCTCCGACACGATGTTCAGTCAGGTCGCCGCGGAGGTGCTGGGCTGTGAACCCACGGATATCGTCGTTATCTCCTCGGACACCGACCTGACGCCGTTCGACTACGGCGCGTACGCCTCCTCGACGACCTACATCAGCGGTCAAGCGGTGAAGGAAGCGGCCGAGGACGCGCGGGAACGGCTCGTCCACTGGGGAGCGAAGATGCTCGACGAACCCGTCGAGAACCTGAAGACGGGTGACGGGCAGGTGTACAGCGAGGTGACCGGCGACAGCGTGTCGCTGGAGGAAATCGGGTACGAAGCGACGTACGGCCACGACGACCGCGAACACATCCTCGGTAAGGGCAATCACTCCACGGACGAAAGTCCGCCGCCATACGGCGCCCAGTTCGTCGACGTGACCGTGAACGAAGAAACCGGCGAGTACGAGATAAACCGAATGGCGTTTGCCGCCGACTGTGGGGTCGCGATCAATCCCGCGCTCGTCGAGGGGCAGATCGAGGGAGGAGAGCACATGAGTCTCGAGTACGCCACCAGCGGCGGATTGGAATTCGACGACGAGGGGAATCCGGAAGTGATCGGCTTCCGGCAGTACGGGATGCCACGAACGACCGATCACCCGCCGATGGAGACGGTTATCGTCGAAACGCACGAACCGACCGGGCCGTTCGGTGCGAAGTCGATCGCCGAGCTCCCCACGAACGGCGTTCCGCCGGCGCTCAGCAACGCGATCCGTGACGCCGTCGGCGTCCGCGTCGACTCCCTTCCCATCACGGCCGACGATATCAAACGGGCCCTCAACGAACGCGACGGCTAGCCGCCGTCAGTGCGAAGCGGCCTTCCATAACACCGTCTCCCGCCCCAGATCTCTCGAGGCGTACCGGAGTCGTCCGAACTATTATTATCGCTACTCCGCTATGGTAGATCATGGCATCCATCGGAATTCTACTGACCGGCGGGCCCTTCGACAGCGAGCGCTGGCGAACGGCGTACGAACTCGGGAAGGCGGCGCTCGGGAAAGGCCACGAGGTTTCGTTCTTTCACTACCTCGACGGGGCGCTCGTGCCCGTCGACGGACAGACGTTTCCCGACTGTTCGGACACCGGCCTCTACGACGAGATGCCGACGGCGAAGTTTCAGGAACTTATCGCCGACGGAGCCGAAGTGATCTGTTGTGGGCTCTGCGTCGACGCCCGCGGTATCGACGCACCGGACGATTATCCGGACGGCGTGGAGGTCGGACTTCTCCCCGATCTGGCGGACATGATCGGCGATGCAGACCGAGTGATATCGCTATGAAACGCGACGTCATCGTGTTACTGACTCGAGCACCGTACGGGCGCGTGCACGTCCCGGAGGGGCTGCGGGCGGCGCGGGGTGTCGCCGCGGGGTTCGACCGGCACGACGTCACAGTAGTCTTCACGGAAGACGGCACGTATGCCGCCCGAAGCGACGTCGACCGAGACGCGCTGAACATGCCGGGGCACATCGCCGATCTGCGGGAACAGAACGGAGCGATGATCGTCGACGCCGCCGCGATGACGGAGCGGGACATCGCCGCCGACGAGATCGCTGCCGACGTGACCGTTCGCGCCGGCGACGAGGTTTCGGCGCGCATTCGGGACGCCGATTGCGTTTTGGACTTCTAACCATGCTATACCTGATAGACGAACCCATGGCCGATATCGGACTTCGAACTGCGGTGGACGACCCGGAGGCACGCGTCGTCCTCGTACAGGACGGCGTGTTCCTGTCTCCGGCGCTCGACGCGGAACTCTACGCCGTCAAGAAAGACGTCGACGTCCGCGGCGTCGACCTCCCCGAGGAAATCGAGGAGATCACGTACGACGATTTAATCGACCTGATAGTCGAGAACGAGGTGAAAAACTTCGTATGAGCGTGTTCGAACGAGTCACCGAACTGGTCGACGACGGCGAGGCGGCTGCGATGCTGACGATCGTCGACAAGGACGGGAGCGCACCCAGGGACGTCGGGGATCGGATGCTCGTCACCACGGACGGCAACTACGGCACGATCGGCGGCGGAACGGTCGAACACCTCGCCGGCGAGGACGCGCGAGCAGTGCTGGACGGTGAGGCCGACTCCGGGGTTCGAACGTACGAACTCGAGCCCGGCGGGAACACCGGCATGGTCTGTGGCGGGTCGATGGACGTCTTCATCGAACGAATTCGCGGGCGGGCACGCCTGTACATCGCCGGTGGCGGCCACATCAGCGTCGAACTCGCGGCGCTGGCGGAGCAGGTGGGGTACGACGTCACGGTGGTCGACGACCGCGAGGAATACGCTGACCCGGATGTGTTCCCGGACGACACAGACGTCATCCACGGAGAGTACGAAGAAACGCTGTCCGAGCTCCCGATGACCGCCGAAACGTCGGTCGCGGTGGCGACGCGCAGCGGGACGTTCGATCAGCGCGCTGTCGCTGCGGCGCTCGACGGAAACGCCGGCTACGTCGGCCTCGTCGCCAGCGACACGAAGGCGGAACACGTCGTCGATTCGCTCGCCGAGGGGGGGTACAGCCGGCGAGAACTCGCGCGGGTCAGGGCACCCGTCGGGCTCGATATCGGCGGGAGCGGTCCGGAAGACGTCGCGCTGGCGATACTCTCGGAGGTGAACATGGATCGGTACGGTGCCGGCGGACAGCGCGCGACGCGACTGAATCTCGATGACCTCGTCGTCGTCCGGGGCGGCGGCGACCTCGGGAGCGGAGTCGTCTACCGACTGCACCAAGCCGGGTATCCGGTCGTGGTGACCGAGGTCGAACGACCGACCGTCGTTCGACGGAAGGTGGCGTTCGCGACAGCGGTGTACGAAGACGACGTATCGATCGAAGGCGTCGTCGGACGACGAGCGGCCGACGTCGACGAGGCGATCGAGATACTCGAGGACGATGCGGTTCCGGTCCTCGATGACCCGGAGGCCTCGATCGCGGCGACGCTCGATGCGGCCGTGGTCGTCGATGCGATACTGGCGAAAGGTCGGACCGATACGGGCACCCGCCGCGACGACGCGGACGTGGTCGTCGGTCTCGGTCCCGGATTCGAAGCCAGCGAGGACGTCGATGCCGTCGTCGAGACGGACAGAGGCCACGAGTTAGGTCGCGTTTTCTACGACGGCCGGGCGAGTCCGTACGACGGCGAACCGGGAGAACGACGCGGCTACACGCACGAACGGGTCCTCCGTGCACCGGGCGAGGGGGCGTGGGAACCTGTGGTCGAAATCGGTGATTCCGTTTCGGCGGGCGAGACTATGGGTCACGTCGGCAACACCGACGTGGTCGCGCAAATCGACGGCCTCGTTCGCGGTCTCGTCCACGGCGGACTCGAGGTCAACGAAGGGACGAAACTCGGCGATATCGACCCGCGCGGCGACGGCGTCGACCCGGCGAAGATTTCGGATAAAGCGCTCTGTCTCGGCGGCGGCGTCCTCGAGGCCGTTCTGAAACTCCACTAGCGGTCGGTCAGTTGTCTCGTTTCTCCCGGCTGATCGGTTCTATCGTCGGATCGCGCAACGAAACGCCGTCGCCGTCGGTGACGCGTCCGATACGACGGTAGAAGACGTCAGCACCGTCGAGACGGGATTCGAGCGTCGGAGTCTGCGACTCGGGGACCGACAGGAGCAAGCCGCCGCTGGTTTCCGCGCTCTCGCCGTCCTCGAGGCCGTACCCGAACAGTCTCGAGAGGTTGGCGGTTCCCTCGATGATCGGCAGCCTACTTACCTCGATCCCCACGTCGGCGTTGTCGGCGAGGACCTGCGTTTGTCCGACAAGGCCGAATCCGGTTATATCGGTCGCCGCGGTCGCGACGTCGCGACTTGCCATTGCAGCGGCTCGGTTCGGGGTCGTCATCCAGGCGAGCGCTTCGTCGCCGATCTTTCGAACGGACCGTTCCGTGGCCTCTGCGACGACGTCGGCGAACTCGTCGTCCGAAACGCGCAGTCCACCCATCGCCGACTGCGTTCCGAGCGGTTTCGTGAGGTAGAGGTGGTCACCGGCCGTCGCCTGCTGTGACGTCAACAGCGTCTCGGGCGGTGCAGTCGCAGAGACGGCACCGCCGGCGAACGGCCACGGGCTGATGATCGTGTGGCCCCCGGCGATCACGCCGTCCATGTCGTCGATCGCATCGGCGATACCGGCCAAGATCATCGGTGCGGCGTCCGTCAATTCCTGTGGGAGACCGAGGACGACGAGACAGTCGAGGTTGTCGACAGCCCCCGTCGCGAAGGCGTCGCTCGCGGCGTTACACGCTGCGACGCGGCCGAAGTCGTAGGGGTCGTCGATGATCGGCGTGAAGAAATCGACCGTCGAAACGAGCGCCAGATCGTCGGTCAGTCGCCGTGCGGCTGCATCCTCGCCGACGCCGAACAGCAGTTCGTCTCGAGATTGGGTCAGCCCCACCTCTCGAAGGAGGTCGTCGAGGTCGCTCTGGCCGACTTTGCAGGAACAACCGTGAAGGTCGGCGTACTCGGTAAGCCGGGCGGTGGTGTCGGCGGAACGATCGGGCATCGACTACGCCTCCGGAATCGTTGCGTCTTCGGACACTTCGATTCGTAACTCGAACGCGTTCTCGTTGCTCCCATCCTCGATCTTCGTGACGGTGAATCCGCGTTTGCGACACATTCGACAGAGGTTCCGTTCCGCCGGGGGGTAATCACCTCGCACGAGTAACTCATCGCCCGTCTCCAGTTCAGCGAGCTGCTGGCGGACGATCAGCGCCGGCCGCGGGCAGATTTCTCCGCGCACGTCTACTCGCGTCATACGTCGACGTATGCGAGTGAGTCGCAAAACAGTATCGACTCGATCCACTCCGTGGCTCGCACTCCGATGGGACAAACCTATTTTCGCTCTCGGCGCACAGTGACGGTATGCAACTGTCGACCGCGCTGGGCCTCGGCGACCGAGCGCTCGTCGCGTTCGTCGGTGCGGGCGGCAAGAAGACTGCCATGCACCGACTCGCGATGGAAGGAACCGAGCAGGGGTACGACATCGGGTTCACGACGACGACACAGATGCCGCCACCCGATCTGCCGCTGACGGTCACGAACGTCGAGCGACTGCCGGACGCGCTTCTCGAAACCGAGCCACCGGTCGCGTTTGCGAGCGAATGGGTCTCCGATCCCGAACGAGTCGACCGGAAAGTCCGCGGTTTCGATCCGGAGCCGCTGACGGCGGTTCTCGATCGTGGGTTCGTCGACTGGCTCCTCGTCAAAGCCGATGGAGCTCGAGCGCGGGAGTTCAAGGCCCCCGACACCAACGAGCCGGTCGTTCCCGACGAGGCGACTCACGTCGTCCCCGTGGCCTCAGTGCACGCCGTCGGCGAACCGCTTACGGAAGCCGTCGTTCACCGTCCCGAACGTGTCGCCGCGATCACGGGCCTCTCCGTCGGCGACACGATCACGCCCGAAACGATCGGCACCGTACTCGCCAGCCCCGACGGTGGACTACGACACGTGCCAGATGCCGCAGCGGTCACCCCTGTGATCAACAAGGCCGATATGCCAGGCCTCATGGAGACGGCGCGAGCGGTACTCGAGCACGCGCTCGGGGAAACGTCTCGATTTACGCGCGGCCTCGTGACGTCGTTCGAACGAGACGTCTGCCTCCCCGTCGAGAACAAGTCGTCGTGATAGGAGCTCGAACCGTGATAGGAACTCGAGCGTACTCGCTGTCAGGGTGCCCGACAGAGATGGCGACGGGAAAAGAACCAGTACGGTCCGTCACGAAATGGTCGTATGGCAGATCGGTCTGACATGGCTCGGGCTGTTGACGGGCCGGATAGTGGTACTGAAGCCGATACGATTGGTGGTGTGGTCCTCGCAGCGGGAAAGGGGACCCGGTTTGAGGGAGGGAACAAACTCCTTGCGGACGTCGAAGGGACACCCATCGTGAGACGTGCGGCGGAGACGCTGTATCGGTCGTCCGTCGACGATATCGTCGCCGTCGTCGGTCACGAGGCAGACCGTGTAGCGGCGGTTCTCGCTGATCTCGATCTCTCGGTCCGCTCCAACGAGAACTACGCGGCGGGACAGAGCGCGTCAGTCCGGACCGGCGTCGACGCCGCACGCGACGCAGACTGGGACGCGACCGTTTTCATGCTCGGAGATATGCCGTTCGTTCGTCCACTGACCGTGGACACGTTGCGAACAGTGTACGTGACCGGCGACGGGAGCATCGTCGCCCCCACGTACGAGGGACAGCGTGGAAATCCCGTCCTGTTCGGTCGACAGCACTACGACGCGCTGTCGACTGTTTCCGGCGACCGAGGCGGGCGAGAACTCATCGAGAACCACGAAAACACCGTCTTCGTCGATGTCGACGATCCGGGCGTGACGAGGGACATCGATTCCAAGACGGATCTGGAGTGGGCCACCGAGTGATGCCCCTTCGGGATGAAAAGCGAATCGGCACCCAACGGGGGAGACGACTCAGCAGCAGACGGTGAGACGTCCGGATCCACGGTAACGACCGCCGACAGGGCGGCCATTGCCCGAATGTGTCAGGTGTTGCCACGAGCGTCTGGCGGCGTGTCCGTTCGAGCAACTATATACCTCGATTCCGATGGTACTGTCGATAGCCGCGGATTATAGGCAGCATCCGGACTGCAAACCGTGGTGCAGGAGAAACTATGCGTGAAAATTCGAGTCCAACTGGTGGCGTGATACGGTCGAGTACAGCGTCAATAAACGAGATCACCAACGAGGAACGGCGGACCGTCTACGAGTACGTCGTCCAACACGGTCCAGTTCGTCCTCGTCGCCTGCAGGAGGAACTGTACCCCAACGACCGGCGCGCAATCGATCACCATCTAGCGCTCCTCACGCAAAAGGGATTGCTGGTCGAGACTGACGACCTAGTCCGTGTGACCACCGACCTGAACCGCGTGGCGGAGTCGATAACGGTCGGTCTCTCGCGTTTCGATTCGCTCGTCGAATTTCGGCCGGCAACCGATGCCGATCGGGCGGAACTGGTCACCGCCATCCGTTCGATGGCCGGCGAACAGCCGTCTGTCGAAACGACGTCGACCATGGCAACGGCGACGGACGACGGGACACTCCACCGGCGCGATTCGGCGGGTGAGTGCGCGGTCTATGTGGCGACCATCGAGGACACGATCTGTGGGTTGGTTCACGTCGACGCGACGGCCCGGTCGCAAACCGCCCACACGGCGACCGTCACCGGTGGCGTCGTGGAATCGCGACGCGAGGCGGGGATCGGGACCAGACTGTTGGCTTACGCTCGGCAGTGTGCCGACCGCTGTGGCTATGAGAAACTGTATCAGCACCTTCCTGCCACGAATCGGCGGGGAATCGATTTTCTCGTCGACCGCGGCTGGACCATCGAAGCGACGCGCAACGATCACTACCTGCTGGATGGGTCCGACGTCGACGACGTGATCATGTCCGCTACGGTCGACTGGTGAGCGACAGTGCGTCAGGGCTCACTGACGCTATCGTCGGGAGCCGACCGGTCGACATCAGGGGAGCCCTGTTCTCCGGCGTGCTCTGACACCATCACGTCCACGTACTGGCCGTTCGTGACGTCTACGAGGCCGTTGTTCGTGAGTCGATACGTCGGAATCACCTCGAGGGCGAGGAAGGAGAGTTCCATCAGTCCAGTTTTCGCCATCCCGATCCCGGCAGTGTGGGCCTCTACGGTTTCGAACTGCTCGTAGACGGTTTCTATCGGCTCGTTCGACATCAGGCCAGCAACCGGGAGCGCGAGTGAAACGAATTCATCGTCGACTGGATCGTACGCGACGACGCCGCCGCCTAACTCCTCGAGTTTGTTTGCGACCGCCGCCATGGAGGCGTGATCGACGCCGGCGACGACGCAGTTGTGCGCGTCGTGAGCGATCGTTGACCCGACAGCACCGCGGTCGAGTTCTAACCCGTGAACGAAGCCGCGGCCGACTCCTCCGTTCCCACCGTGTCGCTCGATGACAGCGAGCGAGAGCAGGTCTTCGTCTGGATTCGGCAGTAGCGTGCCCTCCTGTACCGGGACCTCGGCGATCATGGGTTCGGTCTGGAGTCCACCGACGGCATCAATGACACGGACGCGGGCGGTGCGACTGCGGCCGTCAGGAGCCGTGATCGCGAGGTCGGACGGCGAGACTGAGGGGGACTCGACCGTGTCCGTCGGAAGGTTGGTCGCGGAAGGGGTGGTCCCGTCCTCCGTCGGATTCAGTTCACCATCGATGAGTACGTTGTCGACACGCCAAGTATCCAGATCATCGAGCAGCACGAGATCCGCCGGTGCACCCGGCTCCACTCTTCCGAACGGGAGGTCGTAACTCTCCGCCGTGTTTATCGTCGCCATCTGTACGGCGTCAACCGGGTCTGCGCCTTCCCGGATCGCTTTCCGAACAGCGAAGTCGACGCCACCTTCGTCGACAATGTCAGTGACTTCACGGTCGTCCGTACAGAACGAGAGTCGCCGAGTATCGACCTCCTCGGTGAGCGGCAAGAGCTCGGCGAGGTTCTTGCTGGAGGACCCCTCGCGCAGGTAGACACGGAGACCGACATCGGCTTTCTCGCGAGCCTCGGCGAGCGTGATACTCTCGTGGTCGTTGTCTAGATACTGTGCGGCCTCCTGTAGCTCGTCGCCCGTGACCTGTGGCATGTGACCGTCGACAGTCAATCCGCGCTCCCGTGCGGCGCGAATCTTCGCGTGGACGTCTTCGTCTCCCGCGACCAACCCGGGGACGTCCATTACTTCGCCGAGCGCGATGACGTTCGGTTCCTCAAGTAGATCGGTCACCATTTCGGCGGGGAGTGTCGCCCCACAGTCCTGGAGGTCCGACGCTGGGACGCTGGAAGGGACGGTGAATCGAGCCTTCAACGGCGTCTGTTCAGCGTCTTGAATGACGGCGCGGACGCCTGCAGCGCCGACCACGTTTGCTATTTCGTGGGGGTCGTGTACGACGCTCGTCACGCCGTTCGGGACGACCGCTTCCGCGTACTGTGGAAGCGTCACCATGCTCGATTCGACGTGCATGTGAGCGTCGATGAGTCCGGGCGTGACGTAGTTCGCGTGGAGTTCACGTTCGGCGGGACGCTCTTCCAGCGCGACGATGATCCCGTCGTCGATCGCTACGGCGCAATCCTCCACGTTTCCGGTGTTCACGTTGACTAACGTCCCACGGACGAGGGTGTCAACGCGTTCGTTCACGATACATCCCCACGTTCCAGAACCTCTCATCCGCCGCGTCTTCGCAGAATCGGCGATGAGACCGTTCGGTGACTGCGACACGGTTGAACTGCATAGCGGAATGTCCAGTTCGATCGTGAAATAGATTGCCATGTTGTAGCATGACTGACCGACTGGCAGTACACTCCGTATGAGTACACCAGACCATTGCGAACGTAAGCGACATACCACCTAGACGGCAGTAGATGGCCAAGAACTCTGTTTCAAAGAAGCGAAATTGTCGTATTAATCTTCGGACGGTCCAACTGCATCGGTACCGAGACCTTCGTCAAGATCACCCGTCGTGGCTGTGTCTTGAAGATCGGCTTCCGTCTCGCGTGGGACTAGCGTGTTGAGCAGGACCGCCGTGATGGCAGTCATGATGATCGCGTTTCCGAAGAAGATCGTTGCCTGGTCCGGCAACGCGCTGAGCGCATCGGGTCGGACCTCGACGCCGAGGCCGGCACCGATCGAGGTTGCCATGATGACCATGTTCCGTCGGTTCAACCGTTCGTTCAAGAAGATAAGGCGAAGACCGCTCGCCATCACCATTCCGAACATGACCAGCACGGCACCACCGAGTACCGCGCTCGGAATGGTCGTCACGACGGCACTAATTTTCGGAACGAAACCGAGAACCAGTAGGACGACACCGCTGACACCGACGACGTAGCGACTCATAACACCGGTGAAGTTGATGAGACCGACGTTCTGAGAGAACGTCGTTAGCGGGAACGCGCCGAACAATGCGCCGATCGAGCTGCCGATTCCGTCGACGAAGAGTCCGCCCGTCACCTCGTCTTCGGTCGGGGTGCGCCCTTCGGCGGCCGTGATGCCGGAGATGTCCCCGACGGATTCGATCGCTGCGGTGATGTGAATGGCGGTGAACGTCAGGATGGCCACCGGTTCGAAGGAGAATCCGAACCGACCCGGGACGGGAACGGCGAACCAGCCCGCATCCGCGACCGGCGAGAAGTCGACGATACCAATCGCGATCGCAGCCACGTACCCGACCATGAGCCCGGCCAGGATGCTCAGTGTCCGTAAGGCGCCGTCCGTGAAGAGATTCAGTCCAACGGTTACGACTATGACGAGCAAGCCCAGACCGAGGTTGTGGTACGCGCCGTAGTCGGAGGCGCCAGCGCCACCCGCGAGGTAATCCATCCCCACCGGGATCAAGTAGAGGCCGATGATCATGACGATAAGGCCGGATACCAGCGGCGGGAAGAAGCGTTTGACCCGTCTGAACTGCCATCCGATCAGTACCTCTACCAGCGCCGCGATGACGATCGCGCCGAAGACGGCGTCGAGACCGTATTGGCTTCCGATGGCTATCGCCGCGCCGACGAACGCGAAGCTCGTCCCCATCACGACGGGTAAGCGGGACCCGACGGGACCGATAGGGAACACCTGCACGAGCGTCGCGAGTCCAGAGAATACGAGCACCATCTGAACCAGGAACGCCGTGTCAGCTGAGCCGACACCGATGCTTCCTCCGACGATGAGTGCTACCGCCGTCGCCGGAACGATCATGGCCGCTACGTGCTGGACACCGAGAAAGAGCGCCTTGATCGCCGGTGGTTTGTCTTCTAATCCGTACGCCAGTTCGATGGAACCGTCTCTCTCTGACATGTGCTGTCAATTCACATAGACAGGGGTTTAGCATAAATAGCTTGTTAAATATGTATTTTTCTATACAATCAACCCCTGTCTTTAGATTGCGGTTTGGCACGACGAAATCGTTCGAATGGTCGAAATCGGTACGCTGACTAGAATCGAACCTCGCGAGAGTAACAGGAACTGAACGATATATTGACGGCCTCTCTTCCCATTACGAAGAGCGGTTCCCGTTCGGAGAGCGATCCCGTTCGGCTGAAAAGCGGACGAAAGGGGTTTGTGATAATATACCCAACTCATTGTTATGGCTCACGACCACGAATCGATGCTATCTCGTTCCGAGGCCGTACGGGAGGTTCTCGACATCCTCGACCGAGCGCTGTCGAACCGCGAGACGAGAGAGTTGAGCGTCGGAGACGGCGTAGCCGAACGGTTTCTCGCAGAGTCGATAACTGCTCCCCGAGACGTTCCGTCTCACGACCACGCGACTATGGACGGATTCGCCGTCGACGCGACCGAGTCGTATCCCCTCGCGGTCAGTGAGGGAGAGATATTCCCGGAGGACGAGCCACCATCGCTAGCGGCCGGAGAAGCCATCCGTATCGCCACGGGGGCGCCGCTTCCAGAGCGTGCAAACGCCGTGCTCAAGATCGAGGAAGCATCCGTCGAAGCAGGTGAACTTGGGGGGAGTAGCCTCGAGCCGGGTACGTATACTTACGAACGGGGAAGCAACGTCTCGGCTGGTGAGGTGCTGTTTCGGTCCGGTGAACGGATGTCTGCGAAAGATCTGATTCTGCTTAGAGACCTCGGTATCGAACGCGTCACCGTGTACGGACCCTTCTCTGCCGGGTTACTGGCTACTGGATCCGAGATTCACGAGGAGAAGACCGCCGATCTCGACTCGCCGATGCTGGCCGCGCTCGTCCGTTCGTGGGGGCATAGGGCCACGATCGAGGGAACGGTTCCTGACGAATACGAGGAAACGAGAGACCGAATCGCGCAGCTGGCCGACGAACACGATGTGGTCATCACGACTGGCGGAACGAGCGTCGGCAAGAAGGATTACGTTATCCGAGCCCTGGAGGCGTTGGGCGAAGTAGAGTTCCATCGCGTGCGGATTCGTCCCGGCAAACCGATCGCAGTCGCGCGACTCCCCGATCACGATGCGGTCGCCTTTGCGATTCCGGGAAAGCCAGTCGGTGCGCACACGATTGCGACACTCGTCATGCGTTCGTTCTTCGTCGGCGAGACGGAGCCGATATCGACGGTTGAGGCGTCCCTCACGAGCGACGTCGGTATCGGAACGAGTGGATTCGAGTACGCTGTGCCGGTTACGTTGGACGAAGGGAACGCCGTCCCCTTGGGCCACGTTGACTCTCCGCTTGAAGTCTACGACGAAACGTTCGATCCTAGTGTCCTCTCCTCGAGTACGCGTGCGACGCGAGCTGACGGCATCGTCCTCACGGAGTCCGACCTGTCGGCGGAGGAGTCGGTCCGCGTGATCCCGTATTCGGTGCTCGAATAGGTGACCGTAACCGACAGGGGGAAGACTGCGGAACGATCGGATCGCTATCGACGACTGAGAGCCAGTAACACGAGTACACCGCCGACGAAAGACGCCATTCCGCAGCACAACAACAAGAAGCGATAGCCGGTCACCGGTTCGTCGAACGCGGCGGTCGCGATACCGGTGAACGTGATCGGGCCAACGGTCTGTCCGAGCCAGAGCATACTCGTCAGGATGCCAAGCATGCTCGCGCGGAATTGGCTCGAAACGAGACCGACGGCGGACGTATCGAGAGAAGGCATCACGAGCCCAAATCCCAGGCCGAAACAGAGCAACATCGCGCCGATCAGTACCGGCGTGGACGCGGCCCAGACACCGAGGAGGCTCACGCCGAATCCGACGAACCCGAGGGGGATCAGTTCCTTCGGGTCGAGGGAACGAGAGATGCGCCCGTACTGCGACGCCACGGCCGCGTTGGCGATGGAAACCATACTGAATAGCATCCCGATCTGTCCGGCGGAAAAATCGTGAACGTCGCTCAAGAGTAACGAAAGCACGGTTAGAATGCCGCCGTAGAACAGGAAAAACGTGAGAAAGGCTACGGCCCAGAGGCCGAGCGCTCGTGGGACAAGGACCGCGGAGAGAACTCGTGAAACGTACGTTCTCATCGCAGGCGGATCGTCTATCGACGGTTCCTCGAGCGTAAAGAGTGCGATACTCCCGACCACGAGACTGAGTCCGAAGAATACGAACGGGACGTTCCAGCGGACAGTGGCTAACACGCCACCGAGTAGTGGATACGTGGCGGCACCAATGCCGATTGCACTGCCGTTTATGCCCATGACTCTGTTCCGTTGTTCGCCGCCGTAGAAGTCGCCGATAAGCGTTATCGCCAGCATCATCAGCCCACTTCCACCGATTCCCTGCACGAATCGAAGGGCCAGTACACCGCGAAACGAGGGGCCGAGGGCGATACCGCCGCCAGCGAGACCGAAGAGAAATAACAGGGGAAGGACGACCGTTCGGCGTCCCAGTCGGTCGGACAGTAGCCCGATAAACGGCGTCAGGAACACACCGGGGACCGTATACGCCGTGATTATGAGGGCAATTTGCGAGTCGCTGATCCCGAACACGGTGCGGAGGTCCGGTAAAATAGGGCTGATCAATGGCACGCCCATCACCCCGATGAGCGAACACGCCAGCACCGTCTGCAAGCTGGTGGACGACCAGGGAACGTCTCCGCGTACTCGGTGGGATGTCATTGATAACGTGAACCGGTGGTACAGCCGTGATCGCGAGCCGACGCCAATTGTGTCTCGTCTTTCCGATAGCGATACTACCCTCCCAGACTACTTGGGTCGCAGTACCGCCCGACACTCGGAATGAGAAGCGGTCGCTATCCCATCACACCCCCGGAGGTCACGTAGAAATAGAGGACGAACGCTCCCGCAAGCACCCACTGTGCAGTGTGGATGTCTTGGTGGTCCCCTTGGGCCGTTTTGACGATCGGATAACTGATGATCCCCGCCGCGATACCGTTGGCGATCGACGCCGTCAGCGGCATCATCACCATCGTCAGACCACCCGGGATCAGCCAATCGGACTGTTCCCAGTTCACTTCGGTGATGCCCTCGAGCATGATCAGACCGACGACGACCAACGCTAAGTATGACGCGTACGTCGGAATGGCAGCGACGATCGGAATCGCGACGAGCGAAAGCAGGAACAGGAGGCTGATGACGAGAGCGGTCATTCCGGTCCGGCCTCCCTCTTCGATTCCCGTGGAACTCTCGACGTAGGTCGTGACAGTCGTCGTTCCGACTATCGCCCCGAACGTCGTTGCGATCGCGTCCGCCATCAGCGGTTTCTCCATCTCGGGCAGGTTCCCGTCGTCGTCCAGAAACCCGCCGAACTGAGAGACGCCGATGAGCGTTCCGGCTGTGTCGAAGAAGTCCACGAAGAAGAACGTGAACACGACGATCATGAACGTCACCGGTTCGATATCCTGGAACCCTTGCAGGAATGCGCCGACGAGCGGCGTGATATCGTAGTGTGGTTCGGGGATCGCGCCGGGGGTGAGGAGACCACCGTTGACTACACCTGCTGCCGTCAACCCCCAGCCCGCAAGGGCCGTTGTGAGGATGCCGATGATGATCGAACCGGTCACGTCGCGCGAATAGAGTATGAGCGTAAACGCCAGACCGACGAGGGAGAGAATCGCGACCGGGTCAGAGGCGACGTTCCCGAGAGTGACCAACGTTGAATCGTGTGCGGTCGCTATATTCATCTCGATAAGTCCTAACAGGAGAAGGAACAGGCCGATACCGGCCCCGACGGCGAACTTGACCGGTTTCGGGAAGAACTCGATGATGTACCGGCGCGCGCCGACCGAGGACATTGCCATGAAGATGAGTCCCTCGACGAACACTGCCGCAAGCGCGGTCTGCCACGGGACACCGAGCGTGATTACGACGGTGAACGCGAAGTACGCGTTGAGCCCCATTCCGGGTGCGAGTCCGAACGGTCGATTGGCATAAAGGGCCATCACAGCGGTGCCCACGACCGCTGCGAGAATCGTCGTGATCGCGATCATCTGGAACACCTGCCCGTCAGAGTAGCCGTCGATATTGATGGCCGCGGAGAGGATAGCAGGGTTAATGACAATAATATACGACATCGTCAGAAACGTCGTTATCCCGGCGATCACCTCTGTTTTCGTATTGGTACCGTATTCTTCGTAGCCGAAGAAGGACGCCACCTTCGACTGTTGCTCGTTAGACTCTGTCACACGTGGTGTGGTGTGGCATGACCTGATAGTACTTCCGGATAACATAAATAGCAACAACGGACAATCGGCATCACTCCAGTGATCGCGGTTTGCCAGATTTGTGTGCTAGATACGAGCCACAGTCACAGATTGTGTCGGGAGCGATCCGATACCAGAACGCGGAGATTGATGATGCCGTACCGGTAACCACGAGAGAGAATCGCCATGCGAGTCATCGTGCCATTCGACGGTTGGACCCGAAAACGAGGCTTTCGACACTCCTCAATCGCGGCGATCGGAACGAGTTCGCGCGGGCAATGTTGCGAGATGTCGTCTCCGTCGTTCAGAACACTGGAAAGGATCCGCTCGTCGTCTCTTCGACGCCGCTCGAGATCGGGGACTGTCCCATATCCGTCGATGAACGGTCGCTTTCGCGTGCCGTCAACGAACAACTTCAGGCCGCTTCGACGGCAGTAGCGGTCGTCATGGCCGATCTGCCGTTAATTACGGACACAGCACTCGAGCGACTGTGCACTAGGGAGGAGGACGTCGTGCTCGCGCGCGGCAGCGGGGGCGGAACGAACACGCTCGTTTCCCGCACGACCGGCTTTGAAGTCATTATCACGGCAACTCCTATCTCGCCCATCGGTCCATAGCGCGCGAAATAGGAGTCGCGCTGGCGGAGATCGATTCGTACCGTCTCACAACCGACGTCGATGAACCGGACGATCTCGCAGAAGTACTGCTTCACGGAGAAGGGCATGCGACCCAATGGCTGCGCAATCAAGGCCTTCGGCTCGCATGGGGAACCGGCCACAGACGTCACACACGAGCCATCCCAGTAGTCGTCTCTCTTGTCAGAGAATACTATTAAGAGGGAAGCCTGGGTCTCTATCTGTATGAAGCGAGTTATCAGTTCGAACGATGCTCCAGAGGCAGTCGGTGCGTACAGTCAGGCGACGACCGATGGCGAACTCGTGTTTACCGCCGGTCAGATTCCGATGACGCCCGACGGTGAGTTGCTCTCCGACGAACCGATCGCCACGCAGGCCGAACAATCTCTCTCCAACATTCAGGGAGTTCTGTCGGCTGAAGGGCTGGATATGAGCGATATCCTGAAAGTAACCGTGTTCTTGGACGATATCGACGATTTCGAGGAGATGAACGACACCTATAGCGAATTTTTCGACGATGAGTCCCCCGCCCGTAGTGCCGTCGAGGTCGCAAATCTCCCGAAAGGAGTCAGTGTCGAAATCGAAGCGATCGCGTCGAGCGAGTGAGTTGACGGCCAGGGAACTGCTCACCGAACCCCGCTTCCGACTCAAGGTCCCGCACTAATTCTGTGCCGGGTCGTTACGATTTTGCTGCGCTGGTTACGCGAATTCGCAGCGCAAACTCTGACTCGGAGTCCGTCGTGGCCGCTGTCGATACGCCATACCCGTGTTTGTGACACGAGCGTCGGATGGTCCGCTCTGCCGGCGGATAATCCCCGACAACGGTGAGTTCATCACCGGGTTCGAGCGCCTCCAGACATCGTTTCACGATTAACACCGTCTGGGGGCACACTGTGCCACTCACGTCGATCTCCATATAACACGACAACGCACACACACCCATAACGTTGTCCCAGCACCAAACAGCACGAAGCGGCACCCGGCTATCTACCGGAGTCCGCCTCCGGAAGATTGCTGTCACGACAAGCTATTATACACCTCTCGAGATAGACAGAACCTGTGACCACTGCTAGAACGAGACGGGCGGTTCTCGGATCAGTTGGGTCTGGCCTCGTCGGCGGCTGCCTCCAGAGCGGGCAGCGTTCCCCGACGCTCACTATGGGAGTCATTCCGGACGTCGACCCCGACACGGCTATCGAGCAAAATACCGAACTCGCGACGTATCTCGAGTCCGAATTGGACATGACAGTCGACCTTCGCACAACGACGGATTACGCCGGCCTCGTCCAGGCGATGACGGCTGAACAGGTCGACCTCGGCTACTTCGGGGGCGTCTCCTATATTCTCGCTCACCATCGGGCGAACGCGACACCGATCGTCGTGGGTAGCAAAAGCGGGACGATCGACTGGCACTCCGTGTTAATCGCACATGAGTCGACGGCCGTCACCTCGATGGAAGACGTGAAGCGGACCGCCGATTCGTTAGACCTGGTTTTCGGCGATCCCCTCAGTACTAGCGGAACGGTGATGCCAACCTATTATCTGCGTCGGCGTCACGACCTCCTTCCTGATCGGGCGTTCAAATCGCTCACCCACGTCGGGGCCCACGATGCCGTCGCGGAAACGGTGACCGGCGGTAATAGCGATATTGGCGAACTCAATGCCCGTATTTACGACCGGCTCGTCGAGACGAGTTCCGACGACGGAACGATCACTGAAGTGTGGCGAACGCCCGGGTTCGCCGACTACCCTTGGGCAGTCAATGACAGCCTGGGCGAGGGGACCGTTTCGGGAATCAGTGACGCCTTCATCAGTCTCGATGAGAATGGGAGAGATGGCATCTTAGGCCAGCAGAACGTCGACAAGTACGTTACGACCGGGCATGAGGATTTCGAAGCGTTAGGTGACGCTGTCAGGATGATGGGGCTGCTGAACGATGACAAGAACTGAGCAATACCGCGAGTTGCGATTCGACGGGGTAACCAAAACATTCGACGGGGACGTCGGCGTCGAGGACGTGACGCTTAGCGTCACTGCCGGAGAGCGGGTCGCCATCGTCGGTCCCTCGGGCGCCGGAAAGACGACACTGCTTCGGCTTGCGAGCGGTGCAGTGACTCCGGACAGTGGCACCATCCGACTCGACGACGACCATCTCCGTTCCGCAGACGTCGCACACGTCTATCCCGGTCACACGCTCGTCGACCGGCGGACTGCGCTGGCCAACGTGCTCGTCGGCAGTAGTTCGTCTCGCTCCTGGTGGCGCGGGTTGTTCGAACCGCTCGCGCCGCGAGATCCGGCCCCGGCACTCGAGTTGCTCGACCGCGTTGGGATCGGCGAGAAGGCAGACGCGCGAACTGATACGCTTAGCGCGGGTGAACGCCAGCGAGTAGCATTCGCTCGAGCGCTGATGCAGGAGGCACCCGTCATCGTCGCGGACGAGCCGACGGCCAACCTCGACCCATCGTCGAGCACCACCGTCCTCGACGTCCTCGACGATGTTGCGGGGAGCCGGACCTTGCTTACCGTCCTCCACGACATGGACCTCGCAGTCGCTCACTACGACCGGATTGTCGGAATCGTCGATGGTTCGGTTCGATTCAATCGACCGACAGAGAGCACCACAGCCGCCGAGTTGAAGGAGTTGTCCGCCCGAGACGATGCGAACACTCCTGCAGGTCACGTTACCGAAAATCAGTCGTTCGCAGACGCAGATACGCCGAAACAGGGTACGGAGAAATGGTACGTCCCAGCGCGATACTGGAAATAACGGCTAGGGGCGATGCGGTGCGTTCGTCGTCGCGACCCTCGACGATCCCTAATTTGCGGCCGGCTGTCACGAGTCACGTACTTGCTCAGTAGACTAGTTTAGTCGCTATTGAGAGCGACACCACAGCAGAAACAGTCGTCCGGAGTCACGGTTTCACTTCCTTCGCCGCCTCGCGGTTAGACTCGAGCGAGAGCCCAACATCGTCTGCCTGCTGGCGAATGGTTTCTGCATCGACGGTCGTTACTTCGCCGTTTTCGACGAGAACGTTGCCATCGACCATCGTGAACATCACGTCCTCCCCGTGAGCGCCGAACACGAGGTGAGAGAGAACATCGTGTAACGGCGTCGCACGCGTGATGTCCGTCCGAATGCCCACGATGTCGGCGCGCCATCCTTCACGAATTGCTCCCAGACGGTCGAAACCGGCCGCTTTCGCGCCGTTTATCGTGGCCATTTCGAATATCTCGCTGGCAGGAGTTACGGTCGGATCGAGCCGATCCACTTTCTGCAGGAGGCTCGCCTGTCGCATTTCCGTGAACGGATCGAGAGTGTTGTTACAGGGTGGCCCATCGTTGCCGAGCGCGACGTTGATATCTCGGTCGAGGTAGTCCCAGATGGGGGCGATGCCGCTTGCGAGTTTCATGTTCGAGGACGGACAGTGGGTGACGTGAGTCCCCGTTTCTTCGAGAACCCGTCGCTCGCTTTCATCTGTCCAGACACAGTGGGCGAGGACGACATCGTCGCCGGTGAGACCGACCTCATCTAGCCAATGAATGTTTCGCATCCCGGTATCTTCTTTGACGGTTTCGATTTCACTCTGGTTCTCGCTCGCGTGCGTATGTATTCTGACTCCCTCGTACTCGTCGGCGAGCTCGCGAGCACCGCGCAGACACTCCTCGGTACAGGAGACGGCGAACCGCGGGGTGACGGCATACCGAATGCGGTCGTCGAACGAACCATGGTACTTCTCGATGAGGCGTTCCGACTCTGCCAGTGCAGCCGTCGTCTCTTCCAAAAGTCCCTTCGGTGAGCGGCGATCCATCATTACTTTGCCGAGGACCCCCCGAATGCCGATTTCCCCCGCGGCCTCGAACGCCTTGTCCGCGTGGTCAACGGAGAGGTGGTCGACACACGTTGTCGTTCCGCTTTCGATCATCTCGAGGTATCCGAGCTTCGCAGCCACTTCCATCTCCTCGGCCGAAAGCGATGCTTCCATCGGTAGAATATACTCGAACAACCAGTCGAGGAGTTCCGTATCGTCGGCGATTCCACGTCCGAGACTCTGTACGGAGTGAATGTGCCCCCCTACGAGGCCAGGCAGAAGAACGTCGTATTCCTGTTGCTCGTGATCGGGATACCGATCAACGAGATCATCTCGGTTTCCAACGCTCTCAATAACCGAATCATCTACGACGACGGCACCGTCACGGATGACGGTACTCGAGTCGACGATTACCGTGCCAGCAATCAACATCTGTTAGCATTTACCACATATATCTCCAAAAAGCTTTCTTCTTTTTCTCTTCGAGACGGTCGGGTCTCGATGACGCTGTCGGCTCCCTTGGAATCGAGCGTATAGAATGTGTAGCTGTTTCGTATCGAATATGTGGCTTTGCCGTCGTGTACTCGTGAACTGTAGGAACAGTTCCCGAATACCAAGGTTAACACGCTTAGTGTGTTAAAAAGGGCCGCCGTATCCGGACCACGACTGAATGTTCCGTTCTCGATCAGACGCTGATACGCAATCGTCCGTCAGCGCAATTTCTCTCGAACGAGCGAGACTGATGGTGAACAGTATCGTTATATACACAACTGCGCTACTGCTGAAGGTTGGAGCAGTGCACGAATACGTGCACAAAAACGGCACTGGACGTGGGCTAGACGAAAGCTAGATCACAAAATCGACCCGCGAAAACGAATGCCATCTCATTAGTTTTCGGCCCGCTTCCGGGTTATGTACCCAGCGATCCGGTTTCGAATCCGTGTCGACCCGACGTTGGTCATCTTCCCCACTACCTGATTATTCGTACTGAAATCGTTCGTGAAGGATTCGGGATGTTGACGTAACAACCGGTCACCGATGCTGATAATATCTTCTGGTTCTGCCGTCATCAGTTACTGCCTTCGATCATTTTATCCTTAAGTGCTTTGGTTGAACAATCTCTTATCGGTTCTTTCAACGAAAATCGACACATCTCAGTTGCTTTCAATAGCTTACGTATGGCTACTACCGTTGGCGACATTCATATGCAGCATTATAGTTATCAACACAATCGTTAAGCGGAAACCGAGTCGCTGGCTCTGTGATCAGTGAGACGAACGTCGTAGTATTCGACGAATTTTATCAGGTCATACTGTATGAGCTCTGTAGCAATTTCGGGTTCAACCCCGGCCGTGATCTCATTCTCGATCGTCCGTAGGAGACAGTCTTTTGCTCGTTCCGTCAGTTCGTCGAAGTGGCAAACGCGAGTCTGTTTGGCGGGTGTTTCTCTGCTAGTTATCGTGACGGCCTGTGTCATGGTCATCGCTCTCACCCCACTTTCTGGCTAGAGGATAATTAGTATACCGGCGACACATGGCACCTTGAAGACCGACCATCACTGCCTGCAGAGAGTTCGATTCCACAATCGGCATCACAATCGCGTCCGCTCGCAAAGTCAAATTGTTATCAATTACCAACACAAAGTTTGCCAAAGAACTATTGACTATGCTATCGTGCTATCACTATGCCCTCGAATGGCAACGAAATTATGTCTATCGGTGATTCGCTAATTGAACAGCATCCAAGCACTTTCACCGACGACTTCGAGGAAAACAAGGTTCATGTCGAACAATTAACCAACGTAGAAGCCAAGCGGGTGAGAAATCGTATAGCTGGTTACATTACTAGAAAGAAGAAAGAGCGTAACATATAGTACGATCGCCGCTGGTCCCTCTCAATAGGGTTCAGACATCCAGAGGAAAACCATTTCCAGAATCGTTTCAGGTCACCCTTTCTTTCAAGATAGTTCATCCGCGGGCGTAGCTCTAGTCCAGCAATCGGCGTGCTCAGAGAGAGAGAGTCTGAAAGCGAACTGGGAGGAGTCCTAGTCCCACATCAAGATCGGTTAGATCTACGATTCTAACGCGTAGGTGGCACTGTCTAGTTCTGAACCTCAACTGGTGTTTTTCTATCGGAATTTTAACTCGTTCTTTGCTGGTTGCAGTAATGTACAGACTGTTCAAGGCACTCGCAGACGCTCGCCCGACTGCCCACCCACGAGTTATGAAAGCGGTCAATGCACATTTTGGGGGTGTGAAACTACTTTTCGATGAGGTTACGGTCGGTATAGTTGATCCGACCACTCAATCCTACTCGTAAGAGGGCAGTCCGATAGCCGAATCGATCGACGAGAAACTCAGCCTCGGAGAGACCGTATTTCTCTCGGAATTTCTGGAGAAATGCAGCCGGATCGGTGCCGTGCCGACCAAACAGCGCGTCCTCGAGAATCAACTTCGTCTCGATGTCTATTGCAGCGTACAACCGCGACCCTTGACGGCTTCGCCGTCCTCAGAACGGTTCGCGTTCTGATGTCGAGGCGAATCAACGATTCGCCGACCGTTGGAGAGCAGAGTTCTCCAAGAGGCCGTACGAGAGCGTTGCTCTCGTAGACATCGGCGGATCGCAACCGCTGTCAGCCAGCCGATTCCCAATTCCAGATCGTTCTTATGGAACGGAAGCGGACACCACGTCAGCTGATAGAGTTCGGTATTCGACTCCATCTTGCTGGTCTCTCGCTTTCGAATACCGTTCGAGAATTGGAGGAATTTGGTGTTGAACACAGTTGCAAGGCAGTCCATGACTGGGATCACAAGTGTGATCTACAGCCGGCAGATGATGAGAAGTCGAATCACGTTGCGGTGGACGAAACGGTAGTTCAACTTAACAAATATCGCTATTGGCTGTACACTGTTGTCGATCCAAAAGCGAACAATATTCTCCAGATACGGCTATATTCGACGACTACGACTGCGTTGACAGATCGGTTCCTACAAGAACTCTCTGAAAATCTCGACGTCGACAACACCATGTTTTTCGTCGATTCAGGACCATAGCTGAAAGTTGCACTCAACCGACATGACCTCCGATTTCGACACGAGCAAGTCTGTCCGACCCCACGAGGGGTGCGAGCGTACCAGCGCTCGTGCTAGCACGATGGAAGTCGAAGATGAATTCACCCGTGATGTCTGTGGCGAATCGTTTGACAGAAACGTCGAGATTGCAGCCCATATGCGTGCTCATCAGGTATCGGTACCTATAGTGTCCGTTAGAATTTTCTACTCGGAGGGTTGCTAAACGGAGTGGATAATCTCGACGAGATCTCTGTCGAGGAATTGCAAGATGCCCTCGATAACGTGGAGGGAAAGAAGCTGACACAACGGATCTTAGCAGAGATAGCATACAAAAACGGCGTTTATGCAGACTGAACTAGCCGAGTGGTACGGCGTTCAGCGATGGACAATCTGTAGCTGGCTCAAGCGACTCGACAGACGAGTCGCTTGAGCAGGCTGTTACTAATGCTCACCGATCTGGAAGAAAACAAAAGATCACAAAAGATGATTAAAAAGCGTTCGAAGAACTGTCCACGAATCATCTGCGGAAGTTAGCTTTGACGCGCCGTCGCTCGTCAGTAGTATCTCGACGAGACGTACGATGTCGAGTACGCAATCCCGAATTGCGGGCGGCTGCTCAAAGAAGCGGGATTGAGCTATCAAAAACCACGCCGTACAGCCGCCGAGTCTGAGTCCGACGAGCAAGAACCGTTCTGCGAGGAACTCAAAAAAGCGGCGAGAAATGGACACCACAGTAGTCTGTATCGATCAAACCAAGAAATCTGTGCAAATTGAGCCACGTGGTTTCCGTGCGGCACACGGCTGTCTGTCGAATTATCCGGCCAACGCGACTGGACGGGCCTCTTGGACGCGATCACCGTTCTCGGTGATCGCTTTTTCACTCGATTCGAAGGGTACGTTACTGCCGATCACGCGAAACATTTCATTCTCACATTATGCAAAGAGTTCGAAGATGATCTACTCGTTGTGTGAGATTGAGCGTCGTACTTTCAGGCGTCGGCCGTCACGGACCTGACAGCCCGTGACGACCTCGGATCCATCACATTGCCGGCGTATTCGCTGGAACCAAATCCGGTCGAAGAGTGCTGGCGACAGCTGCAAACGCCTCTCAGTAACCGGTTCTTCGACTCACTTGGCGAATTCACAATAGCGATCGATACCGCTCTCGAGCAACTTTCTGTGCCAGAAGCACCGTCTTGTGACATTGATTCTCTCCTCGGGGGTGAGAGGATTCTACGATGTCAGAGCATAACCGCACTAACGAGCCGCTGACGCCGCAACAACGTCTCGAACCACCGAATCCCCGTCTCATTGATGAGGGAATCGCGACGATCAACGACGTAGAGAACGAATGTTATATTGACGAGGAGAGCGACTGCGATCGTCCGTTCGAAACGGATCAGAGGTTTACGGGTGGGACAGGCTGAGTTCCTCGGGGACGATCTCCAAGGCGATTCACCGCGTCGGCGCGTCGAGACGCGGGATTACGAGTACTTCATGTCCAGTTCGAGTTCGTTCGCCGTGCCGAGGAGGATGTTTGGGATCGTCTCCTCGAGGCGCTCTCCCTGCACTCGGTGGGTGGGGCCCGAAACGCTGAGCGCGCCGAAGACGCCGCCGTCCGGACACTCGATCGGGACGCCGACCGCTCGGAGACCGGGGATCGTTTCCTGATCGTTGATGCTGTACCCGCGTTCTCGGATCTCCTCGAGCCCCGCATAGAGCTCGTCCTCGTCGGTGATCGTGTTCTCGGTCAGCGCTGGCAGTCCGTGGCGGCGGACGATTTCCCCGACGCGTGCTTCGGGGAGGTGGGCAAGGATTGCCTTCCCTGCGGCCATCGACTGAAGTGGCCGATACTTGCCGATCTCGGAGTTAGTCTGGACGGCGTGCTCGCCTGCTTCCCCGAACACGTATACGGCTTTCCCGTGTTCCTCGACGACGAACTGCGCTCGCTCGTCGGTCTGCTCGGCGATCTTGCCGACCTTCTGTCTCGCCATCTCGTAGGTATCGGTTTGCTTTCTCGTCTGTTCCCCTAACTTCAGGAACCGAAAACTGATTCGGTACTCGCCCTCCTCCTTAACGACGTACTCAAGCTCCTCAAGCGTGGCAAGATGCCGATGAACGGTGCTCTTCGCGAGGCCGAGTTTAGCCGCGATTTTGGTGACTCGACCACCATCCTCACGGGCCAACGTTTCGATGATCTCGAACGCCGTCCCTGTCGCCTTCACCGTCCCTGGGTCGGTGTACGTTGACATGGCAAGCGATACCCCATCTTAATTGATAAATATTCCGTATGCTCGAACGGCATTGTTCAGATTAGCTGATTCCAGCAGTATGCGTAGCTCTGCAACCATGTTTCAGCGGTTGCTGGATCGGCGTTTCTGAAGCAGTTTCCGAACTGGGTAGTACGTCGTTTTATCTCTTTGAATAGACGTTCGACGGCATTCCGATTTCCATGTTTTTCGTATCGAAATCGGAGCCCAAGGTGATGGAGTGCAGCTTTAAGCCACGGAGCTGAATCGACGAGAAACACGGCGTCTTGGACATCGTGTTTCTCTCTCAGCTCACTCAGAAACATCTCAGTAAGTGCGGTTGTACGCGTTGGATAAAACTTGACGTGGAGAAATTTGTTCGTTTCGGGATCGACAGCAGCATACAGCCAGTAGCGCTGATCGTCAAGTTGAATCACAGTTTCGTCGAGCGCAACGTGATCCGGCTGACTTCCCGTTGTCGGCTGTAGATTGGCTTTCTGTACCCAATTATGGATCGTCGATCTCGCCCGTTTGATACCTAATCTCTCTAAGACAGAAACAGTATTCGAAATTGATAACTCCGATAAATGGAGCTGGATACTCAATCGCATCAGCTCACGCGGTGTCGCCTCTCGCTCCACAAAATCTAATTGAACGCCGCTACTAGAGCCGTTGAGGCGGCTGGATTCGGGCATGGACACCTAGAATTCTGACCGCCTCTCTTTTCAGACCTTATCTGAACAGCACCGCTCGAACGGCAACGCAGGTCCCGGTGTCCTCACCCGATATCGGATGATCGTACCAATCTTCCGTCCGGAAGACCGCGTCCGACGAACGGCTGTCCTACCGGACTCCGTGGACCGAGTTGCGGGTTTCGGCGGATGCCGCCACCCTCGAGCGGCTGGGCGCCGTTTCCTCCGGATCCTACGATACGGAACCAGCCGGTAATACCCGTTTTCTGGGGGATTTATTGGATATTACGGGGAGTATTGTACTGATGTTATCTGACAAGGTGATCATCGTGGCCGGTGGCGGCCACGGGTTCGGAGAGTATACAGCGATCGAACTCGGCGCTGCTGGTGCGACCGTCGTCGTCAACGGTCTCGGATCCGATGTTCACGGGAAGGCGAAAGCACGGAACCGGCCGAGGAGCCGTCGACGCGGTCGAAGAGGCCGGCGGGGACAGAATGGACCACTTCGGTGACATCAGTTCGACCGAGTACACCGAGCGACTGGTCGCCGACACCGTCGACGAGTACGGCCGGGTCGACGGCGCCGTCAACTTTGCCGGGATCCTCAACGACTTGATTCTGTATCGGATGACCGACGAGGAGTGGGACAGCGTGATCGATGTCCATCTGCGAGGCCACTTCGCCTTACTCCGAAATGGCGGGAAGTCGCGCGCGAATCGGACATCTCGAGGACGGCCGGTCGTTTCTCTCCGTCTCGAGCCGCTCGGCGCTCGGGAACGTCGGCCAGTCCAACTACTCGGCGGCGAAGGCGGGCGTGCTCGGTCTCACGAGGGCCGCGGCGAAGGAGCTCGGCCGGTACAATGTTCGAGTGAACGCCCTCGTTCCGACAGCGTATACGCGGATGATCGAGGACATTCCGGACGGCCAGCGACGCGGTCGGCTTCGTTTCGGACCCGGAGGTCGTCCGTCTCGGCTATCAGAACGGCGGTTGGACCCCCGAGGACATCGCCGAGCGGTTCACCGACGAGATCGGACAAGGACTGTCCCTCGACAAGTCCGAGGACGCGTTCTGAGCCGTGCCGTCGAAATTACTCGACGCGCTCGAGGAGCAAGTCGGGTGGACGGTGACGACGGTCGAGGACCTCGTCGTCGAACCCGGAAAGGTCGAAGAATTCGCGCGAGCGATCGAGGACGACAATCCGGCGTTCCGAGACGAGGAGGCCGCTCGCAAACAGGGCTACGAGACGGTTCCGGCTCCGCTGACGTTCACCCGGACGGCCTATTTCCCGCGAAACCGTCCGACGGCGTCGGCCTCGATCACGGATTCGACCTCGGGTTCGACCAGTCTCGAGTCGTCCACGGCGAACAGGAGTACGTCTACGAGCGACCGGTCTACACCGGGACGTTCTCTCCGGTGAAACGACGCTCGCGGACGTCTACCAGCGGACCGGCTCCCGGGGCGGGACGATGACCTTCGCTGTCCTCGAGACCGAGTACCGGGGCGCCGACAGCGAGCTCGTTCTCGCGGAACGGTTGACGCGGATCGAGCACGCGGCGGAACCGGGTGATGGCGATGACTGACGCCTCCGAACCACGGCTCACCGCCGGCGACGTCTCGGTCGGCGACACGGGCCCGGAAGTCGTGGTCGAGGATCTGGAACAGGGGGACTTCGTCCGGTACGCCGGTGCGAGCGGTGACTTCAATCCGATCCACTACGACGAGCCCTACGCTCGCGACGCCGGCAACGAGAGCGTCTTCGCACAGGGAATGCTCACGGCGGGGTTCACCTCGCATATGCTCACCGATTGGTTCGGACTCGACCGGATCGAGCGGTTCACCGTCCGGTTTCAGGAACGGGTGTTTCCGGGCGATACGATCACGGTGACCGGCGAGATCACTGACGTGGCCGACGGTGACGCGGACGTAATCGTCACTGCCGACCTCGAAGCGAAAACGGACGACGGGGATGTCGTCTTGAGCGGCGAAACCGTCGCGAGACTGCCGTCGGAGTGATCGGATAGCTGAAAGACCGAATCGCTCTCGCCGCCGTCGATCGGGATCGCCGATCCGGTCGACTGGAATCGATTCTACTCTGGCCGCCTTCTCCTCGTAGGAGCCGTATTCGCCATACTCGATCGGTACCTCGAATACCTCCTGCAGGTGGGGCGTCTCGTGGACTCCCGGTAGCGTTCGCGCGAACCGCCGGACCGAGGTCCTTCGGCAGCGCTTTCCCGAAGCCGCTGACGCTCGTCTGCACCGAGTTCGAGAGCACGTTCCCGCCGTCGGATCGCTTGGTCGCTATCGAAGTGATGGCGACGACGAAATCGCCGCCGTCGGCACGGAGGTCCGCCGCTTCGCCGACGAGCCGAACGACGCTCATCGTCAGCAGATCGAACGCCCCGTACCACTCGTCATCGTCCGGCTCGAGCGGGCGCATCGGCGTGGGTCCGCCGGCGCTGGTCACGAGGTGGTCCAGACGACCAAACTCACCGAATCGGACGCTCGAAGGCCCGGGCTATGGAGGCTGGTTCGTGCCCCATCACACACCAAGAGTTTCCCGGCGCTCGTAACGCTTCCCTTTCGGACAACGTCCGGGAGAGCTTCAGATCGCGGCTCCGCCCGGCGTGATTTCGATTCGACGAACTGCACCGATTTCGAATTACCGAACGGTATGTTCCGGTGTTTCCCATCGGTCATTCGCGTTGAACCACTCATACGGTCGGTACACGAATACCTCTCGCTCGAAACTATCGTTCCTTAATACAGAATTTCAGGATCCGCGTTACCGCTACCCGTACACGTCCAGGCAGTTGTATTTTACAAACATACTGTTGGAAAGCAGGTTGCCGGCCGATCCGCACACCCGCCCCCGATTAATAATCCATCAATATATAACGTAGTATAGTATATTTCATCATATTTTTCAAGAACAATCCGTTTAGGCCGAGTTCCGTTGTAGCGAACAGACATTGTTCGCTGTCCCGCTGACCAAGGTCGGTATGTGAACGTCGAGACGACCGTCACGGAGACGTCGTGCAGGTTGCACGACGTCTGAAATTCCCCAGAGGCCGAATAGCGTGCGGTTGACGCCGCCGATGGAGAACAGCATCGAACCGGTGACCCACGTCCGCCGCTCGCGCAAGATGTCAGAGAGGGGGCCCGCGCACCTCGCGAAGCGTGAGCCGCAAGTGTTCGGGAACGCCCTCGATAGGCGGCAATCCCGCTCACTCGGGCATCTGTGGGGCGAAGAGAGTACGATCCTTCGCTAGCTCCCACGTCGCCTCGATATCGGACATCGGAATCACGTCATCCGAGGCAAGCGCTTTCCGCTCTCGCGGGATGACGGCCTCGTCCATGAACGATTCGACCCGTCCGACCTCGGTGACCGTCTCGGAGTCGTGGTTCCCCATGAATTTGGTGATATCATATACCACTGTGAATCCTCCGAACGGCCAGGGATCCGAACGATCGGATATATAAGCGATCCGTGAGTTATTTGACGCTCCGGATCGCACGTCGTGACATGGGTAACCGAGTTCCCGGCACCCTCGAAAGAGGTGGCGGCAGGCGATGAGCGACGGCCACGACGAGTTCTTCGACCGACTTGTCGATCGGGACCGGCTGCGGACTTACCTCGAGTCCGCGCTCGGTCCGGTGGACGAGTTCGAGGTAGAGCGCCACCTCGATGGACAGTCCAACGAAACGCTGTTCGTCACGTGGGGCGATCGCGACCTCGTGCTCCGACGGCCGCCGCCGGGAGAGACCGCCGACACGGCACACGATGTCCTCAGGGAATACACGGTGATGGAAGCGCTACAGGAGACGTCCGTCCGGGTGCCGACGACGGTGCTGGCCGTCGAAGACGAGGACGTCATCGGTTCCGAGTGTTACCTGATGGAACGCGAGAACGGCGTCGTTATCAGGGACGAAGAGCCGACGCGGTTCGCCGAACCACGACACCGCGAGGCGATCGGACGCCAACTGATCGACATGCTCACCGAGATCCACAACGTCGACTACGAAGCCACCGGACTCGGCGAGTTCGGATCGCCCGCCGGCTTCACCCAACGGCAGATCGATCGGTGGGAATCGCAGTACGAGTGGGCCTTCGAGGTGACCGAAGACGATCGGCCGGTGCCCCACATCGACGAGGTGACGTCGTGGCTCCAGGCGAACGTTCCCGAGGAGTACCCCCACACGCTCGTTCACGGGGATTACAAACTCGACAACGTCATGTTCGCCCGCGAGACGCCACCGGAGATCGCTGCCGTTCTCGACTGGGAGCTATCGACGCTCGGCGATCCATTCACGGATCTCGGCTGGCTCCTCATGTTCTGGCCCGAAACGAAAACGGAGACCGATATCTTCGGCTCTCCGGGGGGCAGGGAGTTCCAGCTGGCAGAGGGTTATCCATCGCGCGACGAGCTCGTCGAGTACTACGAGTCCCAGACCGGCTACACGTTCCGGAACGAACGGTTCTATCGCGCACTGGCAATCTACAAGATCGGTGCGCTCAGCGAGATGTTCTACCGGCGGTACCTCGAGGGGAACGCGGACAACGAGACGTATCCACGGATGGAAGAGCGGACGGTGGCCCTCGTAGACTGGGCCCGCCGTATCGTGAACGGCGAGGAACTCGAGTGATGGCACGGCGCTCCTCTATCGTCTCATATGCCCGCATCATCTGATTCGATAGCGGCGGTCTGAAGTCCGCCGACCGTGGCCTCTCCGAACCTCACAGCGGCGGTGATCTCATTGGAGAGCCGGGCTGCTCGATACCCACCGGTCGACATCGAGAAGTGAAAGAAGCGGAGAGAAGGCAGATATTTCTGCAGGAACGGTGGATGCCTCGGCTGTGTCCAAGAGCTTCAGGTGCGACTGGCTGGATAGTCACCAGGGATCTATCAATCGGTCCTGTCGGTGCTTTGGGGAACCACCTCACGTTGTGTGGCACCACAGGTCAAGGTATAACGACTGATACCAGTAATATTTTCTTTATTCTGGCGCGACCCCATACGCTATCACCGGCGCCCCTGGACAGCGAAAACGGACCTTGAAGCTTTTAATATCGAACCCGCATGATTTAGTGGTCGTCGAAGTGCCACCTCATCCACGGGAATCACTCAACGACACACTTCTGAAGAACAAAATCCAGCTCCGGTAACCGTTCGGAGACGCCCTGGTCAATCATCGAGATTAGGTGCTACATCGACTCGACGGGGAACGTGAACGCGTGTTCCCGAACGACGCCCGGGTTCCGGTGTTCGACATACGGAACGAGGTCATCTAGCGTCTCGGTTACGTGCGAATCCGTGTCGACGATCGTTAGGTCGTCCAGAGAGCGAACCAACTCGGATTTGCCTTGAGTCTGTGCCATTCGTTGACGAGTCTATGCTATGATAGCGTATTTAGTAGTAAGGGTGAGACGCGACTTGATAATTAGTCGAGCGGCAGGACCTCTGAACGGTGAGGTGGCGTCGTTCACGGCATTCGGCAATCGTCGAGGCTTGTGGACGCGGCGTCGGTTATTTTGCGCTGCAGCCGTAACCAGTTGGTATGGAACGCGACTCTGGCCCGGACGAGCTCGGTGTCGAGTCGCTGCGATTACGGCCGCCAGGTCACTAGTCCGAGGATCCGTACGAGGACGACGATGCCTCTGCGCTCCCGGACTGGTGGGAGGAGGCAATTCGTCAGTTCGAAGCGAACGGGCTTAGACTCTTTCGCCCCTCTCGGTTCAAGGATGGCCCCGTTGGACTCCACGTCACACACGTCGTTATCGACGGGCGACTCCTCAATCCCGACGTATACGAGACCGAGAACGTGTTGAATGAGAGTGAGTACATCGATTCCTTCGCGGCTTCCTCGTCGGTGTGGAATGGTTGGGGATCAATCCAGTTTTGGGTCAAAATCGGCCGAATCGACTGCGAGCGGGCTGAGCGATGGTTCAGCGACCGCTGAAGCCTGGTTCGCGGTCCGCTCGAAATGCGGCGACGCCTTCGTCGTGATCAGCGGTCCCGTAGGCGACGTTCTGCGCTTCTGCTTCGCGTTCGACCGCTTCTCGTATCGTCCCGCCGTACGATCGATCAATGTTCCGCGCGGAGAATCCGAGCGAGATCGTCGGACCAGTCGCGATCTCATCAATCAATTCGGCCGCGTCCGACTCGAAATCGTCCGTTCCGTACACGTGATTTATCAGGCCCAGCTCGTGGGCCCGTTCGGCAGAGACGATTTTTCCTGTGAGGGCCAGTTCCTTCGCGACGTTCCAGCCGACTTCCCGGGGAACGAGAAACGATGTCGCGAAGTCCATCGACAGGCCGACGTTTCTGAACACGAGTCCAAACGCCGCCTCGTCGCTCGCCAGCTGGATATCACAGGCGAGAGCGAAACCGACGCCGGCACCGAGGCAGTAGCCGTCGATCTTGGCGACCGTTGGAACGTCGCAGTTGTAGATCCGGATCGGGATCTGCTCGCAAGATTCGATGAGGTCGCGGACGCGGTCTCGAGGCCCCCGTTCGGACTCGTCTCGGTCTTCCATCCCGCTGACGTCGCCACCGGCGCAAAACGCGTTTCCGGATCCTTCGAACACGATGCATCGAACATCGTCTCGCTCGTTGACGGCGTCCAGTGCGCTCTCGATTCCACGTTTGATGCCATCCGACAGCGCGTTCATTCGTTCGGGTCGATTGAGTGTGATCGTCGCGACTCCGTCTTCAAAGTTCGCTGATACTGCATCGTCTGACATACCACGTAGATGACCCCAGAACGTGAAATACATTATGCCCGTGCAGTTTTGCACCGAGCGGAACGCGACAGTCCCGCTTCGGAGACTGTGACACGCAGCTACCGACCTGTTCTTTCCCCGAGAACGCTGATCGTGGGAACGTTCCCCCGAGTCCATCATGATCCGTATGTGTGCAGGTGACTGAATCCCGTGCGGTACTGATTCGCACAAGTATTATTAGGCCGTAGCAAATCGGAAAGAGTATGGCTGGAACAGGAGCGGCGCCGACAGATGGTGATGAAGACACTCTGGATAGCATAGATGATCTTCCCGAAATTCTCCCTCGGTCACGATCCGATCTCTCTCTCGAACGGGGTGTTCGCATCCTCCTATATACGCTGGGCATCGTAACCGTCCTCTGGCACCTGTACTACGCCTACAGTGGCCGGATGCCGCGATCACAGCACTCAAACATCCATTTGGGGTTGCTGCTATCGGCCTTTTACCTTGCCGATCTGGACTTCTCCCGGGAGGGCGTACGCGGACACTTGAACAACGCCGTTTCCGCCGGATTGCTTGTTACGATCGCTGTTACGACAGCGTACGTACACGTCAATTACTGGCGATGGCTCAGAGAGGCACGGGAGCAGTTGCTCTACACGAACACTGACCTACTCGTTGGCGCGATACTCATTCTGATCACCATCCACGCGACGTGGAAAGCGTACGGAAAACTGCTTGGTCTCGTCACCGTCTTCGCAATTTTCTACGGCTACGCGGGTCCGCTCTTTCCCGGAATTCTCAACCACGGCGGCTTCTCCCTCGAGACGATCGTCTACAGCAATTCGGTGGCGCTGAACGGCGTCTACGGGTTCCTGCTCGGCGTCGGTGCGACGTGGGTGGTGATCTTCATCTTCTTCGCCGGCATCGTCGAGTCCTACGGGGGTATGGAGTACGTGATCAAGATCGGGAAATCCGTCGGCAGTCGCGTCAGTTCCGGCATTCCGCAGACCGCAGTCATCGCGAGCATGCTGATGGGGTCGATCACCGGGAGTTCGGCCGCCAACGTCGCGACGACCGGCTCGTTCACCATTCCGCTGATGCAGAACAACAAGATCAGCGATAAGTACGCGGCGTCGATCGAGTCCATCGCGAGTACCGGCGGCCAGATCCTGCCGCCGGTCATGGGCTCGGCCGCGTTTCTGATGGCAGACATCATCGGCGTCTCCTTCGTCGACATCATTCAGGCGGCGATCATTCCGGCGCTACTGTTCTACATAGGGATGGCGTTTACCGTTCACCTCTCGGCGAACCGGCACGGATGGCTGCTACGAGGGGACGATATCCGCGACGTTTCGGAGGAAGAGAAGGTCGGCGTCGTGGAGACGCTGATCAGCACCACCCCGTACACGTTACCGCTCGTCGTGTTGATCTACACGCTCGTCGTCCTCCGGTGGGATCCGATGAGCGCAGGGATGTACGCGATCCTCACCGTCGTTCCGGCCGCGTTGCTTCGCGACTTCATCCTCGATGGATCGTCGACGGAGACGATCCGAATCTGGGGCCGACGGACCATCGAAGGCTGCAAGATCGGCGTCGTGAATATGGCTCCGCTGACGGCCGTGCTCGCCTCGCTCGGCATCGTCATTCGGATCATCACACAGACCGGCTTCGCGTTGAGTTTCTCGCTTCGGATGATCTCGCTGGCGGGCGGCGTGTTCCTCGCAGTGCTCGCACTCGCGATGCTCGCGAGCGTCCTGTTCGGCCTCGGGATGCCGACGCCGGCCGCGTACGTCGTCGTGGCCGTGCTGACTGCCCCTGGCCTCGTGCGTCTCGGTCTCGGGGACATCACCGCCCACATGTTCGTGTTCTACTACGCGCTGCTCTCGACGATCACGCCGCCCGTCGCGCTGTCCTGTGCCGTGGCGTGCGGTATCGCGGGTGCGACCTTCTGGGACGTCTGCAAGGAGACCATACGACTCGGACTGTTCGCGTTCCTGATCCCGTGGATCTTCGTGTTCAACGAGTCGCTGATCTACTGGGACGGCATGATGACCGCCCTCATGTTCGTGACCGCATCGGTCGGGATCATCTCGGTAGTCATCTCGTTGGTCGGCTATGACTTCCGGGCGAATCTAGGCTATCCCGCGCGAGGGGCGTACATGGCCCTCGGACTGGGAATTTGCTTCCTGCCGAACACGATGGTCACGCTCAGTCTCAGCGCCGTGCTGGTCGTGTGGCTGATCGTCGTCGTGAACGGGAGCGCCCCAACCCTCGAGACTGTCAGGACGTCTCGCTGACGCGGTTGCCCCCCTCTCCTCGCGGTCCGGTTCGATACGCGTTCCCCTCGAGGCGATTTCGGTTCCGCACGTACCAGCGTCCTCGTTCTCCTCGCCGCGACGATGAGAGACCGGAACACATTTAGCGATCATTGTGATCGAATGGCATATGTTAGACGGATGGACCGCGTACGTCACCGGCGCCAGTCAGGGAATCGGTCGCCGAATCGCGATCGAACTCGCGGAGCGCGGCGCATCGGTCGGCGTTGCGGCGCGGAGCGACAGCATCTACGACACTGCGGCGGAGATCGGCGACGCCCGAGCGCTCGCCGTGGAGACCGACGTCACGGAGGCCGATTCGATCGACCGCTCGCTCGAGCGAACGGCGGAGGAGTTCGGCGGGATCGACTGCGTGGTCAACAACGCCGGCATCGGTGGTCCACACAAGACCGTCGAGGAGTTGCCCCTCGAGGAGTGGGAGCACACGCTGCGCGTCAACCTGACCGGCGCGTTTCTCGTCTGCAAGCACGCGCTGCCGTACCTCAAGGAAAGCGACCGGGCGAGTCTCGTCAACATCTCATCGACCGCCGCGAAGGACCCATATCCGACCCGGTCGCCGTACTCGGCGTCGAAAGCGGGGATGATAGGATTCGCACGCGATCTCGCCTACGAGTGGGGAGAACACGACATCACCGTGAACACGATCTGTCCGGGCGCGGTCGAGGGCGAACGTATCGAGCGAATGATCGAGAAGCAGGCGGAGAAACGCGGCGTCTCGTTCGAGGAGGCCAAGCGACAGCGGATCACGGACAGACTGCCCCTCGACAGCATCGTCGATCCCTGCGATATCGGCGCGCTCGTGGCGTTCCTGGCGAGCGAGCATGCGCGGAACATCACCGCACAGGACATCAACATCGATTCGGGAGCACGACAGGACTGACGGACGGATCCGTCGTGTCAGCCCGTCGTGCCGGCCGCGCTGAGCGATCGCCGGCCCACTCGAGTGTATTTATTACTCATCTGAGATCGTTCCGCAAGCGGGCCGCGGGCCGCACCATAGCGCAAGCGGGCCGCGGGCCGCACCATAGCGCGCGATCGCGCCGTAACGGAACCGTTCACCGATACAGCTATGTATGATAATTCTCTTTACTGTGGTATGGGTTACCGAAATTCAACCCGCCGGAAGGCACTGACAGCGATCGGAGCTGCCAGTACGTTCGGACTGGCGGGCTGTCTAGATTCGCTCGACGAACTGGGGGGCGGCGGTAGCGACACGATCCAGATGCGGACCTCAACGGAGGATACAGCCGCCTATCAGCTCTCACAGGGGATCGCTGCCGTCGCCGACGAACACGGCGATTTCAACGTCGACGCGCGACCGTCGGACGGCGCGTTACAGAGCATGCGGCTACTGGACAACGGCACCGCCGATATCGCGTACACTGACTCCCTCAACGCCTGGGAGATCGTCAACGAGGTCGGCGAGTACGAGGAGAACCCGCTCGAGAACGAGATCCAATCGGTGTTCTGGTACTACGACATCCAGGGCGGTCTCACTGCCCGCGACCGAGATACCGCCGAGTCGGTGACTGACCTCCCCGGACTGGCAGTGAATCCGAACCCGGTGGGGACGGCGATGCGGACCCAGATGGAAGCGCAGCTCGAACATGCGATCAGCCTCGGCGACTATGACGAGCTCGCGCTCAGCTACGGCGAGGAGGGCTCCGCGCTCAGCGAGGGGACGGCCGACGTGGTGAGCGACATCCGGATCAATGCGTCGCTGACGCCGAGCTACGTCGAGGAGCAGTACTCGATCAACGACGACGCGTGGCTGCTCACTTGGCCGGACGAGGTCATCGAATCGATCGAAGGCGACGAGCGCCCGCTGACGGGCGGCTACATCAGCGCGGAGGACGCCCCGGGACCGAACTACGGCGACCGCGATGAGGAGTACTGGACCTTCACCGTCTACAACACGTTCGTCAAGGCTGACATGGACGAAGACGTCGTCCACGACCTCCTCGAGTTGATTGTCGACAACCTTGACGAAGTAACCGAATACCACGCTCTCGCTGAAGACTGGGAAGACGTCGAAGCGCTCGCCGAACCGGCGGCGGACATTCCCGATGTCGATATGCACCCGGGTGCGCAGTCGTTCTTCGAGGATCAGGGCGCGCTTTGAGGGCGGACGGTTTTCGAAACCGAGTCCGATCGACGTAGCCGTTTTTCATCGGAGACGTCGCGTCGAGTCGTCTCGGTATTCGACCGACGTTTCACGACGTCGACCGGGTATCATAACGGTGCGTCACGTGATGTCTCATAACAATATTTGCGTACCAGCGCCGAGTGGTTCGGCGCATGGCCGATTCGGAATCAGTGTACATAGCGGGTGCGTACGAACACCCGACGAGAGAGGCGCCCGACAAGTCGACGATGCAGTTACATGCCGAGGTCGCTCGCGGCGCGATCGACGACGCCGGCCTCGAGAAGGACGACGTTGACGGCTACTTTACCGCCGGAATGCCGTGGTACGACCGCGGGCTCACGCCGCTGATCATGGCCGACTACCTGGGACTCGACGTGAGTTACGCGGAGACGACTGACTGGGGCGGCTCCTCTTACGTCGGCCACGTCGGACACGCGATGGATGCGATCCGCAGGGATCGGTGCGACGTCGCACTCATCACCCTCGCCGGGCGGCCGCGGACGGGCTCGAACGACGGCGGCGCCGAGTTCAACACCTATCAGGACGGGTTCGAGGTGACCTACGGCGCAACGACCCTCTCGAAGTACGCTGTTGCCGCCCGGCGTCACATGCACGAGTACGGAACGACGCGGGAGCAACTCGCCGAGATCCGGGTCGCGGCGTCCCGGCACGCGCAGTACAATGAACACGCGCTCTTTCGAGAGCCGGTGACGGTCGAGAACGTGATCAACTCGCGACCGGTGGCGGACCCGCTGCACCTGCTCGACTGCTGTGTCGTCACCGACGGGGGCGGGGCGCTAATCGTCGTCTCTGAGGACGTTCGCAGCGACCTCGAGCGAGAGTGCGTCAAGATCCTTGGCCACGGCGAGTCGATCGGCCACTTCGATGGCGGCCGCATCGACCTGACCCACACCGCCGCTCGGGAGTCGGGACCGCGCGCGTTCGAGGAGGCGGGGATCGGCCCGGAGCACGTCGATTACGCATCGATCTACGACTCCTTCACGATCACCGTCCTCCAGACCCTCGAGGACTTGGGCTTCTGCGAGAAGGGCGAGGGCGGGAAGTTCGTTGAGGGGGGCACCTTACAGGCGCCGGACGGTGAACTTCCCTTCAATACGGACGGCGGCGGGCTCTGTTCGAACCACCCCGGAAACAGAGGCGGAATGACGAAGGTAATCGAAGCGGTACGACAGCTTCGCGGCGAGGCCAACGAGGAGGTCCAGATCGACGCTGACATCGCCCTCGCACACGGGACCGGCGGCAGCCTCGGAACGAGACACGGCTCGATCACCGCGGTCCTCGGGAGGGAAGACCGATGATGGACGCCTGGGAGCCGCGGCCGGTACCATCGGTGACCCCCGAGACCGAGCCGTTCTGGTCGGCCGCCGCAGACGGACGGTTGCTCGTGCGCGAGTGTCCCGATTGTGGGCTCGTCTACCACTACCCGAGCGCCCTCTGTCCGGACTGCTTCGCCGACGCGGAGTGGCGAGAGGCGTCGGGTGCCGGCACAGTGTACTCGTTTGCGGTCCAGCGACACCTCGGCTACTGGCCGGAGGACGATCTGCCGGTCGTCTTCGCGTACGTGGAACTCAAGGAGGGCCCCCGAATGGTCACGAACGTCGTCGGCTGTCGCCCCGAGGACGTCGAAGTTGGCATACCGGTGGAGGCCCGGTTCGTCCCGACCGACGAGGGCGGAATCGGCGTCCCCGTTTTCGTCCCGACAGAGCCGTAGCCGACGGGGAGCGTCCACCCGGTATCGCGACCCGGCGAACACGAACGGTCGACGCGGTGCGATCCACGCGGGAACCGGACGGTCCCCGCGGCGGAAGGGTTACTATCGAGGCGGCCGATATCGGAGTGATACCCGCAGCACTCGTCACCGGTTGGTCCAGAGGCATCGGTCGAGACATCGGTTGCAAGTACGCTCGAGACGGCTACGACGTCGCGAACGCGGTCGCGTATCTCCGCGATGCGCGGTTCGTCACCGTCGAGACGCGCACGGTTACCGGCGGAGAACTGATGCGGTGAGGACGGCTACTGATAGCCGTCCGGAAGCTTCTTTCGATAAGCGACGCGGTCGATCTTCCCGACATCGGTCCGGGGGAACGAGTCGCGACGAACGACCCGCTTCGGAACCTTATACTCCGCGAGGTTCCGCTTGGCGAACTCGAGGATCGCTTCCTCGAGTCGCGTCTCCGTTATCGTCTCGTTGGTCGGGATGACGTGGGCCTCGAGCACCGAGCCGCGTCGCTCGTGGGGCGCGCCGACGACGATGACGTCGTCGACGGCGTCGTGTTCCGCGAGCACGACCTCGACCTCGCGGGGCGAGACGGTGTGGCCGGACACCTTGAGCGTGTCTTTCCGCCGCCCGAGAAAGTATAGGTATCCGCCGTCGGTCAGTCGCCCGACGTCGCCGGTGTGGAGGAAGCCGTCCGATTCGAGGACGTCGTCCGTCGCGTCCGCTCGATTCAGGTAGCCGTCCATCGTCGAGGGCGATCGGAGGACGATCTCCCCCGGTTCACCGGCCGGGAGCGGTTCGTTCGTCTCGAAGTCACGGATTTCGATCTCGACCCCGTAACACGGCTGGCCGACGAACCCGGGTTCGATCCGGGAGTCGCCGCACGTGTGCGTGTCCGTCGTATGCGTTTCCGTGAGGCCGTAGCCCGACTCCTGGACGTAGGCACCGGTCAGCCCCTCCCACGCGTCGCTCAGCTCCCGCGTCAGCGTCGTCCCGAAGCTCGAACAGTTGGTGAACTCGCGTCGCTCCGACAGCGAGGTGAGGTCGTACCGCTCGACATCGGGATGGTCGACGATCTCCTGTATCGACGGCACCGCGAGCCACGTTGAGGTGACCTCGCGTTCGTCGATCGCCGCCATCACTGCTTCGGGATCGTACCGGGCGAGGAGGACTACGTGACAGCCCGTCACTGCCAGGGCGTCGCAGTACCGTTGTTTCCCCGCGACGTGGAACAGCGGCATCGTCCCGAGAAGTACGTCCGGCGACCCGTACCCGCGGACCTGCGCGGTCGTCGTCGCTTTGAACAGCAGATTCCAGTGGGTGTGGACACACCCCTTCGGCAGCCCGGTCGTGCCGCCCGTGTACTGGAGCAGGGCCGTCTCGTCGAGCGCGATATCGGGCAAGTCGACCGAGTGCGCTTCCTCGAGCAATTCCCGGAGGGGCGTTTCGTCGCTGACCGCCGCGTCGACCGACGACTCGTTGGCGACGACCGACGGTAGGAGCGACGCGGCGGTGTTCCCGGTGAATTCGCCGTACGCCGTCGCGACGATATCGGAGACATCCGCCTCAGAGCTCGACTCACGTGCGATGCCGAGCGAATCGGTGTGGGTCACCAGCACGTCGGTGCCGCTGTCGTCGAGCTGTCTGGCGACCGCGGGCGACTTGAACTGCGGATTGATCGGTGTGACGGTCATCCCGGCCCGCTGAGCGCCGTAGTAGGCGACGAGAAACTGCGGCGAGTTCTGGAGGAAGATCCCGCAGACGTCTCCCCGGCCGTAGCCGCGTGTGCGCATCGATTCTGCGAACGCTCCGGCAAGGGAATCCACCTCGCGCCACGAGAGCGTCCGACCGTAGAACGTCACGGCCGGTTCCTCGGGACGGTCCTGGGCGTGGACGCGAACGTACTCGTGGATCGGCCGTCGGCCGGCGGGAAACGACAGCGTCCGCGGGAGATCGTCGGGCCAGCCGTCCCGGGTCACCTCGAACGTTTCGTCCGGCGGCGGGACGTCGCTCATGCCTCGTCCCCCCGCCGATTCAATAGTTCGATCAGCTGTGTGACGGTCTCGTCGTCGTTTTCACCGACGGTCGCGAGCAGCTCTCGAGCGCGGCCTTCGACCGAATCGGCGGGGACGACGTCGGTCGCGAGCTCGAGCGACCGCACCCGTCGGGCGTCGATCTCCTCGCCGGTCAACAGCAGCTCGGCCGCCGGCTTCCGACCAACGAGGTCGAGTAACTGGTCGGCGGCGCGGCACGAGGCGATCCCGTATTTCACCTCAGGAATGACGAACGTCGCGTCGTCGCTGAGGACGACGAACTCGCAGGAGAGCGAGACGATCGCTGCCGCGCCAACCAGCGCACCCTTACCGGCGATCGCGACCGGGCCAGGATGGGTCTCGATCAATCGATACACGTCCTGCAAGGTGGCGTCGAGCTCCGGATACTCCTCGTGGTAGTCGCCCGCGACGATTTCGGTGTCCATCCCCGCGGACGTCACGCGTCCCGATCCCGTGATCAGGACTCCGAGGCCGGCTTCGTCAGATATCTGGGTGAACACGTCGTGAAGTCCGTCGATCATCTCGGGCACCAATGCGTTGAGACTGTCCGGTCGGTTCAACCGTATCTCGAGGTGGTCCGCCGAACGGTCCAGTTTGACGAGACCAGTGTCAACAGTTACCATGAAACTGGCGTTTGTCGGGCGGCCAATTACCTCTTTTGGTGCGATCCGCCGATCATCGGGAGCGCCCGAAGCAACCGGAGCCGATCTGTGGGGTAACTGCCATCCAGTTCGGTGTCATTAAGTACTGTGGCGTGAGGGTATCTACCAATGCTGCGTGAGGATATCCAACACGTCACGGTGCTCGGTTCGGGGAGTATGGGCCACGGAATCACGGAAGTCGTCGCCTTGGCCGGCTACGACGTCACGATGCGGGACATCGAGGAGGAGATCGTCGAGGAGGGGTATCGGAGCATCGAGTGGTCGCTCGAGAAACTCGCCGAGAGCGACGCGCTTGAGGGATCCGTCGACGAAATCACGGCTCGGATAGACACGGCAGTCGACCTCGAGGAGAGCGTCACGGACGCCGACGTCGTCATCGAGGCCGTTCCCGAGCAGATGGATCTGAAACGGGAGGTCTTCTCTGCGGTCGATCAGTATGCGCCTGAGGGGGCGATTCTCGCGTCGAATACCTCGTCGCTTTCGATCACGGAGATCGCCGGTGCGACGGATCGCCCGGCCGACGTCGTCGGTCTTCACTTCTTCAACCCGCCGGTGAAGATGGACCTCGTCGAAGTCATCTACGGTGAGGAGACGAGTGACGAGACGGCCGAACGAGCGTACGAGTTCGTTGAAGACATCGGCAAGACGCCGATCTACGTGCGAAAAGACGTCCACCGGTTCGTCGTCAACAATGTTCTCGGCCCGTTCATCGACGAACCTCACTGGATGGTGTCACGGGGCGAGGCGACCGTCCGCGAGGCCGACGCGGCCATGGTCCACCAGCGCGGGTACCCGATGGGGCCGTTCGAACTCGTCGACCTGACCGGTATCGATGTCTCATATCACGTTCGACGAGCGGGCGACGTCGAGGTCCCACCCCTGATGGAGGAGAAAGTGGAAAACAACGAACTCGGCCGGAAGACCGGGAAAGGTCACTACGAGTACGAGAACAGCGACGGCCCCGACTACGAGGACGGCGAGGACTTCGACACGCTGCGCGTCGACGCGATGATCGTCAACGAGGCCGCGCGCCTCATCGGTGACGGCGTCGCGACCGCCGACGCGGTCGACACCGGGATGCGACTCGGGACGGGGTTCCCCGAGGGACCGTGTACGTACGCCGACGAGACCGGGCTCGACGTGATTCTCGAGAAACTCGAGTCCCTACACGAGCAGTACGGCGCGGACAGGTACGAGCCAGCGCCGTACCTCCGCGAACTCGTTTCGGAGGGCCGGACCGGCGAGGACGTCGGTACGGGGTTCTACGAGGACTGACGACGTCGTCGACCACGGCCGATCGGTCCGTCGACCGAACCGGAATCACCGCTGACGCGGATGCGTCACGCGGACCCCCCCTCGGAGCACGGCCGTTCGGAGGGCACAGCCGAGCCGGAACGGAGACATGCCGATAGGCGAGTCACACCCACCGACCCGACCGAAACGGAGCGAACTCGGGAAAACTGTTTTGGGCTCCCCACTCGATGGGATAGTTACATGCAGCCGTTCGAAGAGATCGACGTCCTAGACCTGACCCAATCGATCGCTGGCCCCGTCTCGACGCAGTTCCTCGCGATGCTCGGGGCTAACGTCGTTAAAGTAGAACCACCGGAGGGCGATACGTTCCGCGGCCTACTCGGCGGGGCGATGTTCGCGTCCGTCAACCTTGCCGGGAAGCGGAGCGTCTGTCTCGACATGAAGACGGACGAGGGGCAGGCGGCGGCGAGAGAGCTCGCCGACCAGGCCGACGTCGTCGTCGAGAGCTTCCGACCGGGCGTCGTCGAGAAGTTCGGACTCGACTACGATTCGGTCTCGGAGACCAACGAGGACGTCGTCTACCTCTCGCTTACCGGGTTCGGACAGGAAGGCCCGTACACCGAATGGCCGGCGTACGATCCGATCATTCAGGCCATGAGCGGGCTGATGTCCACCATCGGGTACGAGGACCGTCCGCCGGTCCGGATCGGCGCGAGCGTGATCGACTGGGGGACCGGCACGACCGCTGCGTTCCTCCTCGCGTCGGCGCTTCTCGAGCGCGAACAGACAGGCGCCGGCGAGTACATCGACGTGAACCTGTTCGAAGTCGCGACCGCCTGGATGGGATACTGGATCGCACACTACACCGGTAGCGGCGAGATCGCGGAGCGGTCCGGGACGGGATTCGCCGGATTGGCGCCGAACGAAGTATTCCACGCGGCGGACGACGACCCCTTCTATCTCAGCGTGGTTAACGATCACTTCTTCGAGCGGTTGTGCGAGACCATCGATCGGGAGGACCTGATCACCGACGATCGGTTCCATACGAACGAGCAGCGATGGGAAAACCGGGCCGATCTCCGTGAGATACTGAACGACGAGTTCAGCGACTGCGATCGGAAGGATCTCTGCGAGCAACTGGCCTCCGCTGGAGTTCCGGCCGGACCGCTCCAGCACGTCGACGAGGTCACCGAGGACCCCCACCTCGAGGCGCGGAACATGCTCACTGACTCGCACAACCTCTACACGGACACGCCGGTCAAAACTGCAAACCCGCCGTTCTCGACGACCGACGGGCGCCCCGATCTCGGCGAACGCCCGCCGGACCAGGGCGAACACACGCGCGCGGTCCTCGAGGAGCTCGGCTACTCCGACGAACAGATCGAGCGAATGATCGAGGCCGGTGCCGCGGGGCCGAGCGAGGGCAGTCAGTAACCGTCGGTCCGAGGGAGTGATCTCGGAGGAAGTCGGCTCGAATCGACGCGACCGAACTTCGCGGGGAACGGCGATCGCCTCGTCACTCGGTCTCGACGAGGATGCCGCGTTCGACTAGTCGCTCAATCTCGTCCTCGTCGTAGCCCCGCTCGCGGAGCACGTCGCGGTTGTGCTCGCCGAGAAACGGCGCCCGGCTGCGGAGGGAGACGTCGGACTCGGAGAGCGAGAGCGGCGTCGACGTCAGCGTCAGTTCCTCGTACCGCGGGTGGTCGATCTCCTCGAAGACTCCAAGATGTTCCATGTGTTCCATCTCCGCCGCTTCGGCGATCGTCTGGTACGGAGCGGCGGGAATTCCCATCTCGTTGAGCGTATCGACCGCGTCTTCGACCGATTGCTCCCCGAGCCAGTCCTCGAACTTCGATCGGAGGTGCTCGACGTCTTCGACCCGACCCTCGACGGTCCGATAGCGCTCCGCTTCGAGCAGGTCCGGCCGGTCGAGGAGTTCGCAGTACGCTCGCCAGATCCGGTCGGAGTACAACAGCAACGCAACGGAGACGTAGCCGTCGGCCGCTTCGGCCGCCCCGTAGAGCATGTCCGGCTGATAGTAAAGGTTCCGTCCGCCCCGTTCCAACTCCTCGCCGAGGTTGTTGTAGAACTCGTAGGCTGCGTCGAGGTTATGCGCGAGCGCCTCGAGCAGCGAAATTTCCACTTTCTGTCCGCCCGTCGAGTCGCGGTCGATGAGCGCTCCGAGCACACTGATCGTCGCGCTGTACGCCGCGAAGTAGTCGGCGAGCGACGACTGCGACCGGATCGGCGGGCGGTCGTCGTCGTAGCCGAGCAGGCTCGTGAAGCCCGATACGTGCTGGGTCATCGCGTCCATTCCGGGCAAGTCCGCCATCGGTCCGGACTGTCCGTATCCCGTGACGTGGACGTAGATGAGGTCCTCGTTGATATCGCGCAGCGTCTCGTAATCGACGTCGAGGCGCTCGGCAACGCCCGGCGGCCAGTTTTGGACGAAGACATCGGTCTCCTCGACGAGGTCGTGGACGATTTCACCGCCCTCGTCGGACTTCAGATCGAGCGAAAGCGCCCGCTTGTTCCGGTTGAACAGCTCGAACCCCGGGTTGTACGGCTCGCCGTTGAGGGTCCGCCTGTAGCTGCGATACATCTCGCCGTTCGGCGGTTCGATTTTGACGACGTCCGCGCCTAGATCGGCGAGAAAGGTTGCACACAGCGGTCCTGCGATCACCTGTCCGCAGTCGATGACAGAAACATCTGATAGTGGCACGTGTATACGATTAGCACGGTATGTCATGTAGTTATCGACTCAGACGGTACCTCGACCATCCCATCGCTCCGAGGCGAACACTGTTTTCCGAGAGCGGCTGTGATCGATAGCAGGCGTCGATATCGCGTAGCGAACAAATGGTGACGGTGGCGGGGCCGAACCACGAGTTCGACCGGCGGCTACGCGAGTGAAAGTGTCCCACCGTTAGGAAGCGGCGCCGACTCGGTCGGTGTCTCCAGCGAGCCCCATTACGATGACGGCTCAGCGAATCCTTGTGGTTCCGTTTTACGGAACGGGTTTAAGCCATCACCTCAATCCGTGATAGACAGATACGGCAACCCGCTTCCGTGAAAGATTCGTGCAGATTCCGTTCCGCGATTGCGAACATATGAAATATAGCACAATAGATCACCATTCTCGCTCTTATCGTAGATTTACAGAGACACCACTGTAAATATATTGCTCGTCCGTTCTCGATCGGCCAACCACTGCTGAGACCGATACCGGTTCGAGCCGCAACACTATAGTATGCATCGATTCCGGGTTATTAGCCGCTATCTTGGATTCCGCGATACGGAACAATTCGCGATCATTAAGACCATCACTCGATGATTCGCACGGATCTCGGTGCGACGGTCAAGACGAAGTCGTTCGGCCCTCTTCTCCGTTCCTGCGTAGGGAAGGGGGTCGTAATCCGATCAATCGAGGAGTCGCGCCAACCGAGTCGCGATCGGGGTGGATTCATTATACACAGATGGCTCCGGTAGAATGGCAGCGTCTAGTCGGCCAGTTTGAGAAACGAGCGGGTCGTAGAACGAGGTTGGATCAATGCTCGCTGACCTGCTCAGCGAAAGCTACGCGGTGGAATTTGATGACTGTTGGGAGCGTGAACGGACGGCGATCGCGTCAGGGCTTGGGTTGTGCTGGACACAATTCCCACGTCCCGCAACCTCATACGTGACGCTTTCTGTGACACGCTCATATCTAGCCTCTGTCTACGTGATTATGAAGACGCCTTCTACATTGTAAGATTCCGGTTCTTTCTGGCTCTTCTTGACAGGTAATCTATAACGAAGTAACAGTTTATATTCCTCAAAAGATGTATCATGAAGGAATCCGGCCCTACGAAGATGAGGACGTATACAAACCGGCGGCGGTTTCTCCAGGTTGGAACCGCTGCTCTCGGTACGACTGCTGTCGGATCTACAGCTGTCGAAGTCGCACAGGCGAGCACAGAGGAATGGTACAAGATTCGGGAAGGAACTGCTGATGAAACGGAGGTCGTTGTCATCGACTCAGGAGTGGGAGGTTCAACAGCCGTTGTTGTCGGTGGAATTCACGGTGATGAAGCAGCAGGATATCGGGCGGCACAGAAGATGCGAGAGTGGTCGATAGACGAGGGTAAACTCGTTCTTATCCCCGAATCAAATCCCACCGCAATTGAATCGGGAACCCTCTCGAATGACAATGGGAATCTCAATCGAAAGTTCCCACCTGGTGAAACGCCAACCACACCACTCGCGCGCGCTATCTGGGATGTCGTTACCAGCCATGACGCCGACCTCGTGTTCAATTTGCACAGCTCAAAGGGAATCTACCAAGAGGACGTTGGACCGTCTGGCGTTGGGCAAGCAATCTATCCGACTACAGCAAGTGGTGCACGCCAAAATGCGACGAGGACTGTGGAATACATGAATACCAATCACCTCGGCGACTCCCAGCCAGATTACCACCGCTTCAAACGAGGGAATCTAATTACTGGTGACCGCCCATTGTTGATCCACAAAACCGACCACGACCTACAGAAACCGGGATTCATCGTTGAAGTGACCCGGTATGACACTTCAGTAGACACACGAATCAACTGGACACTACAGATCGTCGAACATCTGCTTAGTCAGTACTCGATTACTAGAACTTCGACCGGCACCGCTGAGAATACTTCAGACGATCGCTCAACTGACGCCTCTAACGGTGCTTCAGACGAACAGTCATCTAGTGAAACCGCTCCTGAACAGGAGTCGAATGAGCGGAGGCAACTTGAGCAATTACTTAACGAGTACGAAGATACTACGTGGGCGAGGTTGATTAGAAGTCTGATATAGTTTGTACCCGGGCACTATCTAGTCTTGATTATACGCTGCAACAGACATCGAGACGAAGATGATTCTCGATGTCGCGCTGTTTGATCGGCATGGCACCGATCCGGCGGCTACGTTTCTGCATCAACTCGAGGAGAAATACGATCTTTCAGAGGCTACGTTTCTCGTCGACAATTCGGCTATTGGACTGTACTCTCTCGAGTCGAACTGAGCGGTCAGGTCAACTATACCGAGCGAAACCTGACCGAAAAGTGGTTTCACACCATCAAAATGCGGATCGGACGCTTCCCTAACTCGTGGGTGGGCAGGCGGTCAAGTGTCCGCAAGTGGCTTGAACAGGTTATGCACTACTAGAACCGTTAGAGACCGCACCAAGCTCTCGGTGGAAAGACGCCGATTGAGGAGGTGCAGAACGAGACAGTGCCTCGTCGAGATTATCCACTATGTTCAGCAATAATCTGTGAGTGAGAAATTCTATAGTTACTATAGACGGTGCCCGTATAGGATCGTATCGCTACTATTCGTTTCCAACGGTGATTCAACGTACGTGCCGCTAACTGGAACGGCCAAATAACCGAAGGCTGCCGGTTATCGGCAGCAATTCAGTCGAACACTCGCTGCAGATCGGTCGCAACGTCGCCGATGAGTTCGCGGCCTCGAGTCAGGTTCATCGGTTCGACCAGCATTTGGACAATCCCGTGGATCGCGTCGTCGTAGTGGTGATGGGTGACGTCCACGCCGGCGTCTTCGAGGCGGGCCGCGTACGCGGCACCCTCGTCACAGAGGGGATCGAACCCGCAGGTAGCGACGGTCGCAGACGGAAGCCCCTCAAGGCTCTCGGCTTTCAGCGGCGATGCGTACGGACTCATCGCGTCGATATCGTCTCTGAGGTAGTGTTCCCAGAACCACTCCATGTCGGCTTTCGTGAGGAGGTATCCTTCAGCGTTCTCTTGGTAAGACGTGGTGTCGAACTCGTGGTCCGTGACGGGGTAGATGAGCACCTGATGGTCGAACGACGGCCCACCGCGTTCGCGAGCCAGTAGTGTGACGGCCGCGGCGAGATTCCCACCCGCGCTATCGCCCCCGATTGCGACGTTGTCCGTATCGATCTGCATCGGTTCCGCAGTATCGAGCACCCACTCAGCGGCGGTGTAACAGTCTTCCACCGGCGTCGGGAACTCGTACTCGGGTGCGAGTCGGTAGTCAACTGAAACGACCATGCAGTCAGCTTCGTTGGTGATCGCCCGACAGGTCGCATCGTATAGGTCGATATCGCCAACGACCCAGCCGCCACCGTGGAGATACAGGAACGTTGGGTAGGGGCCTTCTCCTTCCGGAATGTATACGCGGATCGGGATTCCCTCGTCACCGATCTTCAGATCCATCGTGTCTCCGACGGGCTCTGGCTCCTCCGATGTCGGGAACATGGCGTTGATCATTTCTCTCGCACCCTCCGGTGAAAGCGAGTTAAACGTCGGTGCCGGGGCTGCTCCCATCTGCTCAAGGAGCCCCGAAATTTCCTGATGTGGTTCGTCCGCAGCCGTCACTTCTGCCGGTGTCTTCGAGGACATCACTGTGGAGTGTCAACACCCCTCACAATAAATGTGTTGATCCGTCATATAAAATACCAATCGTCGCTGTCTCCTCGGTCGGCGGATACCACCGCTGGACCGCAGGAAGACTGTTGATGTTGACTGGTTCGATCCGGGTTACTGGCGTAGTGCCAGAGTCACGCGTTCATCGGGCTGTTCAAGTCTCGGGGAAAGGTATATATGGATCTATGATGATGTCAATATATGGCGACAGTATGCCATATCTGTAGCAGTACCGTTCTCGAAAATGGCGCTCCGATTACGGAAACCACAAACGGCTTCGAATGTGCAGATTGCGGCGAAGTAACCTGTGCCGAGTGTAAATCGCTCGGTATCGCGATGAGATCCGATCACTGTCAACGCTGTCGCGGCTAGGTGTGCGTTGGTACACAGTAGTACGAACTGTTACACCAGTGCCAATCGGGGGCCGATACCAGCAGTCTGACCGGGAATGAACTGCTCAAGCCGGCTGCTATCTCGAACGAGAATCTCCCGATCTTCGATCCGACTCGGTATGGGTACTGCTGTAGTCGGTACGTTTCTCGAACCCCTGTGCTATGCGTCGGATCAGTGACCGTCCACTGTACACACTGACTCGAACCCAGTGGTACTGCCACTCGAAGTGAGACCAGAAAACGGGCAGTAGGGGGAGTTCGCCGATTAATCGCCTTCCATCACGCTCAACCGAGGTTGCTCTCCTTGTCGTCCGAGATCCTGGGTGGACTCGGTCAGTTCGAAACCTTCGTAGTCCTTTTCGGCGGCCTCGAGAATCGTATCGTGATAGACGTCGACACCACCGACGTACGGTGTGAAGACGCGGGGTTTTCCGGGAACGTTGTCGCCCATGTACCACGAGTCAGCTTCGGTGTACAACGTCGACTCGCCGACCTGTCGGTTGTGTTCAGTCCAAGCGTCTTCTGCGGTTTTCGTCGGTTCGATGAGAGGCACATCCCGGTCGACGAGCGACTTGATCGTCTCGGAGACCCACTCGACGTGATGTTCGATTGAGACCGGCATGTTGCTCAGCACCGACGGACTCTGCGGGCCGGTAATCGTGAACATGTTGGGGAAGCTGTGGACAGACAGGCCGAGGTAGGTCTTCGGTCCGTCGCTCCACTTCTCCTCCAACGTCAATCCGTCTCGGCCGCGGATATCCATTTGTAGCAGCGTTCCCGTCATCGCGTCGAACCCGGTCGCGTAGATGATCGTATCGAACTCGTAGTCGGCATCGGTCGTCCGAACCCCCTCCGGCGTGATCCGTTCTATCGGTGTTTCGCGGACGTCGACCAGGTCTACGTTGTCGCGGTTGAACGTCTCGTAGTAGTTCGTGTGAAGCGGCGGGCGTTTGGTCGCGTAGTAGTGATCCGTTGGCACGAGCTTCTCTCCGAGCTCCGGATCGTTGACCGTCTCGCGGATCCTGTCGCGAATGAAGTCGGAGACGTACTCGTTTGTCTCCGGATTAGTGATGAGATCGCCGAACGTGAGCATGTACCGGAAGCCGCCTTCCTCCCAGCGGGGTTGCAGTAGTTCTTCGACCTCCTCATTAGAGAGTCCTTCTGCAGTTTCGTGTGCGGCCTCAAAGGGGTGGCCGAAGCCGGAGTTGTGGGCTTTCTCGAGAATCTCGTCGTAGTTTCGTTTGATTTCCTCCCGATCCTTGTCATCGAGCGGCCGATTCCGTGCCGGAACGGCATAGTTTGGCGTCCGCTGGAAGACGGTTAGCTCGCCCGCTTCCGGTGCGACTTCCGGAATGACCTGGATGCCGGTTGCGCCCGTCCCAATTATTGCGACCCGCTTGCCACTGAAGCTGACTGGCTCGTGAGGCCATTTTCCGGTGTGGTACCAGTCGCCTTCGAAGGAATCGACGCCGCCGAAATCGGGGATGAACGGCTTGGAGAGACAGCCGACCGCCGACACGAAGTACCGGGCGGTCTCCTGTGAGCCGTCATCGGTCGTGATCTCCCATCGGCCGCCAGCTTCGTCGAAGACCGCCGACGTCACCTCTCGTTCGAAGTCGATGTCCCGTCGCAAGTCGAGGTGATCCGCGACGAATCTGAGGTACTCGAGGACCTCAGGTTGTTCGGGATATCGTTCGCTCCAGTCCCACTCCTCCAGGATCTCGTCGTTAAAGGAGTAACAGTAGACGTGACTCTCGCTGTCGCAACGAGCGCCGGGATACCGGTTCCAGTACCAGGTGCCGCCGACATCGTCCGCTTTCTCGATTACCTTAACCGAGAGACCGAACTCGTCTCGCAGGCGGTGGAGCAGGTAGAGGCCGGAGAAGCCGGCACCAACGACGATCGCATCGTAGTCCGTTTCTGCTGTCTCTGCCGTTACTGCCGATTCATGTGTGTTGTTCTCACTCATGGCATCGTCCACCAGTGTCTGTCGACGTACTTGGCAATAAAGTTACTGGTGAACTCGGACCCGAACGACACACGAAAAGCCACTTCGACTGACCCGACTACCACGTTGTATACAGATCATCGAAGTCGTACTTCGCCAGTCGGTGCTCGACTTCCTGTACGGTCCGATCAAGCAGGTCCGACAGTTCAGTCCGCGCCTGCTGGTCGACCAGCCGGTGGCGAATCGTACTGATCATCAGCGAGCCATAAATTTCGCTACCCGTCCTTACGGGAGCCGCTACCGCCCAGATATTTTCGTGTGTCTGCCCGTCGTCGACGAGGAGTCGCTGATTCGTGATCGCCTCGAGTTCTTGCTCGAGTTCGTCCCGACGTTGCGTATCGAGATCGTCCATCTCGAGGATGTTTCGTCTAAATTCGTCCGGCATATGGGCCAGGATGACCTTCCCTTGCGGGGATCTCGTTAGGTGAAACGGTTCGCCGAGAAATCGCGTTGGCGTCTCCACGGCGAAATAGCTATTCGCCTCGTGGATCATCACGGCGCTGTGTTTCTCTCTGACAAAGACGGAGAGGTACTCGTCAATCGCCTTCGCCAGCAGGTCTACCGGTTCGATCGCTGCGTGCATGACCGGGTACGAGTTTCGAACCATCCGACCGTACTTGAGGAACGTTAAACTGAGTCGATATCTACCATCGTTCTCAACGATGTAGCCCTCGTTTTCCAGCGTTTTGAGGTAGTTATAGATAGAGCTAACGGACAGATCAATGTCCTCGGAAAGTTCCGTACAGGTCGGCTGATTTCTCTCCGCTATCGATTCCAGAATAGCAAAAATATTTTGTGCCGTTTTAATACTCCTTGTCTGTGTTGACATGACATGCCATACAATATTCTCCCCTATATAATTTAGGGGGCTCATCCATCCGTTCCAGAGACACAGTATTTGTACAATACTGGAATCGACACTACTGACGCTTTGCTCGCATGAGAACGGAGGAATGGGGCGTGAAGCTGGTAAGTGAAACCCACCACGAAGCCGCTAGTATCGACTCCAGATAATCACAACCATATGATTGTAAATATGCCGTTGATGGCCCGTGCTGTGACTTTTGTCCGGCGGTCGAATCCGTTGGGGTGCCCGCTCGAGACCGCACCGGTGGGATCAGTTGGCGAACGCTACTCAAAGATGTACATTAGCATATATGAGAGTTATATTATATAGTGAAGGATATTACTGTTTTTAAAATGTATTTCTCAAGAATACCGGCTAGGAAATGACTTAAGATCCATATAAAGCTCTTTAAAAGATTATTGCTAGATAGAATAGCACTCAAAATTGGATTCGTTTTCTTCGTAGTACCCTCTCCAAATAGCACTCTCAAGCGCTAGTCTACAGATCTTTCGTAAACTACCTTCAATCCGAGGAATGATTCTAATCAGGTATAATTGAGAAACAGTCGATATTTATACATTCCGTAGATGGATATCCTGGTCAAATTAGTGATAGCTACAGCATGAGAGCACGATATTATTCCACTCGAAGCGAACTGAAACCTGCGTATCGCCCGAAGCAACTCGAATTGGTCGATGTGTGGGCCAGTAGCTATATGGAGACCGTATTAAAACTCAACGAGAGTGTCATATAATGACTGCCGAATTGAATTATTCCTTCCTTCCCTATTAATAAAATCCATAGCTGACGTGATTCTTCGGACTACACGGAAATGAAGGTTGTCTGTTCCACATCGGTCTTCACGAGGACGATTTTCGTGGAGACGATGAAATATGGCTCGTTGAAATTCTATTGGCTCGCTACCTTTCCCGCTGAAACAGTCGTTAGGTAGGTGTGCGTAAGTATCGATCAGTAGGAGTCACTTCTTGTGGAGCAATCCTGAACCCTTCGTAAATGATTCTGGTGCGTCAGGTCCCCATGCAACTGTGGCGCTTTCGTAGTCCTCAGAGATTTCTGGTTCCTCTCGGGTGAGTGTCGCCATCTGTGTGTTGAGTTCGAGACGATTTCCCCCAGGTGTCCAGATGTAGGCGTAGATGTTGTTCCCACCGTGATGCCGTCCGATTCCCCGCTCGAACTCGCAACCCGCATTCACTGCGCTATCGATGAAATTCACGAGATGGTCTGCCGAATCAAAGCCGAAGGCGAGATGGTGAAGGCTCGTATTGTCCGTCTCGCCCAAAGCCTGTGAGGACTTCAATGCCACGTCGTGATGAAAGGTCTTGCATCGTGCAAACGCGATTTCAGGATCATCGGGTGAGCCCGCGATCTCGGAGATTTTCAGCCCAACAGAGTCACGCAGGAACTCCATATCGGCGACGACATCGGGAGTCAAAAACTGGATGTGGTTCACATCTGCTGGAGCTTGGCCACCACGGGAAACTTTCGGTTCCTCGAAATGCTGGTACTTGTCGTCGGAGACTGCGACAACTTCCATCGCAACTCCGCTCGGAAGTGAAAAACGAACCCCAGCTTCCTGCCCAGGTTCGTTCCCATCTGTTCGTTCAGTAGAGACATCAGCACCTTCGAGTCGTTGTTCATATTCTTCAACCACGGAGGCATCCGTTGCACGAACAGCAAAGTGTTCGATCCCCGTCTCTCCTTCAATAAGTCCCACGTCGTAGTTGTCATCCCGCCCGCAACCGAGGTAGACAACTCCGTCTTTCTGTTCGAATTCTACTAAACCGAGTCCGTCCGTATAGAAAGAAACCGCAGCCTCTAAATCCTCAACACCGATTCGAGCATGTTCGATCCGATGGATGTCTGTCATACTTGCGTATCTTTGTCCCAACCCTTAGTCTTTCCTGCTTTGTTGAAGACAGGTGCAGCGGCGGGATAGACCGTCACATCGGTAAGGACAAAGCTGAGGAAGACAAATATGGTCGAAGTAGATCTCCTCGGCTTCATGAGGACGTGTAAGCGTCTGGTCAAACAAGCATTGGGAACGAACGCGAGCGAGTCCACCAACAGACTCGCCCGCTGGAAACACGTCGTCATCCACTGGTATCGCCTTGAAAACGACCACAGCTACCGTGAAACAGAAAATCGTCTCCAGTGTTTCAGTAAACTGCTCGACTCTGTACTTCCAATCTTTGCTATCGTCCCGCTTAAGAATATCCCTCAGCGAGGGACAGGACCATTTCTGTGAGGTACTGAACGGTCTCGGGGTGCTGCTTCGAACAAACCGGGACTGAGATCCCCATACAGCAAATCTCTCCACCACCAAGTACCTGAAAGCTTGTTTTTCGCGCCTGACGGGTGAGACGCGACGACAAGTGCCTCGAGAGTACCTATGAGACAGATCGACCGATCCATCACGAGCACAGAGAGACCAGTGACCGAGAGCAGAGGTATTCCGGTGACGTCGCTCGACTGAACGGACACGAACTGATCGTGATCGATGAGTGGTTACCAGGAACAGAACCGACACCATCCGAAATCGATCTTACCGACTGCTCCAAGTACCGGACACGATACTGGCGCTGTCAAAACTGTGGCCAAGAGCGAAATCGCCGTGATGCGTTCAACGATCAGTGCGAGACACCAGCACCACCGGCTCCACTCGAGGCCGGTGGCTTCTCGATCGACGAGCCGCGAACCCGCCGTGCACTGAGCGAGGAGATGGACATCCGCTTCGCCACGGTGGGTTCCCTCTACGAGGTTATCAGTGAGAGCAGAAACACCTACAACGTCGACGTCGAGGGAAAGACGTGTAGCTTGTCCGGATTTCGAGCAACGTCAGCCAGACGACGGCTGTAAGCATCTTCGGTGTGTCGACCTCGAGATCCGCACGGGGCTGGTTCTTACCCCAGACGGAACATTCGAAACTATAGTACGCATTAGAGATAATTGCTTGCTTCTGGTATAGAGAGCTGATCAAGAGCAGTATCAATCCGGTTGTGAGTTTGGAAAGTGAGCCAAAGAACCGATTCCGAAGTCTGATTGGAACTGTCTCCAGCATTCTTCGACCGGATTTAGTCCAAGAGAATATGCTGGTAATGTGACGAAGGTGAGGTCGTCACGGGCTGCCAGGTCCGTGACGGCCGACGCCTGAAAGTACGGCGCCCCGTTCAGAACCACGATCAAGTTATCTTCGAACTCTTTCCATAATGCAAGAATGAGATGACCTACTGCGTTTAGGAACAGCCCATGAGTAGAATATTCTAACATCTAATATAGCAAGTCCACCCATCCCTACTAACCCGAATTCAGAAGTTGGGTTGACGATCGCACTGCTCTCCTGCTCTTCCCTCGTGGCTCTGACCGCGCTGATGGACTGTATCCTGAATATCGATTGAGAGAGATACCGTTCTCGAGGACTAGATCGCTCCGATAAGTACGGCGACATGAGTGAGAACTGCGGCGATAGGGATGAGAAGAGCAGTGCGGAGGACTAACAGGACGAACAGGTCACGGAACCGCATGGGAATGTCGTCGAACATATCGACCATCATCGGGGCCGTAGCAGCGAAGAATATCGCCTGCCCGCTCGTAACAATCACAACGAACACCTGCGTAACGGTGTCGGCTTCAACGACCATTGTCGCGCCGATGAAGTACTCCGCACCGCCGACGATGATCCCTGTTGCGGCCAGCTGTGGGTCCGGGATCCCCAGAATATTCATGAGTGGTACGAATGGAGCCGAAATATACACGAAGAACTCGGTGTTCTGCTCGAGGTGAAGCACGACCATCGCAACCGTTACGATCGTCCCAATGATCATTCCAGCCAGTTTCGTACCGTCAACGAACCCTACAATCGAGGTTCGGATGATCGAATCGCCCTTCTCGGCGGTTTTGACCCCCTCGTTGAATGCGAATCGGAAATATTCGCCGACGCTCCCGGTAAACTGCGGTTCGGGATCAGGTTCCGCGATGTACTCCTCGGGCACCGTCGAGAGTGGCGGGAGCCGGACGAGGATCACAGCGACGATGAGGGTCGCGACGAGGTACAGGAAGACGACAATCGGAAAGAGATGCAGAATTCCGAGCACAGCTGAAACCGCTCCGACCGTTCCCAGGTTCGCCGTTGCGAAGCAGGTACAGATCACAAACACCTCGCGTTTGTTGTAGCCGCCGCGATCGAACACGTTACGCGTGAGGTAGTAGCCAACGCTGAACGAGCCGAGCCACGATGCCGCGCTGTCCAGCGCTGATCGGCCGGGAAGGTTGAAGAGCGGCCGCATGACTGGCTGGGCCAGCGTCCCGATGAACTGGAGCCCACCGAGCTCGGCGAGCAGGTTGACGAAGATTGCGCCCAGCGAAATCACGAGCGCGACCGTAATCGCGAGCGCACCCCACGCGGTTTCCACGATTGGATCGGCGAATATCCACTCGGGACCGATGCCAAAGAAGATCGCCACGCCAAGCGCGGACCCGACGAGGCGAAGCGCCCAGAACAGGATAGAGGTTCGCCAGTAGTCGAGCTCGAGCAACGTTTCGGTTCGTTCGCTTACAGTCTGTATCCCGCGGTAGTGTAGTTCAGAGAGCGTCGTTAGGACCCCGCCCAGTAATAACAACAGTAGCGTGTACGCCTCGACGAGCGGCATTGAGAACTCCTGCAAAAGCGTCATCATGACGTCGAGTGGAATCGTCGTCTGTCCCTCCCACTGAATCGGGAATAGGAAGACGAACGCACCGGTTACGAACGCGATGAGAAACTTCAGTGTCGGTCCCACTCCCGTATCGACAAAAGTTATGTCTTCGATCGACTTCGTCTCCGGAGTAACCGATTCACCGGAAGCGTGCTCATCGTTCTCCCAGCTCTGACCTCCAAACATAGCTACATGGTAGCTTCTATCAAGTATAAAGATAACGGTTAATGGTGCTATTTTCCGTTATCAGGAAGCGCGGTCGGCGAGATCGGTACGGATGGTCAGCTACCACTTGCAGTATCTCCCGCAATTCAGCGGCGATAGCACTCTTTATACGTTGACGTAGACGATCCCCTCTTCGACGACGACGTCGTAGGTTGGGAGGACGATATTATCGTCGGCGAGCTGCTCACCCGTCTCGAGGTCGTAGGACCACCCATGCCATGGACAGGAGATAATGAGCTCGTCCTCGTCGAAGCTCTTGTCGACGCGTTTTCCGGGTTCGACGAACTCGCCGACCAATTTCTCCCCGACGTTCCCCTCGGCAACCGGCCCGCAGTCGTGGAGACACCGGTTCTGGACTGCGTAGTACTCCCCGTCGGCTCGGATAACGCCTACCTCGATGCCGTTTGCCTCAACGAGTTCGCGATCGCCGTCGTCGAACTCGGCGTCGGCCCCTACTTCGATTAGTTCCGTGCCGCTCATAGGTCAAATACCTCCTTGGCGTTCTCCGAAAGGATCTGCGTCTTTTCGTCCTCCGAGAGGAAGGGCAGGTCGATGACCGTTGTCGGTCGATCGTAGTCCCAGTGAGGGTAATCGGAGGCATACATCAGACTGTCCGTCCCGATCATGTCGAAACAGTCCTCGAGGTAGCTCGGTTCGGCCGACACCTCGAGGGGCTGAGTACCGTAGTAGAAATCGGAAATGTACTCACCGGGCTTCTTCTCGAGCAAGGGCGCCTCTTCGGGCCGCTTGAGGTACTCCTCGTCGAGACGTGTCATCAGGCCGGGGAGGTACGTGACGCCCGATTCCATGAACACGATGTCGAGGTCGGAAAATTTCTCTGGAACGCCCTGACAGACCAGGCTGACGATCTGGGACATGTTCGACTCGAGGAAGCCCAGCGTGTGGGTCTCGATCATCTCCTGGTAGCCGGCGCGGACGTACTCGTCGAGGCCGGCGCCGCCGGTGTGGAACACCGCGGGGAGGCCGAGTTCCTCACAGCGCTCGTAGAGCGGATCGTACTTTCGATTGCCGAGCGGCGGCGTCGCACCGGCGGTGACGAAGCACACGCCGGCGTACGCTTCCTCGTCTTCGATCCGGTCGAGGATCTCCATGGAGGCGTCTAGGTCACTATAGGGGACAGGTGCGAGCCCATGGATTCCCTCGTCGGGGTCGAGTACCTCCTCGAGCATGTACTCGACGTACGCCTTTGCGAAGGCGCTCTGACGGGTGTCATCGGCAGTCGTTGCGGCGCCGGAGAGGATCAGGTGAGAGATCAGCAGCGTTTCGTCGACGCCGATCGACTCCATTCCTTCCCGAATTCGTTCGGGCGTTTCGGGCGCATCGGGGTACGACGAGTGTTCGCGCTCGATCTTTCCGTACGCTTGCCGGTCGCCAGTTGAGAACGGGAAGAACGAACTGAGGTTCTGTTTCGCCCCCTTCTCGTCGAAGTTGCTCTTCTCGTACTTCGTCTTCCAAGGCTCCTCCATGTACTCCGCGACGTCCTCGAACGACTCCATGTAGTGGCAGTCACCGTCAATGACGTGATACTGTTCTAGATCCTCCTGTCTCGGCTGACTCATCTCTGATGCCATTTCGTCTCAAGAGAGCCCGGCAGAAGAATATATATCCATGTGTTAGAGAGAATATTTCCGGAAAAGGATACTAATATATCCGGGGCTGGCGCCCCTCTATTTGATATGGTCAAATACAGTAGCGTTGTCAACCATACCCGAGACGGCGAATGAATATTACATGTATACGTTTGTAATAGCTTCGCGCAGTCCTCCGCTCAAACTGCCGCGTCCCCGACGCTGCCCGCGAACGGCGAGCAGTCTTTTGAAAGGGTCAAATCATCCTCGGGCCGCGGAATGCCCTGCAGAGTGGAGATTTACTTCGATCGCGTTGGCGACTCGCATCACTTCCTCAGGGAGGTCTCGACGGAACCGGTCGCCGCTCCAGTTGCTCGCGGAACCGGAGAGGCTGATTGCACCGATGATCCTCTCGTCATCGTACTGGATGGGGGCGCCGACGGCGCGGATGCCCTGCATGTGTTCCTGATCATTGAGTGCGAACCCCCGTTCCTCGATCGTCTCGAGTTCCTCGATGAGCACAGGTTCGTCGGTGATCGTTGTGGAGGAGAACTCTTTGAGTCCGTGCTCCTGGACGACCTCCTGACGGCGGTCGTCCGGTAAGTGTGCGAGGATCGACTTCCCGGCCGCGGTACAGTGGAAGGATTTCTGCGGCTGTTCAAGCTTCTGTGAGTGGAACGTCGTGCCGATCGCCTTCTCACCGTAGACCTCCTGCAGGACCAGCAGTTGGTTTTGGTACTCCGTCATCAGGTGGGCGCAAGCGCCGCTGTCGTGAGCCAACCGGTGGATCTCCTCCGTCGCCGCCTTGTACAGGGCGTTCTGGTGCCGAACGTGCTCTCCGTACGGGAGCAGTTCGAGCCCGAGTCGATACTTACCCTCACGTTTTCGAATAAGCCCCCGTGACTCAAGGGTCGCCAGGTAGGTGTGGGTCGTCCCGGGACTGAGGTCGACAGACGACGCCAGTTCCGAAACCGTCGAATCGCCGTCTGATCGAAGTTGCTCGAATATGTCACACACCCGGTCGGCGGACTGAATCCGTCGCGAACCGTCATTTGAACTCATACCGTTCTCTTGTCCCTCGAGATCTAATATTCTTTTGATAAAATAAAATCCGTTTCAATGAACCATAGATGTACGCTATCGCGACGGTCGTTCTCGCATCGTTCCTCTCCGATCGGAGTCGGACCGATAGCGGCGTGTCGGCGACAGCTCCACTGACGGTTCGAACGGCACACGCTGCAGTTAACGTTTCCAAAGATTGATTATCGATACGCCGAATGCGCACATATGGCACAACAGCGTCAGTCATCGTACAGTATCGACGGAAACTGGGACCGACTATACGTGGGGGGCGAGTGGATCGACTCTGCTGGCGGGGAGACCATCGCCGTCGAAGATCCGTCGACACGCGAGACCGTCACGCGTGTTCCCGCGGGCGTCGAAGATGACGTCAATGCCGCCTACGAGGCCGCAGCCGACGCACAGGACGAGTGGGCGGCTACCCCGCTGGCCCGCCGCGAAGGGCTCGTTCAGGAACTCCTCGAGGTCCACGAGCGCCATAATGAGGAGATCATGGAGTTGTTGACGATTGAGGCCGGCGGTTCTGAAATCATGGCTGGAACCTCGGTCCACCTCTCGGAGGATCAGATCGCTGAAGCCACGACGCTCCCGCGGCGCATGAAAGGCGAACACAGCCACTCGAACATTCCCGGAAAAGAAAACATCGTCGAATGCGAGCCGAAAGGGGTCGTCACGGTCATCTCACCGTGGAACTTCCCGCTGAACCTTTCGATGCGCGCGGTCGCACCCGCGGTCGCCGCCGGTAATACCGTTGTGCTCAAACCGTCGACGAACACGCCGGTCGTCGGGGGACTCCTCCTCGCCCGGCTCTTCGAGGAGGCTGGCTTCCCCGACGGTGTCCTCAACGTCGTCACTGGTCGCGGCTCCGAAATCGGCGACGCTGTCGCCAGTCACCCCGAGAGCGACGTCGTTTCCTTTACCGGCTCGACGCCTATCGGCCGCCAGGTCGCTGCTGCAGCCGGCGAGAATCTCGCCGAGGCGGCGATGGAACTCGGCGGCAACAATGCCCACATCGTCACGGACGACGCAGACCTCAAGGCGGCCATCGACGCCGCCACCTTCGGCAGCTTCGTCCACCAAGGCCAGGTCTGTATCTCGATCAACCGTCATCTCGTCCACGAGGACGTCTACGATGAGTACGTCGAACGGCTCACTGAACGCGCCGAGTCCCTCCCTGTCGGCTCCGCTCACGACGCCGAGACTGTCGTCGGGCCTATCATCGACGACTCTCAGCTCAAGGAGATGCTCGAGTACGTCGAGGAGACGATCGATGCGGGTGCCATCCTCGAAACCGGCGGCGAGACCGTTCCGATCGACGGTGTCGAGGAGTCGCTGGTCGTTGCACCAACGGTACTGTCCGACGTTACTAACGACATGTCCGCGGCCTGCTTCGAACACTTTGGACCGATCGCGCCTGTCATCCCGTTCTCCGACATCGACGAGGCCGTCGAGTTGGCCAACGAGACCGAATACGGACTCTCGGGCTCGGTTCACGCCGGCGACGTCGGCACTGGGAAGACCATCGCGGAACGTCTGGACACCGGGATGGTCCACGTCAACGACCAGCCGATCAACGACGAGGCTCACGTGCCCTTCGGCGGCACTGGCGCGTCCGGCGTCGGCGGCTACAACAGCGAGGACTTTCTCGAGGCAGTCACCGAGAAGAAGTGGATCTCGCTCCAGCACGAGTCACGAGAGTACCCGTTCTAACGGGTTTGGTGGCCGATGAAGGCGACCTGGTTCCTTGACCCAACTGCCCGTTCTATTTCGTGCTCGAGATCCTGTTCGCCACGTGAACTCGCGAAGTACTCTACAAGCGCCTCTTGTCCGTCTATCCTCACCTGGTTCTGGTAACTCGGTGGGTGATTCATTTGAAGGGTTGTTCACGAGTTCTCTCACATCAATAGGGCCGCGATCATGGAACGACGTTGGACGAGACAGATAACAGTAACCGTCGACTCCGAGTATGACTCAGTCAAATATGTGCAGTTCGAGTACAGCTTACGTCGGTTCCAAGAGACCTACCAACAGGTCCAGAACGTGTCGAACCGAGCTGTCCGAAGGACCGCAATTCGGGCTGAACTCGGAAAAAGGACGGATTTGATGATCACCTATGCTTCAACCAGCCCAGTGTAAGCAACGGAAGTACAATACGACGATTACTATCTGACGAACTAACAGCAATCCACGCTGACGAGACTACTGGCGATATCGCACAGACCGATGGGGTACCCCGCGTAGCAGGCAGTGGTTCCGAAACAACCGGGTCAGACGAGAGCTGGCTGGGACGAGTCACTGGCGAACCGGGAGAGAACTCCGAACCCCATCACCACGTAAAACGGTGACCGCTGACTACATCTTGAGCGGAGAGACTCGAATTTGCTACGGTGATCGATACGAGAAGACTGTCGATTTGGGCCTCGGTGACCTCGTGTCTGTCCCACCATTCGTCGCACGCGTCGAACGGAACGTAAGCGACGATCTACCCGTCAAATTCGTCGCTGCACGAATTCCAACCAATATCACAGTAAACCTCTCGGACCACCCCGACATCCCACTTCGGTATACCGTTCCAGACGCGAGTCGTTCATCTGAGCAAATTCTTTCGCCGGTAATTGGGTTGTATAGCACATTGAGTTCCGTTCGATGATATGAAACACGGGCCGTCGCGATAATAGTTGTCACGCGAGTCTAGTATTTTTAACCCTTGAGTAGAATTTGAGCGATAATACGATATATTCGACATTATGTGGTAAGTATGTATGATACTGCGCATTTTCATCCCTACGGTTGTCTATCCCCAGTTCTATTGGCGAATCGAAATAGCCAGACTGCGTTTCATGTGAGGGAACGACAGCCAGTTTATTTCCATACGGTGCTTCGAGATAGCGTGGAAAGCACTTATAATGAACTCCACTGTAGAAATTGTATGAAAACTCCCCCCAATGATGGACGCTCTATCAAATCGGACGAAACGCTGTTCACTATCATCGAATCACTCAAACAGACCAACGGTGCAGGGGTAACGGAACTTGGAGACCGCCTCGATCTGGCAAAGAGTACGGTACATAAACATCTTGTAAGCCTCGAGCACAACGATTACGTCGTTAATGAAGGCGGGCAGTATCGTCTCGGACTCCAGTTTTTCAGTACGGGAATTCACGTTCGAAACCAGTATGACGTCTATCACGCTGCAAAGGAGCGAATCGACAAGTTAGCGTTTGATATCGACGAGGCTGTGTGGCTCATTGTTCACGAGAATGGAATGGGGGTGTTCGTGTACGGTGTCGCACACAACAACTCGTTCACGTTCGATTCAACGATCGGTACGCGCGTCAATCTTCACGCGAACTCCGCTGGGAAAGCGATCCTTGCACACCTTCCCGAAAACGAAGTCGTAGATATCATCGACCATCACGGGCTCCCAGCGCAAACAGAGAACTCGATTACCGACCGTGAAACGCTGTTCGACGAACTTGAGGTGATCAGGGACAGAGGATACGCGATGAATTTTCAGGAGGATCTGCAGGGACTTCACGCGATCTCGACACCGGTTATCAACGATGGACGACCAGTCGCCGGCGTGACGATAGCCGGTGCCGCAAACCGCCTTACGGAAGCTCGTATCGAGACGGATCTCACAGAACCGTTACTCGAGGCAGTCAACGATATCGAACTCCGTCTCGTGTATGGGTAGAAGACGGTTTCCGTCACTGGATTCAGGGATACGATCTGACTGCGAGCAGAACGAGATACTGGAACGTACTGACTAGAAACATAACGACCGGACGACAGGCGTTACTCGTTGAGTTGGCTTTTCTCGACGTCGACGTCCTCGAAGGCGACGTCGCGTTCGGTCACGT